>CAZHZT010000020.1:0-61503 GCA_964537285.1 uncultured Saprospiraceae bacterium | reverse complement strand
CGCCAAAAGAAGCCGTCTAAAGTGTCAAGGATTTAGTTCTTGAAGCACTAGTGCTTCAGGAACTAAATTTATAAAAAAATCGCAACTATTGAGCAGTTGAGTGTTCTGCCAATTAGCGAACTCACATTGGAAGTTACAAAGAACTAGAATCATTACAAAATGCTGGTAAAAGCACAAGGTATAGTCCTTCGATCAATAAAATACGGGGAAAGCGGGCTGATCTGCGAAATTCTTACAGATCAATTCGGGCCAGCAACTTACATTGTTCAGGGTGTAAGAAGCGGAAAAAGCCAGGCAAAAGCTAACTTGCTCAGCTTGATGTCTATAATCGAATTCGTTGCTTATCAACGTACAGACCGGGAGATCAACAGGCTGAAGGAGGTTCAATCAGCGTATATATACAACAGCCTGCCTTTTGATTTTAAAAAGGGAGCAGTCGGTTTATTTATGACCGAACTTAGCCAGAAAACGATTAAGGGCGTGGAACCGGGCCCATCTCTATATGAATTCGTCCGGGAAAGCTTCATTTTCCTCGATCAAACCCAATATTCTTTTGCGAATATCCATCTTGTTTACGCTTTAAAATTAGCGTATCATCTTGGCTTTCTTCCCGGTGGCGATTGTTGCCAGGAAACTCCTTTACTCGATCTTCAGGAAGGTTTATTTGTTGAAGAAGAAGCCGCTTCATTACACACTTTGAACACCTCTCAAAGCAAGCTGATGGCTTTAATCCGGGATTGCTCCCTGGAAAATAGCCACCTGCTATCTATTCATCGCTCTGAAAGACAAAATATTTTACTTCAAATCATCGATTATTTCCGCCTTCATCTCGAGCATTTTAAAGGCCTGAACAGCCATTTGATCCTCCAAAATGTGCTTGAGAGTGGACGGAAGTAAGAAAGTTTATACATGAGTGGATTGCCTTCTACTTTCTTCCTGGTGCTTCAGGAACTAGTGGACGAAAAACTTCACCGGCTCAGGTTCTTCCTCTTTCCCTTCTATGGTAATCATGTAAATACCCGGATTTAGATGTTCAAAACTAAGATGTTGCAA
This sequence comes from uncultured Saprospiraceae bacterium, assembly GCA_964537285.1. Taxonomy (GTDB): domain Bacteria; phylum Bacteroidota; class Bacteroidia; order Chitinophagales; family Saprospiraceae; genus CAZHZT01. The sequence continues at coordinate 60,450 of CAZHZT010000020.1, read as the reverse complement.
AGGTCCGATAAGTTGTTCCTGATGCACAAACTGCCCGATGGTGTTATAAAAATTAATGTTTACCGGATATTCCTCAAAGGTAGAAACTTTCACGCAGTTCCTGCCAGGGTTCGGGTAAACCGAAAAATGGCGCTTGGGCTTGGGAGCGTTCAAATAATCAATTCGACCTAAGTAAACCTCATCCGAGTAGTCGCTATTGGTAACATTACCAATGCTCAACATGATATGGTCTTCCCGTAAAGACACAAACTCCCCAAGTTCATTTTGCACCGAATCAATATCCAGCACGATGGGGTCAGATAATTCGAGGGAGGTAGAAATCTTAAAAATACACATGGAATAATTGGGAATATCAAAAGTATCAATGCCGCTCCCTTTAAGGCCGATTAAAAATTCCCCTTTGGTATTTCTTTCCAGATGTGAAAAATAATCGAGATTATCTCCTCCTATTAATCGCTGCCTTAGGACTTCTCCATCATTATTAACCACCAGCACCCACGTATCCAAAAAGCCTAGTTCCTGAGGAACATCAAGATCGTCGGACTCCGTCCAGCCTGTCACGAAAAAAGTTTCTTCATCAATAGGGTACAAAAAGCCGCCGCTCTCATTACGCGAACCACCAATCGTACGCTGCCAAATCATTTCACCGGAAAGCGTGCATTTAAAAAGAACCAGGTCATAATCCTGAAATGACTCCCCGTCTACGGAGGAACCATAAATGTAGCCATCATCTCGAATTAAGAAATTCCCCACCCCGATGCCATTCAGTTCCGGAATTTGTTTTTTCGATAAGATCTCCCCATCCCCATTAATCTTTAATAGCCAAGACGTGGATACGCCCGGGGCCTCATCAAGCTGAAAGTCTCCGTCGTTGGATCGGGTCGTAATGAAAGCGATGCAACCATTTTCTCCATAAGGACGGATAATCGGTGGGGCATCAAATCCGGATCCTCCCAAAACGACTTCCCATTGGATATCACCCTCTTTATCCACTTTAAAGATCCAGGAATCTCTGGAACCTTTATGTTCGTGACCATTCAACAGGTTGGATTGAGTATTGGCCGATACAATGTAACCATCACAAGTAGGAAGTAAAATAGAAGGCCATTCACTTTCTTCTCCCCCATAGTTTTTAGACCACATGGTTTCGCCATTTTCATCTACTTCTACAAGATAAGTATCTCTTTTTCCATAATTACCTTCAAATATACCATCTGTTGAGCGAGATCGAATCAGACCAATGTAACCGCCATTAAGTGATGGTTTTAGATCGGTGAAAATATCTTCGCTGTTTCCGCCAATATTTTTAATCCAGGCAACTTCGTGATTTTGAGCATTTGTTGTAGTGCCATAGAAAAACAGAAGAAAAAGAATTGGTAAAGGGTTTTGCCATTTCATTAGAAAATAATTTTAAGCATTTTTGTGGTGTTGTAGAATTTATTTAGTCTCGTGCATTTATTGATTATAATAATAAGGTATCAGGAAAATAATACCCTACCCATTTTACTTGTCCTTTTTTCCTCAGGCTTTGAACGAAGTTGAAAAAAAACCCTTCGTTCAAAACATTCATTAACTTAGCTTACAAAGTACTAAAGATACAAAACAGATTGCTTATGCTAAAAAAATTGCTGAGAATTGGTAGAGACCTGACACTAACCCTGTTATTGACATTAATTACGCAAATAGGTGGATTGCTATACTTGAGTTTCATCCCCTTTAGAGCACTGCTGCGAAAACCATTTAAGAATTCTTTTTTTCAAACAAGCTTTCTTCTATTCGTTTTCCTGGCTTACTACACGGCTTTTTGTGTCTTGATCGTCCCGCCTCTTGCCAAACGATATGGGCGCGTTCCCATGCCCGTTTTTAAAGAAAAATCCATGGCTATTAAACCAGCCAACTGGTTCACCTTTCTAGCCAATCGCCATTATGTAAAGCCTGTACTGAAAAGGGCTATTTTAAAAACAGCCAGCAAGATGAAAAAAGAAAGGATAATATTGGTTTACCTCGATTGCAACTTTCCCTTTTTCGAAGGATTTCCCCTTTTGCCGCATAAAAGTCATGATGATGGAGAAAAAATTGACCTCGCCTTTATTTACAGGAATAAATCGACCCATACTCTTTTGAACAAAGGTCTTTCCTTTCATGGATATGGTGTTGTTGAAAGCCCCGGGACAGGGGAAAAAAACCAGCCAAAGCTATGCGAAGCATCAGGATATTTCCAGTATAGTTTACTACAAAAATGGACTTCACAGAAAATCTTAAAAAAATACTCCTTTGATCAAGCACTTAATACAAAACTTATTCGGGAATTATCTAAACTGCCTGAAGTAAAAAAGATTTTCATCGAACCTCACCTTAAGCAGCGCCTGGGTTTACAGAATAATCCGAAAGTAAGATTTCATGGCTGTGCTTCTGTAAGGCACGACGATCATATCCATGTTCAGCTATAAATGCGTTTGATGATTAAAGGCTAACGATTAATGCTAGCAACTTAAGCTCTTTATTGCCCGGCACTTCAGTGCCGGGAGAAATAACGATCAGCGTGGGCTTTAGCCCTTTTGTTATTAATATACTTGTTCTGCAGTTGCTTAATGGGCTAAAGCCCCGACAAATACCGACATTACACCTGGCGCTAAAGCGCCAGGCAAAAAAAGCTTACGTTGACGACATTGAGATGGAGGCTACGGCAAGTATTCGCAACGAGGCAAAATACCAAAACAAGCAGTCAAAAAGTCGAAGTTGTTTTTTAAAGGTTCAAGAGTACTTAATTCAAAAAAGAATTTTGAATTAAGTAACGCAACTTCATTTTCTTAGGATAAAAGAACGAAACCTAATTAAGCTAAGTTGCAAAACAAGCTTAACCTCATAAAGCCGGATTCTGCCGTCTCTTTCCTAACCCAAAAAACCGAAAACATAAGGAAAGAGGCGGCCTTTTTCAGGTTACGATCCAGTATAAAACCCGCCATATCACATAAACGGACAAACCGACCAAACACAATAACACTATCAAAATCAAGAAAACAACCCACCACGCACTGCCTTGATGCCTGCCCTCGTCATAATGTTCTTTAAGGAGATTCACATTTCGTAGATTCGCCCGATAGCGAAAATCAAAGAGATCACCGAGTAATGGGATTGTTCCTATCGCTCAATCTATCCATAAATTAAAAACCATTTTGAGAACAAGCATACCGCTAGCTCCTTTTCTAGACATGACAATGATGAGGAAGCCCCCTACAAAAAAAAGTAAAGACATCTCCGACATATGGAAAAAGGCCAATGATAGAATCCAGCCCAAAACGGATATTTGTACCCGGAATGCGGAATCGATTGTCAAGAATTTCAGCAGTGGTATCCAGCCACCGCAATTCCGGGTAGGATGTTCTTTGTTCAGAATTTTTCATATGAAGTAGGTTTCAGCGATTATCAAGTAAGTATTAAATCAGGCTTATCTGTTACTAATAAAAAAACACCAGTCTTAAAGGCGTAAATGAAAACCGAAGTACCAAGATTGTTAATACAAATTTAATACTCCATTCACCCCCCAGCAACCTTTTCTTGCGTAAACTTGCTTATAAATTCTAGTTCTCTGACATAAATTGTGAGAAATGGAACTTCAAAATGATAAACCTTTCAGCCACAAGGGCATTCAAGGCGTATCATTTTGAAGTTCCACACAATTTGTCAAAGAACGTAAATTCTTAACATTAAATAATTTCCACAATGTCAAACAACTTCAACGAAATTAGTCTGCAAAATGAAGCAGGGCAGACGACTGGTAGCCTTATTGGCAATTCCGCAAACATTAAATTGGGCGGTCAAGGCGCTCAGGGAGATATCTCTCTTTGCAAAGAAGACGGCACGCAAACCATTCACCTGGATGGTGGCGATGGAAACATCCACGCAGGTGGAAATGGCAGCAATGGCGATATTAGATTGATGGACGATGAGGGAAAAATGAGAGTACACATCGATGGTGGTTCTGGTAACCTTAAACTGGGAGGTGCTGGATCCCAAGGTGATGTTATTCTTTTGGACACCAACGGAAACACAGGCGTTCATATCGATGGGGGTTCCGGTAATATTAGCTTAGGTGGCGTAGGCCACAACGGTGATGTAAGAGTAAAAACGAAAGATGGCGGAGTAAGTATTCACCTGGACGGAGAAACAGGTAATGTAGTATTTGGAGGTGCAGGCACTCAAGGAGATGCTGTTCTTTTAAATGGAAGAGGCTCTCAAACAGTACATATTGATGGCGGTAGTGGAAACATCACACTAGGTAGTAATGGCAGTAATGGTGATGCTCGCTTGTTAAATGCAGACGGTGGCCTCACGGTACACATCGATGGTGAAAATGGCAATCTTCACCTTGGTGGTGCGGGTTCTCAGGGAGATGTTGTTCTTAAAAATGGACATGGCTCTCAAACCGTTCATATTGATGGTGGCAGCGGCAACATCACACTGGGCAGCAATGGAAGCAACGGTGATGCTCGCTTATTAAATGCAACTGGTGGTCTTACTGTACATATCGATGGTGAAAACGGTAATCTTCACCTTGGTGGTGCGGGTTCTCAGGGAGATGCTGTGCTAAAAAATGGCAATGGTTCTCAAACCGTTCACATTGATGGTGGCAGCGGTAACATTACTCTGGGAGGCAATGGCAGTAATGGCGATGCTCGCTTATTGAGCGCTGAAGGTGGCCTTACGGTACATATCGACGGTGAAACGGGTAACCTTCACATGGGAGGTGCAGGTACTCAGGGAGATGTTGTGTTGAAAAATGGCGAAGGCTCTCAAACCCTTCATCTAGACGGTGGTAGCGGAAACATTACAATGGGTGGAAATGGCAGCAATGGCGATATTCGCATGCTAAATGCTGAAGGTGGATTAACAGCACACCTCGATGCAGGTTATGGTAACTTCTACCTTGGAGGTTCTGGTACTCAAGGCGATGTTACGCTGAAAAATGCTACCGGTTTCCAAACGGTATTTATTGACGGTGGTGATGGAAACATTACCCTTGGAGGCAACGATAGCAATGGTGACGTTAGATTATTGAACGCTGCAGGTGATGTAACCGTTCATCTTGATGCAGCAACTGGTGATTTAATACTGAACGGCACTTCTCTAAAGCCAGCAGACTATGTGTTTGCTGCTGACTACAACCTAAGCCCACTTTCAGAGGTAAAGGCTTTCATCAATGCTAACAAACACCTTCCTGGTGTTCCTTCTGGTACTGCAATGAAAGAAAACGGAATGAGCCTGGCTACACTTTCTATGAAATTATTGGAAAAAGTAGAAGAGCTTACCCTTCATGTAATTCGTCAAGAGGAAATCATTAACTCTTTGAAGAAGTAATTATAATAAATAAGGAGATTTTGTCTGGAGGCAAGCTGTTTTTAATGAAGGGATTCCAATCGGGGTAAGCTTCAAAATCCATTAGGATATCCCAAACAACAGAGGGTGCCGCCTCTATGGTGATAGACGTTTTCAGACTTTTCATAGTATTCTGGTTTTCTTTAAAAGGAGGTAATGAGGCTGTCTCACAAGTAATTCGTTTGGCTCGGGAGGAGTATTTTCTTTTGAGAGGCGTTCTTTTTTTAAAATTTTAAAAAAAGAACGCCTCTCAAAAAAGAAAATTTCCTGCCATGCGCAACGAACCTACTTATGAGACAGCATCATTACTTCCTTTTTTTACTATAATATTTTTTTCCCTTGCCTGAACCCGAACCTTTCTTTTTGTAGGATTTTCGATCACCTCTATAGGACCGATTGTCGCGATTGTCGCGTCCTCCAAGTTGTCCGCCCCTTCGATCTCTTTCTTCAGAATCATTCAGATCTTTCGAGGAACCGATACCAAACTTTTCAATTTCGTAAGCTAGTAACTTTTCGATCAGTTCACTTTTTGAAAGATCTTCAAAGAGATCGCTAACTTTATCCAGGAGTTTTGGATTCAGTTTGCCGTTAGGATGTTTTTCTAATATTTGCTGACCCCATTTTTCGATGCGGCTATTATAAACATCCTGAGCATTAGGTATGAGTATTTTCTTGAATGAAATGCCTAATTGTCTTGAAAGCCAATCAATTCGGAATCGATCACGCGAACCGATGAAAGCAATAGAAACCCCTTTTTTACCCGCTCTTGCAGTCCGGCCACTTCGATGTGTGTAGTAAGCCATATCATCTGGCAGGGCAAAATGAAAAACATGGGAAAGATCATCCACATCAATCCCTCTGGCAGCAATATCGGTAGCGACAAGGACCTGAAGATCTTTGGCTTTAAACTGACGCATAACCTTATCACGTTGACGTTGGGTCAGATCGCCGTGGAGAGCATCCACCTTGTAGTTCCGATGAATGAGCATATCTGCCAGTTCTTGTGTATCTCGTTTTGTACGGCAAAAAACAACGCCGCGCATTTCCGGATCGACATCTAAAAAGCGGACCAGAGCCTGCGCCTTATCTGAAGGCCTTACCAGTGTATACTGATGCTCAATATTTTTATTGACTTCATTTTTCCGGTTGAGTTTCACCTCGATCGGATCGTCCATGTACTTCTTAACGATTCGGCTAATTTCATGAGACATGGTTGCTGAAAAAAGCCAGACCATCTTGTGCTCAGGCGTATAACTCAATATTTTATCCAGATCCTCCTGAAAACCCATATTGAGCATTTCATCTGCTTCGTCCAGAACGAGGAATTTCAAGCGTTCCAGGTTAATGGATTTGCGCTGAATAAGATCCAGCAGGCGACCAGGAGTAGCAATGATGACATGTTGGGGCTTTCTTAGAGCTTTGATTTGAGTGGAAATGGAGGCTCCACCATAAACAGCCAGAACATTTACCTGATCCAGATATTTGCTAAAGATTTCCAGTTGCTCTGCAATTTGCTGCCCTAGTTCTCGGGTTGGAGCCAGGATAAGCGCTTGGGTAGTAGGTTGAAGAGGATCGACGCGTTCGAGAAGGGGCAGTCCAAAGGCAGCTGTTTTACCGGTACCTGTTTGTGCTAAGCCGATAAAATCACAAAAGCCGTCAAGGAGTTGGGGAATGGCTTGTGCTTGAATTTCACTTGGTTTTTCAAAACCAAGCTCTGTGATAACTTTCAAAATTTGGTTTGAAAGACCTAAGTGTTTAAATGATACCAAAAGAAAAAAATTTAAGGTCAAGAAATAAAGATTCAAGGTAAAAGATGACATTTATTATCCTTTTACTTTCAACCTTTAACCTAATAAAAGTGCAAAGATCGTGAAAATATTTGACTAATGCTGGCTATTTTTGCTTTTTCACATATTTTGTTAAGATGACAATCTGTTGCCCGTTCACACGGCCTTCTATCTGCCCGGGATTATCACTGACCAATGAAATTCGACGAACGGCTGTTCCTCTTTTAGCTGTAAAACTAGCTCCTTTCACATTAGGATCTTGGTTCTTTGACATAAATTGTGATAAAATGAAGTTTAAAAATGATAATCCCTTCAGCCACCAGGGCATTCAGGTTTTATCATTTTTAAACTCCACACAATTTATCAAAGAACGAAGGTCTTTAACGAGCGTTACCGTATTGCCAGCATTCAATACCGCCCCGTTACTATCGAGGTGTACAACAAGTTCCTCTCCATCTTCCGATTCCGTTGCTTTTGCCCAATGCAGCGTGTCCTCGTCGAGGTAAAGCATATCCAGCAGTTCCTGAGGCCATCCCTCTGCACGCAATCGGGAAAGCATCCGGTAAGAAATTACCTGAACGGCCGGAACTTCGCTCCACATACTATCATTTAAACAACGCCAGTGGTTTGGATCCATACAATCCGGATCTTCGATTTGCTCCTGGCAAGTGGAGCAAATCAAAATTTGTTCTTCCACTGAATTTCCTTCTTTTGGAGGAACAATGTACGCCTGCAAACGACTTGTTGCGGAACATAATTCACACAAAGACTAGTGCTTCAAGAACTAAATCCTTGATACTTTAGACGGCTTCTTTTTTCTAGTTGAGCTTGAATACCCATAGACAATTTGGTGATAAATTCTGTTGCGGATGCGTAAAAAGAGGAGGCGTGAGCCTCCTCTTTTTACGCATCCGCAACAGAATTTACTTTAGAATAAAGTCTTTTAATCAGGAATATTATTAGGATTCAACAAATCGTAAAATTGATCTAACTTTGGTAAAATGATGATGCGTGTACGTCGGTTAGTTGAGCGGCCTTCTGCCGTAGCATTACTGGCCAAGGTATTGTACTCGCCACGTCCGGCAGCGATCAGGCGATTCGGATCTACATTGTGATCTTTTTGTAAGGTTCTGACCACCGAGGTTGCTCTTTTCACACTCAGATCCCAATTATCCTGAATACAGCTGTTCTTGATGGGCACATTATCGGTATATCCCTCTACCATTACTTCCAATTCAGGACGAGATTGGATGATGGTAGCAATTTTACCAAGCACTTCATTTGCCCTGGACGTAATATTCGAGCTTCCGCTCTGAAAAAGCATTTTATCAGAAAGATTAACGAAGACTACGGTTTTATCCACTTTTACTTCTACATCTTCATCCTCTATTCCCCCCTTTAGTACTCTCTTTAAATTAACCGCTAAAGCCAGGTTAATGGAATCAGCTCTTGACTTGGCAGACTGAAGCAATTTGATGTATTTGTCTTTCCCTTCTAACTGGGAAAGCGTTTCTTTGATATTATCACTTGAAGATTGAGATAATTCAGTTAATTGATCTACAGTAGAAAGCTGCTTATCGCGAATAGCTCTGAGATCTTCCAGTTGTTCCTTCAGGTCATTTACCTGCTCCTGGCGAAGGGCCAGGTTGTTATCAGACGCTTTAAGGTCACCTTTTAAGCGTTCATTTTCCTGATTACAAGCATTGAGCCTATCCATGTATTCTTTTAAGTCTTTGCTGCAACTTGTGTAGTCTTTTTTTGCAAGCTCAAGCTGAGATTCAAGGCCTGCATACTGTTTTTTGGAAACACAAGAAATCATTAGCAAACAAGCTAACGGAATAAAAAGAAATGCTTTGATAGTTGGTTTCATATTATATTAATTTTTATTTATATTAGGATATTGAACAATTCACATTGCTAAATATATGAAAATAAAGTAAGAAAAGTATCAAAGTGTCAGCATTTCTCACTTTGAAAAATAAACGCGCCAAGAGCGCGAAGTAGCCCTTTCGGCCTCCCTCAAAAGAAAATATCGCTGCGAAGCGGCATAAATTTGGTTTTGGATTTCCAAACCGAGAATTGCTGTCAAAGTGTGCAACATAAGTCATACCGAAAACTCGGGATGACTTATGTTGCACACTTTTCCACTTTTAACCTTCAACTTTCCTAAACATCTTCCAAAATAGAGCCAAAAACTTCGGATTGAAGCTTCCCCCCATTTCGGTAGCAAATTCTCTGACGAATGGAAGCAGTTCATTCGCTTCTTCCCGGCTCACTTCAATCCCTTCTTGTGAAAGGAACCAACGCAAAGAACTGGAGCCTGAATGTTTACCTAAAACAAATTCATGCTCACGGCCAACTAATTTCGGGTCGAAAGCCTGGAAACTTTCCTGTGACTTCAACATTCCATCTACGTGAATACCTGACTCGTGACTAAATGCGCCACGGCCAATAATAGGCTCATTATTAGCGATTGGGAAGTTAGTAAAGCCTGCCACGACTTCAGCCAAAGGCTTAAGTGCTTTTAGGTTGATCCCGGTATCAAATCCATACATAAGCTCCAGAGCTACCGCTGCCTGATGAAGCGCAGTGATGCCGTTTCTTTCTCCAAGGCCATTAACGGTAACCTGAACTTGTTCTGCTCCTTCCACTACACCAGCAAGCATGTTTGCCAAAGAAAGACCATAATCATTATGCATGTGCATTTGCAAAGTAATGTTTGAAACTTTGCGAATCTCCCTTACTACTTCTCTGGTTTTTTCCGGGTTGAAAATACCAACGGTATCCGAAAGGCGAAGGCGGGTAGCTCCTGCCTGTTCCAAAGCCTGGGCATATTTTTGTAAAAAGCTGATTTCAGAGCGACTCATATCGATCGCACTTACAGAAATCACTTCCATACCTTCTTTAATACAAAACTCAACCAGCTCACCAGCTGTATCGATTACCCAATTCTCATCTTTTTTCAATTGCCCCTGAAGATGCGTCTGTGAAGTAGGGATACCGATGTGTACTCCACGGAAACCAGCGCGGGCAGAGTGCTCGAGGTCATTCATCATTCCCCGGTTCCAGCCGATGAGAACAGGTTCATCATAATCTTTAATAATACTTAGCAAATCTCTCAGCTCTGCAGCCCCCATAACAGGAATACCTACTTCAGCATAAGGAACATTCGCCTCTTGTAAGCCATCCAGGATCTGGCGTTTTTGTTTTTCGGTAAAAACAACACGTGCCATTTGTTCTCCCTCTCTAAGAGAAGTATCTTCGATAAGTATTTTGCGTGTTTCAGCCATTTTATTCTAATCTTTTAATAAATTAAAAATTATCCTCTAGCTGCTAATCGCTAACAGCTTAATATTCACAATTAGAAGTTGTAGTTCTTTGACATAAATTGTGGAAAATGGAACTTCAAAATGATAATCCTTTCAGCCACAAAGGCATTCAAGGCTTATCATTTTGAAGTTCCACACAATTTGTCAAAGAAAGGAAGTTGTTAATGATGGAGCCATTATTCTATCAATAGTTCATCTTCTTTCCAAATACCAGCCGGAAGAGAGTCGATTTTATTGTTTACCAAAACGATGCGCTCGACCATATCCTGCTTTTCAATTTGTTGTCTAGCTGCCAGTTGTTCTACAATGAGTTTAGAATTATTCAGCAATGCGATTAAATCAAGTTTCCATTGGCCATCTTCTTTAGTGAATTGAAACTCTGAAAGAGGCCCTTTTTGCTCACCAGCCCCTTCTTGCCCAATGATGGCTGCCGCTTTATTTCCTTCTATTTGCGCTACGCGGTCAAATTTAAACCGGGCAGCGCTCTGGCTACCAATCATGCCTTCATTAATTGAGTAAATAACAAAGTTTTCAGGTGTAAAAGCTTCCAGCTGTTCTGGAGTGAACTTCACGCGCGCCGAAAGCACAGCAACCTGATCCACTATGCTCATTTCCTGAATCTCTTCCTTGCTTCCTGATTTAGCTAGTTCAAGCATTTCGTCATAGTAACCAATAGTAGGTTGATTTATATACTTAATAGCTGTTTCGCCATCCTGGACGATCAGAGCCGCCTGATATTCTTCAAATACTTGATGAATAGCTTCTTCGTCAGAAGTGCTATTGCAGGCCCCAAGAACACCTGAAATCAAAATTAACAAGAACGTGTTTTTGATTAGTTGCATGATTATAAATAGTTTGTGTTGTTTTATCACCTCTCAACCGTTTTCTTTTAGCCCTAGTGCTTCAGGAACTAGAAGTAGTACAATGCGCATCCAACCTGAATGCCCGAAGCTACCGATATCAGCAATCCAACATCCCCTTTTTTAACCATGTTGTACTGTTGAGCATGACGAATGGCCAAAGGTAGAGAGGATGTAAACAAATCTTTTCCTTCTTCACTGATATCAACCAGTTTTTCACGTTTTAGCTCCAGTTTTTCTCCAAGTTCCGTAATGAAATCCGGACTGATCTGAGGAGGAAAAACCATTGCGACATCTTCCAGCTTAAACCCTTCGGTTTCAAGAAATTCTTGTACCGTTAATTGAATACAGTCTGAATAATATTCGTGCAAATTCGGATTGACGGCAAAATTCAGAAATGATTCCTCTCCTTTCCAGGTCATGTAAATATTGGAAGTATCCTGATAAGCCGGGAAGCTTTTGAAATAGAAATTACCAAAGCCTGTATCCCCAACTTCGTCCCAATGCAACAGGGCTGCGGAACCTGTTTCTTTTATGCCAAGTAATTCATCAGGGCGATGTACCTTGTTATTCTCAATTTCTGAAGCAACTACTACCGAGGTATTGAATTTACCTGCTTGCATTAATTGAGTAGAAACGTACATCGCTTCCAACGTTCCTATTGCTCCATTCATCAAATCAAAAGAGAAAGATTTATTATGGCTCTCTACATCCGGATGGTCATTTATTTGCAAATCTCCGGCTACTAATGAAGCAATTGCAGGCTCTTGGAGGAATTTATTTCTATAAATACCAGTATTAATGACCAGACCGATCTCTTGTTTTTCATAAGACGAACGTTGAATACAATCCGTCACAGCTTGTTTTGCAAATTCCAATGAATCCGGCTCTGATGGTGGTACTGTAGGCATACCTATACTTGCAATAGAAACTCTGGGATTTGGAGCTTTCCAGGTACGTTTAGCCTTAATCACCCCAGGTTTGCCATTCGTTTGGGCTGGGCGATTTTCGCGAATTCGGTCAGGCAGATCATCAAAGGTATAAAGAGCCGCCCCTAGCGTATGGCCGGAACCAGAAATTCCGAAGACAACTTTATCCCCATTCTTAATTTCTCCTTTTTTCGCTCTATCGACAAGCGCCACCCAATGACTTGTGGTAGCAGTATTGCCCCGATGAGCAATATTATCGATCATATTTTCCTTAGTAGCAATTTGTTTCTGATATTGAGCATTAAACTCCCTGCGAGCATCTGCAATAGTCGTGGACGAAGTCTGGTGCATCAATAAATAGTCGAACTGCACTTCCGGCAACCAATTTCCTTTCTTCAGAATACTCAAACAAAGTGCTGCCCCCGGCTGTATAGCTGAGGCGGCTGCTTTTACAGACTCCACATACATAATGGCGCCGCCATGTCCTTTATCTGTAACATGTGCGATACAGTTCCGGCAAAGCTCACTTTCCGTGAACATATGCAGGTGATGGAAACCCAGCTCTTCGCTAGGAGACTTTTCTAAGATCACTGCAGCTCCCGAATCCCCGACAGTCAAACAAGCCATGCGCGGATCCATAAAGGAAGCCTCAATTTCCTTCATGGCTGTTTGGGTAATATGTGTAATGTACTCCCCACTCACTACCATGCCGCATTTGATGATGCCGTTAGAGATGAAAGAGTCAACGATGTTTACGCCCGTCCACATGGTAGCACAAGCATTGGACAGATCAAAAACGATCGCATTGGTCATTCCAAAATGCTTCCGCAGTTTGATAGCAGTGCTAGGTTCGAAAGAAACCTGACGCGGTGCATCATAACGTGAAATATTACAACAAATCAATAGCTCGATTTCCTCCGGATGGTATTTGGATCTGGAAAGGCAATCTTCTGCCGCTTTAATCGCCATATCGATAGCGAATTCTTCCTCCCCTGCCATGCGACGGGTTTTGATGCCCGTCATTTTTTCTAATGGAAAACGAATTTCTGTAGAACAGGCATCCAGGATATCCTTAGTCGCTACTGTTTTTTCCGGCAGATACGCCCCAATACTTTCCACGATGGTATGGGCTACATCTGTACCAATAGAGGGGCGCAGATTTAGAGGTGCTTCAGTGCGTTTTTCTTCAACAACCGTTTCCGTAGTTTGGACGGAAGGTTCTTTGTAAGAGAATGTAGCTGCTGCTTCCCGGGCCAATTCTTCGATTGTCTGGAACTCAAACATTTGGCCGGCACTAAGTTGAAAACCAATTTCATTAGCCTTATTCACTACCTGGATACTCTGTACAGAAGCCCCTCCCAAGTCGAAGAAATTATCTCGTATTCCCACACGTTGGAGATTAAGTACTTCTGCCCAAATCTTAGCAAGCAATTTTTCCTCATTCGTTCTGGGCTCAATGTACTCTGACTCGAGGTCTCTTCGTAAACCAGGCACCGGAAGCGCATTGATATCCACTTTGCCCGTTGGGGTGATGGGGAATTCGTCCAAACTTATAAAAGCAGTAGGCACCATATATTGAGGGAGCTTTTTTTGTAAAAAGCTCCGCATATCCTGTATCGCCGGAATCTCTTTCCCTTCTTGCGGAATCATGTAGGCAACCAATCTGTTTTTTCCTTCCTGATCTTCTCTGGCCAAAACCATTACATCTTTAACCGTTTCATGGTCCATAATTGCTGCTTCAACCTCCCCGGGTTCAATACGGAACCCGTTTACTTTTACTTGCTTATCTACACGCCCCATGAAAGCCACATCTCCGTTAGGCAGGTATTTACCTAAATCCCCCGAGCGGTATAAACGAGCTTCAGGGTCATTACTAAACGGGGCTTTAATAAAGCGGTCAGCTGTCAATTCCGGGCGTTTGTGGTAACCGCGAGCTACTGCGGGACCCCCAACATGGATTTCTCCCGGTACACCGACCGGTACAATATTTAAGTGATTATCTAAAATATAAACCTTGTAATTTGGCAAAGCTCTTCCTAAAGGAATGCTGCCTTTTGGTTCCCCAACCACTGTATGCATCACGCAATTCACTGTTGTTTCAGTCGGACCATACATATTGATGATCTTTTCTACATTAATGCGTTCCCGGATTTTCTTAAGAAGTGGGAGTGGAAAGGTTTCAGCTCCAAGAAAGACGCACTTGAAGTCCATCCCTTTCAAGTCACGGGCAGCATCAAGCATAGGACTCAGAAAAGAGGATGCCGTGTAAATCACATTGATCTTGTGTTCAAACATAAAGTCCCAAAAATAATTCGGGTCATTTTGTTGATCTTTCGGCATCAAAAAGAGAGGAGAACCCGTAACCAGCGGCATAAACATTTGTCCAATACTTGCATCAAAGGCATAAGAAGCCAACAAAGTAAAGCGATACTCAGGCGTAAACGTCACGTCCTGCTTGAAATTGGTCAATTTATTGGCTACGCCACGATGTTCAATTAATACGCCCTTAGGTTTTCCTGAGGAACCTGATGTATAAATAATATAAGACAGGTTTCTGGAGTTTACATCGCTAGTGGGGCGTTCGCCAGACTGGTTGGAAAGCTTTTCTGTATCCTTGTCCAGAAATATCAGCTGTTTTCCTTCGGTAGGAATATGCTCGGCAGCATCTTCCATCGTGATGATGATATCCACATCAGCATCATCAATGATATAAGCCAGGCGTTCCATTGGATATTCCGGATCTAAAGGGATATAGGCGGCCCCAGATTTAAGCACTCCCAGGATACCGATAATCATTTCGGGAGAGCGCTTTACACAAAGCCCAATTTTCACTTCTGGCTTCGCCCCCATACTTTGCAAGAGATGAGCTAGTTGATTGGCACGTACTTCTAGTTCCCGGTAAGTGTAGGTAGCCGGGCGGCCAAGCTCGGCGAGTGCAGGCATAGAAACCGCAATATTATCCGGATATTGATCCACGCGATCTTCAAAAAATTGATGCATGCACTTTTCAGCCGGGAAGGGGGTCTCAGTCTTATTCAGGTCGTGAATTAACCAACGCTTCTCCGTTTCTTCCAAAAGATCCAGGTCGGCAACTTTAGCATCCGGATCATTGACAATGCTTTTCAAAAGGGTGCTGAAGTGCTTAGCCATTCTCTGTATCGTCTCCGCTTCAAACAAGTCGGTATTGTACTTCAATTTTCCAACGACCTCACCTTTACTTTCAGTGAGTGCCATCGTAAGGTCGAACTGGCCTTCCTGCTGTTCAAAGGGATACGCCTCTAATTGAAGCTTGCCCCATGTATGTTGCCCTTCACTGCCTGTAGCCGAAAGTAAAGCTTGAACAGTTTCATCTCCTTGAGCTTTCAACAGGCTGAAGAACACCTGAAAGATAGGGGAACGCGATTTATCGCGCTGGATATTCAGTTTTTCTACCAAATAAGGGAATGGGAAATCCTGATGCGCAACGGCTCCCAATATATTTTTCTTATTGGTTTCCAAAAAAGCCTTGAACGTAGGGTTTTCCTGGAATTGCGCCCTTAACACCACAGGGTTTACGAAGTACCCAACTAATTGACGGAACTCGTTTTTATCTCTACCTGTTGTCGGTGTTCCGATCATAATATCATCCTGCCCACTGTAACGATGCAGTAGAACCTGAAATGCTGATGCCAGCACAACGAAAAGGGTAACCCCTTCAGATTTTGCCAACTCCCTTAGACTGTCAGTTAGCTCATTTTTAATTTCAATTTCCTCGGAAGCACCGTGGAAAGTTTGCACCAATGGCCGAATATGATCCAAAGGAAGGTTGAGCGTCGGAAGTTCGCCGGAGAGTTTGTCGTTCCAAAAATTCCAAAGTTTTTCGCCCTTCTCCCCACTGAGCATATTTCGCTGATAGGAAGCAAAGTCTATATACCCGTTTTCCAGCTTAGGCAGTTTCACCTTTTCCTGATCCACTTCTGCGCTATATAATTCCTTAAGCTCGTCAAGTAAGATCCAGGTAGAAACCCCGTCGCAAGCAATATGGTGAATATTGATCAAAAGGACATGATCATTCTCTCCTTGTTTGATCAAAAAGAAACGGCAAATCGGGCCTGCTTCCAAATTAAAGGGTTTGTGATAACAATCCCGGACGAAATGGTCAAAGTCTTCTCCCTTCAAATGAGAAGCATCCAGATAGTTATGATCCAGGGGCATGTAGCCATGGATAAACTGGCGTAGGTGCCCACTAACCATGTTGTAAGTCGTCCGCAGGATCGCATGGCGATTCACAAGCCGCTGGCAAGCTTTTTTCCACGCATCTATTTGAACAGGAGATTTAATACGGGCCGTCAGGGCCACGTTATAAGCAGAATTATCCGGAGCATTTTGATGCAAGAACCAGAGTGCCTGCTGCCCATACGAAAGCGGATAATTTTTTTGTTCTGTTTTATTGGCTTTTTTTGCCAATAACTGCTTGAGCAGTTCCTTCTTATCTTTTACTTCTGCCATAGGAGCTTTTTTAAGTTTAGAGAAGTTTGGATTATCGATGTCAAGCGATGCTCGACGGGTAATCCTTCAACTTCTCTATGGCGATCTTTAAAAATTAATGCGAAGTTATTGAAAATCTAATTAAATACTCTGGAACCTAAGTTAATGAATATTTTGAACGAGGGAATTTTTTTCTTCAACAAGGCAAAAAACGTAGGCATAACCTTAGTTACGGCGAGGCTTTTTAACGAAGTGGAAGGAAAAAAGAACCCTTCAAAATGTTTATTAACTTAGGTTCCAGAGTGTTTAATTAATTAACTCGATGTATATTACCCTAAAATCAATCAAACATAAAATCCAATGGGAAAGATTATTCCGGCAATTATTGCCACAATTATGTCATTTAATATTCGTTACGACAATCCTAACGACGGTGTAAATACCTGGGAGCTTCGAAAAGATGAAGTAGTTGGCCTCATTGAATATTACCATCCGGACTTCCTGGGCATGCAGGAAGGACTTCATCATCAAGTGAGGTATATCGAAGAGAACACATCCAACTACGCCTATATCGGAGTAGGGCGAGATGACGGAAGAACCAAAGGTGAGTACGCCAATATTTTTTACGACACCTCAAAATACCAGTTACTAGAGGATAATACTTTCTGGCTTTCAGAAACACCTGATAAGATATCCAAAGGTTGGGATGCCAATATCGTCAGAATTTATACGTACGGAAAATTCAAGCATAAAAATTCATCTAAAGAAATTTATGTCTTCAATGCCCATTTTGATCATAAAGGGAACTTATCAAGGGAAAAATCGGCAGAACTTATTGTCCAAAAAATCAAAGCATTAGGAATCGAAAACCAACCATTGATTGTGATGGGTGATTTTAACTGCCTGCCTGAAAGTGCCCCAATCAAAACATTTAAGACTTTGCTGGAGGATGGAAAAGAAAACGCTTCAAAACCCTTCTACGGGCCTGAAGGCACTTTTAACAGTTTTGATCCCAACCGAATTCTTGAAAACCGGATCGACTACATTTTTTCAAAAAACCTAAACGTTCTGAGCTACAGACATATCGATGATCGCAGACAAAATAATCTTTGTGTTTCGGATCATTTGCCAATTCTTATTTATGCGGAAAACTAGGGACGGGAAACGGGGAACGGGGAACGGGGAACGGGGAACGGGGAAAGCGCGTTAATCTTAGAAAAATAACATTAATCGTGCGCCAAGGAAGAACTCCAAGTCATCTTTATATTTAAACAAAAATCAAAAATAATGAAAGTATTTCCGGTTCTTTTGCTTATTTCGCTTATTGCAATTCAGGTCTCCGGCCAGGAATTTGAGACTTATTCAAACGGCCTCATTTACAGTAAAAATACAATGAATAAACTAGGGCATATTGTTGACTCCCTAAACCTAAAGTTTAAGTACTGCGACTTAGACAAAGTTTATTACTCCAAATTTCAAACTACAGGCCATGGAGTTCGACTTACTAAAGGAGCTATTAAACAAGCCAGAAAGGATATCCGAAACAATATCTCCTTCGAGGATTTTGTCAGTAAATATCCTGATGCAGAAGTAAAGAAAAATATACTGATCGTCAAATTTAATTATGTGAATTATGGAGGGAAAGAAGTTGTAGAGTTTAATGAAATACACCTCGACGGTGAATACAACCATACTATCATTAAAGAAAAAGCTTTTAACCTCCAGCCAAACAACATGAAAAACACATGGTTATTTGACTACACTTCAAAATCGAAATATTGGGACGAATCCATTTCAGCCTTCTATTTTCCCAACCATTTCACTTCAACGCCCTTAAAACCATCCTACAATAGGATGGTCGGTTACGCTGATTGCTTAATCGATACAACCAGTCAAAAAATGAAGGACCAACTTGAAGAGGGCTGGGTACAAATGCCCAAAAACTGGCAAAAGCTATCTAAACAAAAGAAAGAAAAGCTATTGAACGAAATGAGAAGCACCCAAGTCATCGGATATTGTAGCATGGATAGTCGGCCCAGAGAGCATGCCGTAAATATTGCCCTATTAGCAGCTGAAACCGCCAATTGGGAAGTTTTTCTTAAAGCACACCTGGATATAATGAACGATCGCTTTGATCGGGCATCAGACGGCAGCTATGCATGGGGTACACGCCAAACCTACATCAAAGAGCTTGAGGAGTTAAATATTAATGTTCCGGATCTTATTTTTGGCATTTCCTTAAGAATAGAGAACCCTGCCCAAAACCATTACTATGGAAGTATCGGCAGAATTGGGCGAGCCCTTTCGGAAACAAAATATAAGGACAATATTGAGCAAAGAATGTTATCCATGATTGAAGATGAAGAATTAGATGACTTCAATCGGGTAATAGCATATTTCCTTTTTTCTAATTATATCCACTATCTGGAGGATAATCAGCAAGAAGAGAAGTTGGCCTTGTTAAGAAATTCAGTAAAAAAATTACCGGATTACATTTCTGCCCAAATAAAAATATCTCCCTGAAAAAGAACGTTTTAAAATATTAGTTCTTTGATGGATGTTATATTTGGCACGTATGTGTGCCCGGATATAGAACCTGAAAAATTTGGGGTTAGGGAGGAGTTTCGGAAGAATTATTTGGGGCAATTGGTGTATCCATTATTGCCACGAGGTATTTGGAAGAAAAGTAAAACAACCACTGAACAAGATAAAATCTAAACACACCATCCATGAAACGCCTATTCACATTCATTTTTTCCCTGATTATCAGTACTACATTCTGGGGGCAGGAAGTTCTTGACCTCCACCCTACTTTGATTACACCGCTTGACTTTAGCCCTGAAAGGATACAAAAGTTTAATTCTCCGGAAGTCACGGAAGCGGCACTTGCCATTTTAGACAAAATGAATGAAGAAGGCAAAACGCTGGATGACCTGAGCCCTGAGCAAAAAGAAGTTTTCGAATACTGGGATGAAACCAAAGCTGATATCTGGGATATTATCGGAGGAGGATGTAGTTGGTATTGTGGCACTGGCGCCCCTAAAAAAATAACCGCCTCCAGCTACCTGAAGTCTCAGGGAGACAATACTTATGAACCGCAAAACGCTCATGATCTGAGTTATAAAAATGCCTGGGTCGAAGGTGTTCCGGGCTATGGAATAGGTGAATACCTTGTTTATCATTTTCATCCTGCCGGAGCAAGAATAACCGATATCATCATTGTTAACGGCTACGTTAAAAGCGAAGCAGCCTGGAAGAAAAACTCAAGGGTGAAAAAGTTAAAAATGTATATCAATGATGAACTCTATGCCATCCTTAATCTGAAAGATACCATCGCAGAACAACGATTCTCTGTCGACCCGATAGGAGAAAAAGTCCCAGAAAACCGGATTGAACCAGCGGAAATCCCGGACCGGACATTAAAGTTTGAAATTCTCGACGTTTATAAAGGTTCCAAATACGACGATGTTGTCATCACAGAAATCTATTTCGACGGCCTGGATGTCCATTGCTTCCCTGCCGGTACAAAGATTACAATGGGGGATCATTCTTTAAAAAATATTGAAGCATTGGAGCCTGGCGACTCCGTTATTACTTATGATCCAGTAGACCAAGCATATAAAGTTGCCTTCGTTGAAAAATTAGAAGCGGTACTACACCATAATCTGGTGCGCTACATTTTCGAAGACGGGGATGAAATAACCGCTACTCAGGATCATCCTTTTTTGTTGGAAAGAAAGGGGTGGAGCTCATTGAAGCCTGAAAAGTCGGCTGTTTATAATGGTTTTGAGGATGTTCAAGTGATTGAAACTGGCGATTATTTCAAATCAGCTAGTGGGAAAGCAAAAAAGTTGGTAAAGGTTGAGTATTTAGAAGATGAAGAACTAAGCTACACGATTTCTAAGTTGAGCAATGGGAACAATTTTGTGGCCAACGGATTTGTGGTGGGGGTTGAGGAATTGCCCCGGGTGGCAAATCCTCGCTAGCGGATGAGAACAACACTCCTATTCTCCGCAAAAAAATTCAGCTTTATTGATTTTGAATTGAATAACATTTATATTTATGCATTGCAAAAATAAATCGATCAATCCAATTCAGACAAGCTAACAGTATTCAATGTCAAAATATATGCTTAATAAAGAAGAAATATTATCCTTTTTAAGAGAAATAAAAGCCGAGTTATTTTCTGAGCTCCAACTGGAAAAAATTGGCCTTTTTGGTTCGTTTGCAAAGGACGAAGGCACTAATGAAAGCGACATTGACTTGATTGTTGAGTTCCAGCCCAACACTAAAAATCTTTCAGAAAAAAAGTCAAAAATAAAAGACATTGTGAGCAAAAAATTCAATAGAGAAGTCGATTTGTGTAGAGAAAAGTATATTAAGCCTTATTTCAAATCTCAAATCCTTCAATCTGCCGTTTATGTCTGAAAAAGAAATTATAAAAATAATGGCAGAACACACCGAATGACTACTACCGTAGAACAATACTTAACAGAAGGCTGCGGCCGTTGCCATTTAGGAGGAACCCCTGATTGCAAAGTCCATCAATGGATCGCCGAGTTGGAATCATTGAGAAAGATCGTCCTTGACTGCGGCTTAACAGAAGAGGTGAAATGGGGCGTTCCTTGCTATACCTTTCAAAATAAAAATGTGCTACTGCTTAGCGCTTTCAGAAACCATTGCGCCATTAGTTTTTTCAAAGGAGTTTTAATGAGCGACCCCAACAGAATTTTAGAGAAACCCGGAGCCAACTCCCAATCAGATCGTCTAATAAAATTCACTAATATTAATGCGATAAAAGAAATTCAAGACGATCTAAAATCCTATATTTATCAAGCTATTGAAATTGAAAAAACGGGATTAAAGGTGAAGCTTGAAAAAAATCCCGAACCCATTCCCGAAGAATTGGAACGAAAGTTTGAGGAAGACCTTGTATTGAAAGCCGCTTTCGAAGCGTTAACACCCGGCCGACAAAAAGGATATATCATCTATTTTTCAGCACCTAAGCAATCGAAAACAAGGATTTCAAGGATCGATAAGTGTGTTGGGAAAATCTTGAACGGAGAAGGATTACACGATAAATATAGCCGGAAAAAATAATATAATTGATATAATTTCAGCAATTCTCGTTTTGGAAATCCAAAACCAAATTTACGCCGCTTCGCGGAGATATTTTCTTTTGAGGTAGGCCGAAAGGGCTATTTTGCTTCGCAAAATAGCCCTTTCGGCCTACCTCTCAAAGGAATTTCGCGCCGTAGGCGCGTTTATTTTTCAAAGCGAGGATCGCTGTAACTTTAAGAGTAAAATAAGTTAAATGACAGATATAAATTATTTACAAAACCTTCGTACTCCGACTGCCGAGGATCCACTTCGCATCTTAATGAGTGCCTGCCTCGCTGGCGTCCTTTGTGGGTATGATGGAACAGCCAACGGGACTTACCCCAGCGCACTTAAGCTCCTCGAATATAACAATGTAAAAATAATTCGCTTCTGCCCTGAAGACTATTCCTTCGGTTCTCCACGGGAAATGTGTGATATCCATGGAGGAACCGGAATAGAAGTATTGGAAGGCAAAGCCAAAGTACTTACCGAAACGGGAAAGGATTGGTCAGAGGGCATGGTCAGAGCTTCAGAGAGAATGTTGGAAATTGCCCGGGAAGAAGAAATTGAACTCGCTGTAATGATGGATATCAGCGCTGCTTGTGGCAGCCAGGTGATTTATGACGGCAATCGCTTTGCAGAAAATAAGGTATACCAGATCGGCATGGGAGTATGTGCAGCCCAACTTGTACGAAATGGATTCAAAGTGATTAGCCAGCGCGATTTTGCAGCACTGGAGATCTTGTACGCTAAAATTGATCCTAAGCATGAGATTAACGTTTCGGCAAAGGATCACCACGAAACAGATTGGTATAGAAATTATTTCAATCAGAGAATTACTTAAACCCTAGCCCACTTTTCTCGTTACTTATCCATTTGAAATAATCTGAAATAGATGGTTAAAACATTATTCATAAGTTTTTCCTTTCTTCTGTCTTTCAGTTCTCTCAATGCACAGAAAATGGAAAGTTACCGATGGAAAAACAGGCTGATCTTATTAATCAGCGAAGATTCTTCGAATACCCAATACCAAAAGCAGCTTGCCGCCTTACAAAAGGAAATATCGGGCTTGGAGGAAAGAAAATTGCTGGTTTATCACATTCTCCCAACCGCTTACAGATCAGGGATATCCAACAATATAAATTGGATCGCTGATAAAAGCCTCTACCAAAAGTATAAAACCCATAAGGAGGCTTTTGAATTTCATCTTATTGGATTGGATGGTGGGACCAAGCTCTTAGAAAACAGTTTTGTATCCGTTGAAAGACTTTTCTCCACCATTGATGCAATGCCTATGCGAAGGGCAGAAATGCGTCGTAAAAACCAGTAGTCTTTTGAAAAAGTCGGCTTTTTTACTGCTCTTTCTCTGCATCAATGCAATTGCTTTCGGGCAGGATACCACCCAAACAAAAAAGATCAAGATACTTCCGTTCCCGGCTTTTGGCTATGAGCCTGAAACAGAAACGCATGTTGGTGCAGTCGCGCTATTTGTGCTAAACCTCTACCAAGACACACTTACCAGAAGTTCTAATGCTAAAGTAGAATTCAACTATACCTGGCGCAAGCAATCGATTTTTGAAATAGAATGGGATTATTTCTTCAGGAATGAGCAATTTTTCTCTGATGGCTTACTCCATTTTTCGCTCTACCCTGATTTTTACTTTGGCATTGGAAATAATACCTCTTCCGAGAATGAACTGCTCTTCGAAAGCAAGCGAACACAATTGAATGCAGGTATTTATAAAAATATTGGAAAAAAAAGATTTGTGGGTTTAGGTATCAAATACTCCAATTACCACGACCTTGACTTTGGGGAAGCTCAAAACCCTTTTTCTGAATTGAAATCAACGGAAGTGTGGGGTATAAAAACAGCTTTCTTTAAGGATGAGCGAAACAATCTTCTAAATGCAACCAAAGGTAGTTTTGCAGCTCTTGAAACCATTTACAACCTCAGTAATCAAGAGAATTACTTCCAACTGAATCTGGATGTAAGAAAATACTGGACTTCTCGTAAGCAGTTGACCTTAGCTCTAAGACTTTACAACGCCTTCATATTCAATACTCCCGCTTTTTTTGATTATGCTATTATGGGAGGAGATCAATTTGTACGAGGCTATTTTCACGGGCGATTTAGAGATAAAAACTTATCCACGCTCCAATTAGAACTGAGAAAGCCTTTAATTGGACGCTTTGGAGGCGCTATCTTTGGAGGTGTTTCTACCTTACATCCTGAAGCAGATGCCTTCGCTCAGCGGATAATGCCTAATTATGGAGCAGGCATACGATTTTTGATTGATAAAGAAAGTAATACAAACCTTCGGTTTGACTTTGCTCTTGGCTTGGAGGAAGAATCTGGTTTTTACATAAGTTTTGGAGAATCGTTTTAATTAAGATAAGATGGTGAAAAACATGAGTAATCCCGAAAATCCGGGATGACTCATGTTTGTAAAAAATATTTGTATTCGCTGTTGATCAGGCATTTATCTACTTTTTTCTTGATAAAAAAGTAGCAAAAAATCAGGGCTGTATTCAATTCTTAACGCTTTTTGTCCCGAACTTGATTCGGGACAGCCTAAAATGAATAAACTCGCCTCCTTACGTCGGCTCAAACAGTATTCATTTTTTAACGGCTGCCAGCCTTTCAAAAAGCTAAATTGAATAAGGCCGGTCCTGAAATATTGATTTATAGCATCTAATATTAATTATTACAGCGATTCTCGTTTTGGAAATCCAAAACCAAATTTACGCCGCTTCACGGCGATATTTTCTTTTGAGGGAGACCGAAAGGGCTATTTTGCTTTGCAAAATAGCCCTTTCGGTCTCCCTCTCAAAGGAATTTCGCGCCGTAGGCGCGTTTATTTTTCAAAGCGAGAATCGCTGTAATTATTGTGACAACATGAAGTTCCTTAAAATTCGGGATGACTCATTTTTCTTAATCTCTTATCTTATCAACAGTATCTTCTCGGTAACAACAACATCTCCGGCTCTGAGGATCACCCAATACAATCCTTGTGCCATGCCTTCACTCTGGATGATCACTTTTTTGTCTCGAATCCCATTCATGCTTCTCACTATTTCACCTCTTGCATTGGCTAACAATAGCTCTACAGAAGCGGGATCCTCTTCGAATGAATATTCGATAGTAATCGATTCGGAAAATGGATTTGGATAGCACTTTATGCTATTACCTCTAACCACCGTCGATTGAATATCCAGCTCATTTTCTTCCCATTGTTCCCCAATTGGTTCTTCTTCTTCAAGCGCAATAGGCGATTGACAAGAAGTATCAATACGAACAATCAAGAAACTCAGGGAATCGGCGTAGAAGCCTGGTTTCAAAATGGCTGTCACTCCCGCTCCTAAAGTAACGGAATCGCCATTTTCTACAGTCCCTGCGGAAATGAGGACTTCTTTTGCCGGGTATTCTCCAGAGCTAATTGGTTGATCATTAATTTCGAGGGTATCAGGGCAGATAACTGAAGAGGTGTCGCAATTAATCCCAGTAGGGTTTTCTAGATCTACTGAAGCAAAACAAACATCACCGGTACTATCATCGCTCACAATTGCTGTTATGGAAGCCCCAACATGTTCTCCGGTAAGCAAATTGGTGTCTAAAGGGATGCCATCCACTAGTAATGAAATTTGAAAATCATTTATACAGCCTCCAAAATCTTCATTTAAAACATCCAAAGGAGTGACGATTCTTTCGCAATCGCTTTCCAGACTTAAGAATACATCAGATAAACAACCGATAGGCTCTGCAAACTCATTAACCAGCACATCAAACTGGCAATTGGTCTGATTTCCAGATTGATCTTCGGCAATAACATTGATTTGTGTTGTGCCAATTTCAAAAGTGCTTCCACTTGGTGGAGTTGCCTCCACGAAATTGATAGTGCAATTATCGGATGCAGTTACATTATACTCTACGACAGTATTGCAAGCTAAGGGAGGAAGGTCTACAATAATGTTAGAAGGACAATTAATAACTGGCAAAATCGTATCATATACTTCAACTAAAGAAGAACAGCTATCTTGCAAGCCTGTGCTATCTGTAACGGTAAGAATAACCGTATTCACTCCCAAGTTTGAACATTCAAACTGAGTATTATTCAATACATAAGTACTAATGCCACAATTATCGGAACTGGCATTGTCTATTTGATCAATACCTAAAGAAGCTGATCCGTCTGCATCCAGATGAATGCTCACATCCTGGCAGGAAGCTTGAGGTGCCGTACAATCTTCGACAGTTACCATTGATAAACATGTATCTGTGTTTCCAGATGGATCCATTGCTACTAACCAGACAGGATTAATGCCAATATTACTGCAACCAAAGTTACCTCCAATCATACTCAAGGACACACCGGAGCAATTATCGCCACTCCCATTGTCAATTTGATTCGCATCAATGCTCACCAACCCTAAAGTATCGAGGCAGGTAGTAATATCCTTGCATTGAGCTTGAGGCGGTGTACAATCCAAAACAGTCACTTGTGCATTACATCCTCCAGAGTTACCTTCTTCATCTGTTGCCATAATTTTTAATTCATTTTGCCCCAGATGACTGCAATTGAATTGACTTTGACTCATAAAGGCAGAATCCACGCCGCAATTATCCGAAACGGTAGCCAATACATCATTTATGCTCAAAGAAGCCATCCCGGTTGTATCTAAACAGATTATAGTATCCTTGCATGTGAGGCTGGGAGGAGTACAATCATTAACCGTAATGATAGCGCTGCAAGTCGACGAATTTCCAGCATCATCCAATACCGTTAAAGTAACGACATTGGCTCCTATCTCACTACAATCAAAGCTGGATTTGCTCAAAAACGCGGTATCAATTTCCGGACTTTGATTAGCATTCACTAAATCAGCCTCTACATTGATCATTCCCAAACTATCCAGGCAAACCGTAACGTCCTGGCAAATAGCTACAGGAGCAATGCAGTCATTTACAGTTATTATGGCATTACAAGTGTCTATATTTCCACTGCTGTCAATTACGGTAAGGATTACCGGATTGTTTCCGATATCGTTTTGATCAAAAAGGGTGTCGCTTAATACAAATGACTGAATATTGCAATTATCACCGCTCCCGTTATTTACATCTTCCGGTAAAACAGATACCAATCCGGTGGAATCAAGACAAATATTAAGATCTTTGCATTGTGCACTTGGTGCCGTGCAGTCCTCTACAGTCACTTGAGCCGTACAGATGCTGCTATTACCATTGCCATCGTTTACCGTTAAGGTTACTGCATTAGATCCTATTTCAGCGCAGGTAAAGATCGTTTGGCTTGCCATGAACGAAGGAGTCCCGCAATTATCGCTGCTCCCATTATCCAGGGTATCTGCTGAGATCGTCGCATTACCTGATGCATTTAGGCAAACGCTGACATCACGGCATTGAGCATTCGGTGCCGTGCAGTCTTCCACACTCACTTGAGCCGTACAGCTGCTGCTATTCCCATTGCCATCATTTACCGTTAAGGTCACTGTATTAGAGCCTATTTCAGCGCAGGTAAAGATCGTTTGGCTCGCGCTAAACGAAGGAGTGCCGCAATTATCGCTGCTCCCATTATCCAGGGTATCTGCTGAGATCGTCGCATTACCTGATGCATTTAGGCAAACGCTGACATCACGGCATTGAGCATTCGGTGCCGTACAGTCCTCTACGGTCACTTGAGCCGTACAGCTGCTGCTGTTGCCATTGCCATCGTTTACTGTTAAAGTCACTGCATTAGAGCCTATTTCAGCGCAGGTAAAGATCGTTTGGCTTGCGCTAAACGAAGGAGTCCCGCAGTTATCGCTGCTCCCATTATCCAGGGTATCCGCGGAGATCGTCGCATCACCTGATGCATTTAGGCAAACACTGACATCTCGGCATTGGACATTCGGTGCCGTGCAGTCTTCCACACTCACTTGGGCCGTACAGCTGCTGCTATTCCCATTGCCATCGTTTACCGTTAAGGTCACTGCATTGGAGCCTATTTCAGCGCAGGTAAAGATCGTTTGGCTTGCCATGAACGAAGGAGTCCCGCAATTATCGCTGCTCCCATTATCCAGGGTATCTGCTGAGATCGTCGCATTACCTGATGCATTTAGGCAAACGCTGACATCACGGCATTGAGCATTCGGTGCCGTGCAGTCTTCCACACTCACTTGGGCCGTACAGCTGCTGCTATTACCATTGCCATCGTTTACCGTTAAGGTTACTGCATTAGATCCTATTTCAGCGCAGGTAAAGATCGTTTGGCTTGCCATGAACGAAGGAGTCCCGCAATTATCGCTGCTCCCATTATCCAGGGTATCTGCTGAGATCGTCGCATTACCTGATGCATTTAGGCAAACGCTGACATCACGGCATTGAGCATTCGGTGCCGTGCAGTCTTCCACACTCACTTGGGCCGTACAGCTGCTGCTATTCCCATTGCCATCGTTTACCGTTAAGGTCACTGCATTGGAGCCTATTTCAGCACATGTAAAGCTCGTTTGGCTTGCGCTGAACGAAGGAGTCCCGCAATTATCGCTGCTCCCATTATCCAGGCTATCTGCTGAGATCGTCGCATTGCCCGAGGCATTTAAGCACACACTGACATCACGGCATTGGGCATTCGGCGCCGTACAGTCCTCTACGGTCACTTGAGCCGTACAGCTGCTGCTGTTGCCATTGCCATCGTTTACTGTTAAAGTCACTGCATTAGAGCCTATTTCAGCGCAGGTAAAGATCGTTTGGCTTGCCATGAACGAAGGAGTCCCGCAATTATCGCTGCTCCCATTATCCAGGGTATCTGCTGAGATCGTCGCATTACCTGATGCATTTAGGCAAACGCTGACATCACGGCATTGAGCATTCGGTGCCGTACAGTCCTCTACGGTCACTTGAGCCGTACAGCTGCTGCTGTTGCCATTGCCATCGTTTACTGTTAAGGTCACTGCATTAGATCCTATTTCAGCGCAGGTAAAGATCGTTTGGCTCGCGCTAAACGAAGGAGTGCCGCAATTATCGCTGCTCCCATTATCCAGGGTATCTGCTGAGATCGTCGCATTACCTGATGCATTTAGGCAAACGCTGACATCACGGCATTGAGCATTCGGTGCCGTGCAGTCTTCCACACTCACTTGGGCCGTACAGCTGCTGCTATTCCCATTGCCATCGTTTACCGTTAAGGTCACTGCATTGGAGCCTATTTCAGCACATGTAAAGCTCGTTTGGCTTGCGCTGAACGAAGGAGTCCCGCAATTATCGCTGCTCCCATTATCCAGGCTATCTGCTGAGATCGTCGCATTGCCCGAGGCATTTAAGCACACACTGACATCACGGCATTGGGCATTCGGCGCCGTACAGTCCTCTACGGTCACTTGAGCCGTACAGCTGCTGCTGTTGCCATTGCCATCGTTTACTGTTAAAGTCACTGCATTAGAGCCTATTTCAGCGCAGGTAAAGATCGTTTGGCTTGCGCTAAACGAAGGAGTCCCGCAGTTATCGCTGCTCCCATTATCCAGGGTATCCGCGGAGATCGTCGCATTACCTGATGCATTTAGGCAAACACTGACATCACGGCATTGGGCATTCGGTGCCGTACAGTCCTCCACGCTCACTTGAGCCGTACAGCTGCTGCTGTTGCCATTGCCATCGTTTACCGTTAAGGTCACTGCATTGGAGCCTATTTCAGCACATGTAAAGCTCGTTTGGCTCGCGCTAAACGAAGGCGTGCCACAATTATCGCTGCTCCCATTATCCAGGGTATCCGCGGAGATCGTCGCATTACCTGATGCATTTAGGCACACACTTACATCTCGGCATTGGGCATTCGGTGCCGTGCAGTCCTCTACAGTCACTTGAGCCGTACAGCTGCTGCTATTCCCATTGCCATCATTTACCGTTAAGGTCACTGTATTAGAGCCTATTTCAGCGCAGGTAAAGATCGTTTGGCTCGCGCTAAACGAAGGAGTGCCGCAATTATCGCTGCTCCCATTATCCAGGGTATCTGCTGAGATCGTCGCATTACCTGATGCATTTAGGCAAACGCTGACATCACGGCATTGAGCATTCGGTGCCGTGCAGTCTTCCACACTCACTTGGGCCGTACAGCTGCTGCTATTCCCATTGCCATCGTTTACCGTTAAGGTCACTGCATTGGAGCCTATTTCAGCACATGTAAAGCTCGTTTGGCTCGCGCTAAACGAAGGCGTGCCACAATTATCGCTGCTCCCATTATCCAGGGTATCCGCTGAGATCGTCGCATTCCCTGATGCATTTAAGCAGACGCTGACATCTCGACACTCAGGTGTTGGAGCGGTACAATCCTGAACCGTTACTACCGCATGACAAGTATCCGAATTACCTATTTGATCTGTTACTTCAAGTACTACCGGATTCAGACCAATATCTGCACAAGAAAAAGACGAAATATCAAGAGACAGGTTAACATTACCACAAGCGTCAGTGCTTCCTCCGTCTACATCTGCAGCAGGAACAGTAATAGAATTCCCCTGAAGACAAACGGATATATTTTGGCATACCGCAACAGGATCCGTAACATCCGGCGAACAAGGACCTCCTCCAATATCTATGGTATAATCTTCCACTTCTCCGAATGTAAAGTTTTCACAAGAAGTAGGAGGGGCTCCGAATTTCACAATGGCGCGCATACGAGTGGTCCCTGTTAGGGCACTAGCCGGAATATTGATCGTAGTATTAAAAGTGTTGATTCCTTGTCCGGAATTCACTACCTGCTCCCCTGGATCATCAAAATCTTTATCCTGATTAAAATCTATCCAAACACCGAAGAAAATGGGGAAAGTCCCGCCTGCATAACCCGGGGTTAAACTCAAAGAGTAGGAATTATCTGGTTGAGCCGAAAAGACTACATCTGTAAAATCGGAATAATTATCTGCCCCCGAAGCATTCGAAACCCCATCAAAAACCACGTTAGCCATCCATATATTATCTACAAAAATACCATGCGCATAACAATAAAATGTATCTACAAAAGGAGGGCAACTTCCTAAACACGAGGCATTATTAATTCTATTCATCAGAAGTGTTTCTACCTGAGGATGGAAACCTTGCGAAAAGTCGATCCCTATTCCACTGACTAAATGACAATAACTCATATAAGTTCCTGAAGCAGGTAATATTGGGTTTATGGAATCATAGCAGGCCAATCCCTCAATATTTTGCCCGGTTTGTTGTTGAAAGAGATTTCCACAATCATCGATTTGTGTATTATTTCCATTCCAAACACATTCATGGGTATGCTGAGAACCACAATTGTGCCCCAGCTCATGTCCAAAAACATTTACGGTATTCGAATAAACAGGAACCTGAAAGAAGTAGGGCTCTACCCCACTATAGGCTTTTGCAAACAACGGATTACATAAAACATCGGTATAAGCAATACCTCCCGGAAACTCATAATTGATCAAATGCGCTACGTCTCCGTTGTAATTCGTTCCTGTTATTGCAGTAAACTGATTAAGTTCATCCGCAGTATTCATCCCTGAGTAAGGACTGGGGATATTCCAGATTAAAGCCTCAGAAATAGCAATTGAAAAACCATCATTGCTGTAAATCAAAGCGACTTCATTAAAAAAGCCTACTAAGTAACTGACGACTGCTCCAAAAGTGCCTTTCTCCAGAAAAATATCATGATCTACTTCTATGTAAATATTTACACAATTGTTTACGTCCGTCACTGCAGCATTCACATCATTAGTGGGCCTGGAAGGCACTTGATCTGCCACGCTTTCTGCCTGACATTCTCCTCCGATACTCACTAACAGATCTGTTTCTTTGTAAAAAATATGGGTTTTATCTGGATCGTCTTTCAACTTTCCAAGCACAAAATTCCCTTCCGGACCGCCAATAAAGCAGAAAATCTCTTCCGGCGTAATACTAAAAGCGACTGATGTTCCTGGCTGTCCTTCAATAACTCCTTTAAAGTGTAAGCCTAGTTCCACTTCCAATGGCTTTTCGCGATTGCTGGCAGCATAGACCTTAAAGCCTTCAGCAAAAATCTTGTTTGGAATCAACCGAAAAGTAAGTGGCTCCTCTCCTGCCCTGGGCAGTTCGACCAGTATATTTTCCGGGCGTTCTTCGAGCAGCTGATCAATGGCATTTTCTTTTAAGCTTAAAAGATGCCCTTTTTTTACGATACTTTGCAATTCAGGCCTTGTAGTGAGGTCAACGGCAGTCTCTGAAAACAGATCTA
Source organism: uncultured Saprospiraceae bacterium (assembly GCA_964537285.1). GTDB lineage: Bacteria > Bacteroidota > Bacteroidia > Chitinophagales > Saprospiraceae > CAZHZT01. Next base: position 28,376 of record CAZHZT010000020.1, on the reverse strand, counting down.
CCTTATGAAACTCCTCTCTTTCCCGGGCTTTTTGCAAAGCTATTTCTACAGGAAGTTGCGAAACAACAGGAAAGAAGGAAAACAGTAAAAAAGAAACCGTGGTGAATGTAAGAAATTTCATTTTCATTAAAAATGGGTGACTATTGTTATATATAAATGGTGTTAATCTAGCTGGCTAGCTATCCGTAGATAGAGATAAATATGGGAAATTAGAGGAACGGAAAAGAGCCCATTAGCTAATGTTTTTTATCGCTAATCGCAGTGTAACCAGCCAACAAATCAACTCTGGAATAAAGATAAGAAATCGAACGTATATAATTTGCGTAAATATGTGAAAAAAGTGCTCTATGTCGGTCAAGTAGCTATTAGATCCATTAGCAGCTACAGAAAAAGTACATTGCAATTCCTTGTATTAAAAATTCATCTCAAAAATATTGCCCAAAAATGACATTTTTCATGTCGTAAAGTTACATGCCTCCATTTCTCAATGACAAATAGTTATCAAAGCAGTTCTCTTTCCTGATATTCTTTTTTAATCCCCTTAAATTGAAACTGAAACTATAAAAAACTTATTTTTCATCACTAAATACACAGAAAATGAAAGCACATTTAACTTCAGTATTCTTATTTTTCTTAATTTCTTTTCTCCCATTAAATGCACAAAATGTTAATTCCATCATCAACCCACAGGTTTGGTGGGGTGCCGAAGACTATCCCGGCACTATTGAAGATGCATTAATTACCATTGATCCACAAGGAGCCTACATGGAAATTGGCCTTTACCTCACGCTTTCTGACGACTACCACTACAATTCAGCTTATGATTCCCTGGAAATTGCTATCGATTTCAACCTCCCTAAAGGAGCTATTGTGATCGATTCCTGGCTCTGGATGCTTGATGACACAACTATTGTAAAAGCTGACTTATATGAAATCTGGAAAGCGACTCAAATTTATGAAGACATCGTAGACCGACAGAAAGACCCTTCTATTCTTTATCAAAAAGAAAACGGAAATTATCAAATTAGAATATACCCCTCATAGGAAACTCCTACAGACGAATAAAGATTACCTACCTGTGCCCGGCAATATGGACCACAAACGAAGTATCCGCCTGGTTACCCACCGACCTGCTGCTTCAATCGTACAAACCGCTCGATCATTTTCAGGTCATCACTTTCCCTGACGACACATGGGCCAATCCACAAATTAAAGGCTATGACGACATTACCTTCACCAATGTACCCGACCCTCAATTAGGAAACATACTGTTGGCCAATTTGGCTGCAGAAGCCCTGTATTACCCCTTGCAATTCTCGGTTACTGCTCCTACCGCCTTTAAATCACAATCCTATTTTATAAGTAATCACCAAAATGGAAACGATCAATTCTATCAGCTGGCTTACCTTCCACCGGTAGTTCAACAGCCTGAAGCGCCTAAGAAAGTGCTTTTTCTTTTTAATCATGCACCTTATGATATATATATAAACAAAGCCAACCTATTTGACTATTTCAAAGAACAACTCCCCAAATACCTTGATGCAGAAGACCAATTTAACATCCTTTTTTCGAATAGTTCCGGCCCTGTGGCCCTTTCGGATGATTGGATTTTTGCTGACACAGCTTCCATTAGCCAGTTTCTGGACCCTCTGTATGACCCCCATTATTGATCATTACAATACGCAAAGTATTTTAATGGCAGCATCAGCATTTATATACACGCATGGAGGCCAGGGAGATATTGTCTTGATCACCAATGCTATTGATATTAATTTCTGGAACGATGAACAGATTGCCAATACGATACTTCAGGGCATCAATCCGCAAAACATACATGTTCATGTTGTAAATTACAAAGTCCACGATTTTACTTATGAATGGTCTGGTGTGAATGAACAACTCACTTACGCACAAAAATACTTTTATGAAATATTAACGAGCGAAACTTCCGGCCACCTTTTTGGCTCCCTCGAAGGCGCTTTTAGTGTTTGGGAAAGTATTGATAATGTTTTTAGAAAACTTAAAGAAAAAACCTACATTTATGACCTTTATCCAAGCAGTGCTAACGGCTTCACCTATGAGCGTTATTATCAAAACTACTTTGGACAATCCCAAAACATTAATTCTCCCATTATCCAGATTGGTAAATATGTGGGTGATTTCCCTGAAGAATTTGATTTCTTTGCCCTTGCAGATACCAACATTATCATTGATCACCACATAATCGATAACAATACTATTGAAGAAGGAGATACCACGGTTCGCGAAAGCTGGGTAGGCAACCACCTCCGCTTCCTGGAAGGGCTGGCCTCGGGGAACGATGATTTTCTAGACATAATAGATATCAGCAAAGCAGAAAGGGTGCTTTCTAAATACACCGCCTTCCTGGCTCTGGATCTGGAACAAGGCGGAGAACCTTGCGGAAATTGCTGGTCGTATCAAGAATTAACGGTCAACACAGAGGAAGACCAAACGGAGAAGTTCTCACCTATGCAAATTACCGTTTGGCCCAATCCTTTTGTCCATGAATGCACCATCTCTATCGAAGGGATAGAGGAAGAAGCTCAGGGCAAAATCTCTGTTAATATTTTCGATAACTTCGGTAAGCATATTTTTACATTCGACTCATCACAGGCAATTAATGCGAATAGCCTTCTATTCACCTGGGATGGAAAAGATCATTCGAGGCGAATGCTTCCATCCGGAGTTTATCAATTAGTAGTTCAGGGACAAGGTTTTAGGCTGGCAGAGAAGTTGGTGATTATGCGATAAGAATCTTTTTTGAGAAAAGGATGTATGTCTCATACATTCTTTTCTCAAAACCAATTTTTTTTTTATCTTGAATTCAAAAATGCATAATTACCCAAGCCTCAAGATTTACAACACCCTCTGTTTATTATTTATCCTTCATTTGAATCCCTTATCGGCCCAGGCACCTTACGGAGTCAAAGAACTTTCTCCGGAAGCCTGTGAAAGTTCGATGTTCTTCAGAGCTATAGCTCAAAGATTACCCAACAATATTTTAATCCGGGAGGACTCTATTATCCTGTGGGTGCACGATAGAGATCAGTTCCTGGAAGCTTTTCAAGCCTCCAATGACGGCATCGCCATAGATATAGTAAACAGAAAGCAGTTGCTCTGCGATGCTCCATTTGATTTAAACCCCTCCACTATTTTTGATGGCGAAATGTTTCCTCCTGTCACTGTTCCGGAAATATTGAAGCGGAACCAAAAAGCTGAAACGTTCAAAATATATTCTTACTTAGGCTCTATTCCTCCGGAGCTCTTGGGAGAACAAATAGACCTCAACGTCATATCCATAAAAAATGGATATGCCTGCGAATACTCCTTTCCCGTAGAAACACCTTTTGATCAGCTTCCCTTGTTCCAAATCAACCCTATTTGGGCCTTTGCCGAAATCGAAGAAAAAGTCGACCTCTCGCGAATAAACCTTTCTCCCAAGCAATTAGAGTCGCAACAACAGCAATTCGAAACGAAAACAGCGCAGTTCAAAGTTCCTTTTCAAAAGGGAAAAGACTTCCTCGCTCCCTCCGATATAAATCAGATTATTTCGTTTGTACAAGAAAATATTGCCTACATCGATCAGGTCGAAATCAAAGCTTACAGCTCCATTGAAGGAAACGAAGCCATCAACCTTCGCCTGCAAAAAGGAAGAGCCGAACGTATAAAGGGGGCACTCCTTCGCGAAGGAATAGCCTCCAGTCTGATTAAAACGGAAGCTATTGAAAACTGGCCCTTATTCTATGAGCAAATAGAAAATACAAAATGGAGAGACTTAGCTGAAAAGAGTAAAGAGGACGTCAAACTCTATGTTATCGGAGAAGTGGAAAAAGAACTTGAACCCCTTCTGGCTGAGCAGCGCATTGCAGATATCCAGATCCAGTTCCGGGAGCCCGTTGAAACGCCTTTCTTTGAGCCTTACAAAGAAGCAACCACCTCAGAATCTTCCCAGAGCTTGATCAATAAACTCGAAAAATTTGTAGAACTGAGCGACGCTAATAACTCCCTTTTAATCCAATACGACCTGATTAAGTCTTTTCTCGACCTTGAAGTTAACCTCTACGATCTTTTGGACCTAAAGATTCCAATTGAAAAAAAATACCTTCCTGTACTGAGTAATATGCTGGCGGTAGAATTATTTTTCAACGAATCTATCCGTACCGATCCGGCTTACATTCAACGGCTCAAAAAAATTCAATCGCTCGATCCTGATTACTACCCAATGCGCTTTAACTTGGCGGGTTATGCGGTAAGATATATGTTTCAAACCGAAAAAGCATTCATTAAGCCAGGGGAGTTAATGCGCCTGATTTTCGACCTTTACGATAACGAATCCTACAAAATTGAATACCAAGATCTGGATATTACTCTGAACCGTTTGATGACCAATTTCCATCTTGCAGCCGTAGATTATTTCTTTGAAAAACGCGTATACGAAGCCCGTCGAAATTCATTAAAGGAAATCCGGAATTTCTTTTTTGAAGCAGATATGAATGAAAAAGAAGCAATCGACTTGGCTAAGTACTTCAATCGGAACTACTATACCGAATGGACCCTCGATGTACTTCTTCCTTACTACGAAACCGGCTCTTATTCTGAGGATCTACTCTTTGTTTTGGCTCAAACATCCGTGCACCTGGAAGATGTAGTAACAGAAGAGCAACAAAAAACCTGGTTTGAGCAGTGCCGCCAACGCAATCAGGAACGCTTCTGCCGCTATATTTCCAGGAATTTCCAGCTGCTTCGCACCGATTGGATAAAAGAGTTGGCTTGCTCAAATTGTAGTGATTTTTAAGATATGAAGGCGCTCCCCTTCGTAGGCTAATATTTTACAGGAGATCAGTTCGGTTTTGTTTTTTTCGAAGAAAAAAACAAAACCGAACTGATCTCCTGTAAAACATCCCTTATATAGGGCTAACCTGCTTCCACTCTATAAACCTCCATTAGTGCAAAAATCCATTCATCGTTTCTTCTTCCCTCATGATCACAAACCAGGCCATAACAAAGTATTGGATGGTTTACGAGGATTAGCCATATTACTGGTTTTGCTTAGTCATACTTCTAATGAAGGAATGCTGCCGGCTCCATTCTTCAACTTTAGCGGCTCGGGCGTGTATGGTGTTTATTTATTCTTTATCTTAAGCAGCTACTTGCTCGACAAACAAATTGGGCAAGCACTCAGGCAACAAAAAGCTGGACGGAGCTACTGGGTTTATTATTTTTCCAGACGTTTTTTCAGGATTTATCCTTTATTTTTTGTTGCTCTACTATTCGATTATTGGCTGACGGTTCAAGATATGCCTTATGGAATGGGAACACCCCTTGAAGAGCTTCTTCCTCATTTATTTTTACAGCGCGGAAGGGGGGTGTTCTGGTCTATACCTGTGGAGTTCAAGTATTACTTTTTATCTCCCTTTGTCATGCTATTTTTTCATTATGCATTGAAATGGCAAAAATTCTATATCGTCATAGCAGTGATGCTCTTATCAGGAGCTTCAATGGTGTATAATTTTTACTTTGATTCTGCCCGAACAGATACGTTCAGGTTTATTACTATTTTTTTGACTGGAACTTTACTAGCTAGCTGGGAGCTAAATCGCATGACTACCGAGCATTCCACTCCAAAAAACAGGAGCTTCCTTTACGACTTAGTTGGATTTTTAGCAGTATTGGGCATAGGAATTACCATTGTACCGCTTTACAATGCAGTCTTTTCCCAATCTTATTCCCACTTGTACTTTCAAAGCTGGCATTTTCATCTTTACTACAGCCTTTTCTGGGCGATGCTTCTTATTAGTTGCTTGTATGGAAAAAAAGGATTAAAAACTATATTAAGCACTTATTTTTTCAGGGTTTTGGGAACCCTAAGTTTTAGTTTGTACCTATTTCACATTCCCATTCTGTATTTTGTAAAATATGAGTTCATCGTACCGGTATATTTAAAATTTTGGATATTTCTTTTCCTAACTATTCTATTTTGCATACTGACCTATGGAGTTATTGAAAGGCCATTAGCCTTGAGGGCTCGCTTTTTCAAAAAAGATAATGATTAATTTTACCTGTCCGGTAATTTAAGTAGTTCTCGGAATTGGAAATTCAAAATTAAACCTAGGCCGCTTCGCGGCGAAACTTTTTTCAGGTGTCCGGAAGGGCTATTTTGCTTCGCAAAATGGCCCTTTCGGCATCCATCTCAAAGGAAGTTCGCGCAGTCTATGGTTACTTTATTCTATTTCTATAGTTCCCATCCTAAATTTGTTTTTTCCCAAAAGATTGAACTTATTTGTAATGAAGAATAACTTCTTCTTATCAATAGGCGAGCTAAATTTAGGTACAAATAAGGATTCTACATCTTTGGCTCTAAAAAGAGGCGTACGCTCAATTTTTCCATTTGAATTGATAGTAGTCATTACGGACACTGCATTTTTAAAATTACTAAAAGGCTTGGATTTTTCCCCAATGGGTTTTTTCAGGTTCTTACGATTTTCATTATAAAAAAAGTAGGATTTATCTGCACCCGATAGAGCTACATAGCCCTGAAAAAAAGAGGAGCTTCCTTCCTGGTTTTTGGATATCATTCGCACATTTTCGGTGCTGCCATCTGGTGAAAAGGTAACAACGATAATATCTCTACTATAATAAACCGTGTACGTTATGAAATTCCCTCTACCATCAGAGACCGTACGAGTAACACTAAAATTCTCTTCTGCAGTTACGAATGCCCGGCCATCATCCTTAATTACAAAATCCTGGAATATAAATCGCGATTGTAGGCCCTCATCTCCTTTCTTTTTCTTAGTGTTTTCCTTTCCCATAAATGCCAGTTCTTTGGCCGAAAATTCTTTTCGCTTAGCCATAAGTACTTCTCCGGTTTCACCATTGAGTTTCATAAGGAAAGTTCCGTGTGTGAGTCCTTTATTATCGTTTGCAAAAAAGCCAACGGCGGCTAAATCCCCTTGAGGAGTCATCTGGATAGTAGCCCCACGAACAAATTTTTCCCCCAGTTTCAGTTCAAACTCTTTAGGGCTTTCCATGCCTGGTGCAAACTGAAAAATGGACATTTTATAAGCTGCCACTTTTGTACTGCCCCCCTTCTTGCTTTTCTTTTTCTTTGTCTCTTTCGTTCGCTTTCCTTCGTAAACTTTTGCCAATAAATAGACCTTGCCGTCATTGCCCGTAGCCCAGGAGTCCACGCTCACTTGCTCTTCACTATAGGCCATCTTAAATTGATTACTCCACACAGAGGTGAAATCCTTATTCATTACATTGATAAAGAGATCTACTTTGAGGTCATCTTTATTATTATCAGAATAAGCTGCGAACATCAGCTTGGTCGTATCCGCAGAAACGGCCCAGTTTACACTTGGAATATCTCGTTTGCGTTCATATTTCATTTTCGCGAGCGTTATGGGCTTACTAGCTTCCCCTTCCAAGGTAATAGGCACCAGACTATAGCTTACATAATCATCTTTTTTATTCCGCTCGCTGAGCAACCAGGCAATATCTTCTCCGAGATAACGCATGCCCAGCGTATAAATATCATCTTTATCGACTTTGAACTCTTTCCCAAACAAAAACTTAAATTCCGGGCTGTATTTTTCAAGTAAAATACTCACGTCTTTCCTACTTTCCGAATTGTAAAAATATACGTAATGCCCTGTATTATCTGAATATACATGCCCGCGATAAGCTTTCTTTTTTGGTAATTTAAACTCTGGACTTAACTTAACATCGACATTTTGTCCATGTAACATAAAAATGGTGAGAAGTAGCGCTGGAATAAACAAAAAAACTTTTTTCATAATCATTTTGGTTTAAAATAATTCAATTATATTTTTGTGCAGGCAAAAAGTCCATATTGGACTGTCAAGATAACCGAACGGGTAAGTACAGACTAGAGATCATTTATGTTTATTGCTTTTCCTAACAAGAAATTAGAGCAATAAGCCTTGAACCTTAAAGCTGGCCTCCCTGATTAATTCATCGCTAAACTAATCATTTATTTTATAACCTGCAAATAACTTAGATATGAACCTGAAAACAACAGCCTGTGTACTGGCACTTCTTTTCTTTTGCTTTCCATTAATTTCTCAGGTAGAAAAAGACAAAACCCAAGTCCAGATCATTGACTTTGGAGGGGATGATGCCTCCGAATCTAAGCCATCCATTGGCCTTATAATTAAAACAGACCCGCTAGCATTCCTTACAGGAAAACAAATGATTTTGGCAGAAAAAGAGTTGAGTACATTGGTGAGTGTGGAAGGAGGGCTGGGATTGACCTTTAGAAACTTCCTCTTAGGATCCCTCAACGACGGTTCAGACCCCTACGGTAATAGTAGCTTTTATGGCATCGAATCCGGCACCTGCGAATCTCAAACCTGGAATAACAGTTCCTTTGATGCTTGCGACGCTTTCTGGACCAACGAATTCAGAACCTTCAAAATTGGCCCACGGATCTCCGCCTCTCTTCGTTTATTTTTCGATAATGATGGCTTCGAAGGTCTCTATATAGCTCCAAGTTTTACTTTTTCAAGGTACAATGCTGAAGTACAAAAAGTAAGAGAAGGGATTGAACAAGCCGTTCGAAACCCCAACGATACATTTAAAGAGTTTGAAAATCACACAGACTTTTCCGTGAGATTTGGTCAACAAATCCTGGGAGACAAACTTTGCTATGAATACTATGCCGGTATCGGCCTTAGACAACGAATAGGAGAGCGCCTGGACATTGGTCAGGACGAGAACGGCTTCTTCGGTAATGCCATACATGAAATTAACGAAACAAACATCATCCTTGAGTTTGGCCTTAGGGTCGGATTACAATTGTAATGCATCAATTCCCATTCAATTACTTAATGCTAGTGGCGATTCATGAAAATGAGGCTAAATCTTAGTTAACAAATTTCTCCTTATTTACCCTCATTCGTCGCAACTTAGATTACTTATTTTTCACCTTAAAAAATTCGTTCTTTGACAAATTGTGTGGAACTTCAAAATGATAAGCCTTGAATGCTCTTGTGGCTGAAAGGATTATCATTTTGAAGTTCCATTTTTTCACAATTTATGTCAAAGAACTAAAAAATTTACTATGTCAATACGTATCACACTCATCGGGATAGCTATTTTACTGCTCTCTTCCTCCATCTTTAGTCAAGAAGAAAAAGATAAAACTAATGTACAAGTAATCGACTTTGGAGGGGATGATGACGCTGAAGCCGACAGCTACTCGGGGCTAATCATAAAAACCAGCCCTCTTTCTTTTCTCATAGGTAACCAAACGATTGAACTTGAGAAAGAATTAAGCGATTTTGTAAGCGTACAAGGCGGAATCGGCCTAACCTTTAGAAATTATGTAGCCTCTATCTTTGGCGATAGCGAAAATCTGGAAATAGAAGGTTTCGGGTATATTTTTGAAAACTGTGATTCAGAAAACTGGGAAATTGATTATTGCGACAATTATGCCCCTTCAGATTACCGTATGATTAAAGCCGGGCCTCGCTTAACCGCTTCTTTGAGGCTATTTTTTGACAGCGATGGCTTTGAAGGGCTTTATTTTTCTCCGTCTATTACTTATGCTCGCCACAATGCCGAAGTGCAATTAGTCAAAGTGCAACCAGATGAATTGGAACGACAAGAAAATAATACGGTCAAAGAGTTTGAAAATCACACAGATCTTACCGTTAGGTTGGGAACACAGCAGCTGGGCGACAAATTAGCCAGCGATCTTTTTGTTGGCTTAGGATTAAGGTTAAGAACAGGCGAACGCCTGGATGTAGGCCAAGATGAAAACCGCATTTACGGAAATGCCACGAGAGAAATTAATCAAACCAGTATCCGCCTTGAATTAGGGGTGCGTATTGGTTTACAACTTTAATGAATGGTTCTTTGGTAAGTAGTTCACGGAATTGAGCTACTTAATCTATTCTTTCCGTAGAATTTGGCCTTTTCGCTGTAAAGAATAAGTTTTTAATTTTTATCGGATCCGTGAAATGAATAAAAAGGCATAAAAAAAGGGCGCTTTCGCGCCCTTTTTTTATGCCTTTTTATTCAAAACCGGGTAATTTAATCTTTCTTCTCCTCTATGACCTCTTCAGGAGTTTCTGTTTTAGCAGAGGAGGCATCTGTTTCAGGTTCGGGCTTCTCTTCTGCTTCGGCAACTGGTGCTTCTGCTTCCGCTGCTGGCTCTGGTGCCGCCTCCTGGGCTTCTTGCTCAGGTGCAGGTTTCTCTTCAGCTTCGGCGACTGAAGCTTCTGCTTCCGCTACTGGCTCAGGCGCCGCTTCCTGGGCTTCTTGCTCAGATGCAGGTTTCTCTTCTGCTTCGGCAACTGGTGCTTCCGCTTCCGCTACTGGCTCTGGTGCCGCCTCCGGGGCTTCTTGCTCAGGTGCAGGTTTCTCTTCTGATTCGGCAACTGGTGCTTCTGCTTCCGCTGCTGGCTCCGGTGCCGCTTCCTGGACTTCTGGCTCAGGTGCAGGTTTCTCTTCTGCCTCGGCAACTGGAGCTTCCTCTTCCGCTGCTGGCTCCGGTGCCGCCTCCTGGGCTTCTTGCTCAGGTGCAGGTTTCTCTTCTGATTCGGCAACTGAAGCTTCTGCTTCCGCTGCCGGTGCCGCTGCACTTTCTTCAGCTTGAGCCGCTTCATCCTCCGGGCCACCCAGAATAGCCCCGGCAGCTTTTTCCAGTTCGTCTTCACTATCCTTCCGGGCTTCTTCTTGTTTTTTAATTTCTTCCTTGATCTTTTCTTTGGCTAAAGCACGAGCTTTTTCCATTTCTTCCCTTTCGACGCGCTTACGTTCTCTTTCCTTTAGATTTTCGATACGTTTTTCAAGATCTTTTTGCGTAGAAGCCATTTCATTAAGCTTTTCCTCTTTTGAACGAATACGCTCTTCGATCATTAAGATTTTAGCTTGTCGGATCTGGGCTTCTAACTGGCCATCAGTAGTTTCGATCTTTTTACGCTGGAAAGTCAACTCATCTTGGTCTCTTTTAATCGATCGTTGCATTTTTTCGATAGCAGAAATTAAGCCATCGTATCGACGATTGATACGTTGAAGGGGTGAGCTATCCTGGAGAGCATCTTTTCCGAAGCGTTTTTCTTTCACTGCCTTGAAAGCGCTATCCAGTTTATTCCAAACTTTTGAGCGATGTTCACGAGTGAAGCGAGCGTCGCGGAACTTACGCTGTAAGTCTTTGAGCTCCTCAAACAAAGGAGCGAGGCGTGTACCGGAAGACATGCGCTCGTGGATGTCGTCAATTGTTTTGTGGAAAGTTTCCATTAATTCCTTAGAGCGATTGCGGAACTCTTCGTCCATTTTGGCTCTAAGGGTTTTCATATGAGAAAACAACTCGTTCGTATTATCACGAAGGGCATCTGCGTGATCTTTGAAAAGGTTGCGGTCTTTAACTTGTTCCTGAACTTTATCCCAGAAGGATTTCAAGTTATCCCAAAGGCTGTTTTCATAACGATCTGCGGCATTAATTTTCTGGCGCAGGTCCTCCAATTCTCCACGATAAACGTCGAATAGTTTAGAAGAGAGTACCACAAAGTGCCACTCCGTTTGGGCACGTTGAATAATGTCTCCTTTTTCCACTCTTAAATCATCAGGAAGGAGGCTTTCCGTTACAGTAAGCTCTCTTTCAATAGTGGTGTGCTCTTCTGGCAGAGCCACCTCTTTGTTGTCGCGCCACTCATTCATCATTTGCTGTGCAAATTCTTCTGTGGCAACCTTTTCCGGGAAGGTCAGTATATCGACCTTATTGTCTGCAGCTCTAAGTTGCATGGCGATAAGTACGCGTTCGTCTTGCGCATTGGACCCCCAAAGAACGAGTTTGGTCTTCATGTTCCTAGTAAAAATTTTCGATTATCAAATTACTGTTAAACTAAGCTATTCTTCACTGAGGCTTTTTCCGGACCGGACTGATTTATAGTGGAAGGTACAGTAAGTGACTGTTAAGGTGTTAATGCACTGATAGCACTATGTCAATAATTCCGAATTTCCATTATGTAAAGTCTCAATTTTCGTTTAAAAACTTCTTTTCTTGTTAAGAGGCATTCTTATTTTTATCTATAGAACCCTAAAATTAAGATTTATATACAGGAACGGCAAATAATTTGAAAATTATTTAGAAAATGGAGGGTTTAGGGAGTTTAGGAGGCTCTCAACTCCCTAAACCCTTTCGACTCACTTCACCCATCCCCGTCCATGGATGTATTCTGCAATTTGAACTGCATTGGTAGCGGCTCCTTTTCTAAGATTATCGCTTACGATCCACATATTCAAGCCATTTTCAATAGACTCATCCCGGCGAACGCGCCCCACAAAAACATCATCTTTGTTGTGAGCGCTAAGGGGCATGGGATATTGATTAAGCTGAATGTCATCTTGTAAGGTTACTCCAGGTGCTGAGTCAAGTAATTCTTTTATTGCCTTGACATCAAATTTCTCTGCCAACTCCACATTCACACTTTCGGAATGGCCACCATATACCGGCACCCTTACAGCTGTAGCCGTAATACGAATCGAAGGGTCTTCCATAATCTTCCGGGTTTCGTGTACGAGCTTCATTTCTTCCTTAGTGTAGTCATTATCCAAAAAAACATCGCAATGAGGAAGGCAATTGGCAAAAATAGGATGCGGATAAGCCCTGTCTCCGTCGACCATAGCCTCCCCTCTTTTCTCCGCTTCGTATTGCTCAACAGCCTTAACGCCTGTACCTGTTATGGATTGGTAGGTAGAAATAACCAAACGTCGAATCCCAAAAGCTTTTTGAATTGGGTTCAGCGCCACAACCATTTGAATTGTAGAGCAATTCGGATTCGCAATGATCTTGTCGGAAGCACTCAATACATGGGCATTCACTTCGGGTACGACCAGTTTAATATCAGGCTCCATTCTCCAGGCTGAAGAATTATCGATCACCACAGTCCCTGCCTCTGCAAATCTCGGAACCCATTCTCTTGACACTCCGCTACCCGCCGAAAAAAGTGCCAGATCAGGCTTAGCAGCTACTGCTTCTTCCATACCTATTACTTCAAACGCCTTATTCCGAAAGGAAATCTTTTTACCTACCGAGCGGCTGGAAGCTACTCCATAAAATTCTGTTAGCGGAAAATTCCTCTCCTCCAACACTTTTCTCATAACCTCTCCTACTAAACCTGTCACTCCTACTACAGCTACTTTCATTCTTTTTTAATAATTTTAGTAAATTTTCAAATTATGCTATATTTTCGTCGTTCTTATTTCACAACCCAAATATAAGGGCAACTTTAATTTCTTCTTAAACTTATGAAAACATTAATCTATTTTCTTCTGCTCACTCTCTGGCCTGCCAGCCTAATAGCCCAGCTTACGGATGATTTTAGCGATGGGGATTTCACTAACAACCCAACCTGGCTGGGAAATACAGACCAATTTATTGTCAATCCGGCTTTTGAACTTCAGTTGAATGACAATATGGCCAACACATCATTTCTTTATCTTCCTGCAAGCATTTCAGATAGTACGCTCTGGGAGTTTAAATTCCGGCTGGATTTCAACCCCTCGGCAAGTAATCAACTTACCATAGTGCTACAATCTGACCAAAGCGATCTTTCAGAGGATTTCCAGGGATATGTACTCAGAATGGGGGCATCCGGAAGCGACGATGCTATTGAGCTGAGAAGACAAAATGGAGGTAGCTCAACTTTAATATTAGAAGGAATGGCAGGAGGTGTTGCAACTAGCCCGGAAGTCCGGGTTCGGGTAATCCGCGATCAAAACTTTAATTGGTCTTTGCTTGCGGACTATACGGGAGGAACTGATTTTCAGCTCGAAGGTACCGGTTTTGACGACACCTATCCTTCAGGAGAATACGTAGGCATACTTTGCGAATACACCGTCTCAAATGATCAGAATTTTTTCTTTGATGACATCTTGGTTGGTCCAATTATTCTCGATGAAGAGGCGCCGGTTCTTATATCTGCTCAGGCTGACAATTCAACAACCGTGAGCGTTACTTTTGATGAAGCCCTCGACAACACAAGTGCTGAAAACGCTGGCAATTACAATATCGACAATGGTATCACGATACAAAGTGCCGCATTAAACGCAAATCAATCATCTGTAACGCTCAACCTTACCACTCCACTGATCAACGGAACGGCTTACACCCTAAACACCAATAATATCGAAGACATTTTTGAAAACATTTCAGGTAATCAATCTACCGGCTTCAGTTTTTTCGAACCGGAAGATCCAGCCCCTTTCGATCTGATTATCAATGAAATTCTGGCAGATGAAGCCCCTCCTCAGGATCTTCCGGAAGGGGAATTTGTAGAAATTTTCAATCGAAGTGCAAAAGCTATTGACCTGGAAGGCATCCGTTTTTCGGACAATATGGACACCGTAAGCTTACCCACCTATATCCTCCCTCCAAATGCTTATGTCATCCTTTGTGATGATGAAGATCTTTCCGATTATCAAAACTTTGGTGAAGCCATTTCAGTAAATAGCTTACCCGGCTTAAACAATGCCGGAGATGAGCTGAGCTTGATTTCTTCCACTAACGAACTCCTCCATAGAGTTAACTATTCTTCCTCCTGGTATCGAGATTCGGAAAAAGCTATGGGAGGCTGGACTTTAGAGCTCATCAACCCTAATCTGGTTTGCCTCGACACTTCGGACAACTGGATCGCCTCAAATAACCTGAATGGCGGAACTCCCGGGCAATCGAACTCCGTTCTGGAGTTGAGTCAATTGGAGCTTGAAGAAGCATTTGCAGTACAAAACGATCAAATCACTTTACTATTTAATACCGTAGTAAATGATAATGCCGCTAACCCCGGCTTTTTCAGTATTGATGGCGGTGCAGGAAACATTATTGATGCTCAATTTACCAATGATCCGCCGAATGAAATTATTCTAACGATTGAATCCCCTTTTTTACAAAATCAACAAGCCTACACCGTCACAGCTTCTTCCGGCTTGACCGACTGCCTGGGTAACCCTATCGACCCGAACCAGGATAGCTTTACATTTACCTATTATGATGTCAAAGCCGCAGAACCTTTTGATTTGGTTATTAATGAAATTCACGCTGATCCGGAGCCAATCGTAGGGCTGCCGATTGCAGAATATATTGAAATTCACAACCGTTCCGACCTGGGAATTCAGCTGGAGGGATATTCTTTTACAGATATTCGCGACACCTCAGACCTGCCGCGCTACATTATTCCACCCAACGGATACCTAACCCTCACAGATCAAAATAATGCCATATTGCTTTCGGGCTTCGGCCCTACCCTTGGCCTTGAAAACTTTCCCTCACTCAGCAACTCAGGAGAAACACTGCAAATTATTGAAGATGGTACCCAAGTAATTCATGAAGTCAGTTATGAAAGAAACTGGTTTCAAGACGCGTTCAAGGAGGAAGGCGGCTATTCCCTTGAATTGATCAACCCGGAACAAATATGTAAGCCCGGTGCAGAAAACTGGACGGGCTCCAATGCTAACCTGGGAGGCACCCCTGGCCAGCAGAACAGCGTTTTTGATAATAGCAATCCAGATGTTGAACCTCCTAGCTTAAAAAATGTAATTGCATTTGCTCCGGATTCGCTTTTACTCTTCTTCGATGAACCCTTGAATTATAATGCTACAGATCTATCCTTTTTTGATATCAGTGGAGGCGCCGGCCCGGTACAGTGGATAGACTTTTTGAATATTCAAAGGACCACCATAATCCTTGCCATTGATCCTCCTTTTTTTCAGGAAGGGAGTAGCTATATAATGAGTATTGATGCTTTATTAAGCGATTGCCTGGGAAATCCCATCAGTTCGACGGGGAACAGCTTTGAGTTCGAATACCTGAGTCCTCAGCCAGCTAGTCAATATGACATTTTGATCAATGAAATCTTTCCTGACCCCACTCTTGCTGATGGAGGAACGATTGGGCTTCCGGATAGAGAGTTCGTGGAGTTATATAACCGAAGCTCTAAAGCCATTAACCTTGCAGAACTTATTTATGCTGATGCTTCTGACGAAATTCGCTTGCCAATATATATTATGCAACCTGGCGAGTACCTGATTCTTTACGATGGCAATGATGGCGTTTATGATCCCTTCGGGAATAGCCTCGGCCTCACGAACTTTCTCAGTCTAGGAAATGCTTTTGATGATATAAAATTATTAGATGCCAATGGCAACTTCATACACGCTATTTCCTATGCACAAAGCTGGTATCAGGATACACAGAAAGATGACGGCGGCTGGTCAATAGAATTGATCAATCCCGAAGATCCTTGCCAGGGAGCAGATAACTGGCGAGCATCCGTTAATCCTACTGGAGGAACTCCAGGTGCGCCCAATTCACTGTTAGACGCTTTAGAGCCAGATATGGGCCCCGACCTGATCCGCGCCTTCCCCGTCTCCGATAATCAGGTACGCTTGTTTTTTAATGAAGCTGTTGACATTAGTAGTGCTGGTGACATCGACAATTATCAGGTTCAGGGGCTCAACATAGATACAGCATTTGCAGAAGCTCCATTCTTCAATAGTGTCATAGTGGTTTTTGAAAATGAAATTGCCCCGAATATCACTTACGAAATTTTTCTTAGAGCCGATTTCTTTGATTGCACAGGTATCCCAGTTGGAATGTTCAATACGACTAGTTTCAGGCTTCCTGATGAACTGCGTAGCAACTCCATTGTAATCAACGAGATTCTCTTTGATCCTGAAACAGGTGGTGTTGACTTTGTAGAACTGTACAACCGCTCCGACTCCACTTTTAACATAGCTGATTTCCAACTGGCTACATTGTCTGACCCTTTGGATCCGGAGAGTCCCATTGAGAGCGTAACGAATATTTTGACGGATTATTTATTATTTCCTGACGACTATGTTGTACTGACTACTTCCTCTTTGGACATTATCAATCGCTATGATTGCCGCTCAACAGGTTTACCGATTTGTGAGTTTGATCCATACAAAATCATTGAAAATGCGCTGCCAAGTTTACCTGACAATGAAGGCAGTTTGGTATTGAGAACTACTTATTTACTTGACACGACGAT
The DNA here is from genome assembly GCA_964537285.1 of uncultured Saprospiraceae bacterium. Taxonomy (GTDB): domain Bacteria; phylum Bacteroidota; class Bacteroidia; order Chitinophagales; family Saprospiraceae; genus CAZHZT01. The sequence goes on along the minus strand of CAZHZT010000020.1, from coordinate 11,316 downwards.
CAGAGATCTGGTCATTTATGAAGATGATTATCACAACGAATTGCTGGATGATGAGAATGGCGTTTCCCTTGAACGCATTGACCCCGATGGAAATTCTCTTGACCCAAACAATTGGCAGTCAGCTGCAGAGGCTGTAGGTTTTGCTACTCCAACCTATCGCAATTCCCAGTTTTTTGGGCAATCAACCGAAGCAAATGATCCTTTTTCCATTCCCAAAGAGGTTTTTTCTCCAAACGGAGATGGCATTGACGATCTTTTCAAAATCGATTATCAGACTAATTCCGATGGTTTCTCTGTAAATATCCGGATATTTGACGCTCAGGGCAGGGAAGTAAAAAGACTAGTAGACAACGAATTGCTTGCCCGGGAAGGTTTCTTCATTTGGGATGGCAGTACAGATAGCGACAATAGAGCCCGGATAGGTATTTATGTGATTTGGATAGAATTGTTTAACCCAGAGGGTGTTGTGGAACATTACAAGAAAACATGTGTGGTGGCGGGAAGATTAGATTGATAAACTTTTTAAATAATGTTAAAAAAACGACTCCTAAGCTTTAAATATGCCTTTAAAGGTATCCAAACCCTGGCCTCTACTCAGCCCAACTTCCAGATCCACTTAGGGTTTACGGTACTGGTCATTACAGGCGGTCTGATTTTTAATGTTTCACGAATTGAATGGGCAACGCTACTATTAGCCATTGGGCTGGTACTTGGTGCCGAAGGGTTCAACACTGCTATTGAGTTTTTGACTGACCTCGTATCTCCGGAATACAATGAATTAGCCGGAAAAGTAAAAGATGTTGCTGCCGGAGCAGTTTTATTAACAGCTATTGCAGCTGCTTGCGTAGGATTTATTATCTTTATACCTAAGATATTGGATATTTTATAAAATAACTACGTTCTTTGACAAATTGTGTGGAACTTCAAAATGATAAAACCTGAATGCCCTGGTGGCTGAAGGGGTTATCATTTTTAAACTTCATTTTATCACAATTTATGTCAAAGAACCAATAACTATAGAACTGCAATAATTTGAAAGATACCTATCGACATAAGGGGTTGCGGCAAAGATTGGTGAGTGCTATTGAAGAAAAAGGTATTGAAGACCAGCGTGTGCTGGCAGCCATGTCTGTTGTACCACGGCATTTTTTCCTTGATGAAGCCTTTGATGAATGGGCCTACCAGGACAAAGCCTTTTCTATTGGTTATGATCAAACGATTTCTCAGCCTTACACAGTGGCCTATCAAACTGAATTGTTACAAGTAAAAAAGAAAGACAAAATTCTAGAGATCGGAACGGGCTCAGGTTATCAAGCGGCAATACTAGCTGCTATGGGAGCCAATGTACTTACCATAGAACGTCAGGAAGGCCTTTACCATCGCTCTCGCAAATTACTGAGGGAAATGGGTTTTAAAAATATACGTGTATTCTTTGGAGACGGTAGCAAGGGCTTGCCTCAATATGCGCCTTTTGACGGCATTATTGTCACTGCCGGAGCAACTGAAATACCTGATACGTTAAAAAGCCAACTAAAAATTGGCGGGCGGCTCGTCATTCCCGTTGGCGATGGCCAAACACAAACCATGCGTCGTATCACCCGAACAGGTGAAGACACCTATCAGGACGAACAATTCGCAACTTTTAGATTTGTGCCCTTCCTCAGGGGAATCGTGAAAGATTAATAGTTCTTTGACATTAATTGTGGAAAATGGAACTTCAAAATTTGTCAAAGAACGAGATCAATTTACTTTGCGCCCCTTAACTACCCTTGTATTCACTGTTTGCTGCCGAAGTTTTTTCACATCTACCAATAAATGGGCATAAGCGTTTTCCGAAGATGTGTAGAAAGTTTCATCCCCATAGCTCACGACTCCGTAATTTTTTGCCCAATGCTGCGCCTTGAGGGCATACTTTCCACCAAGATCCGTTTCCACGCCGAAAATCAGATATTTACTTCTGCTATTTTCAAATCCAATCGCAAAGCGATTGTCTTTAGGAATAAAGATCAATGCGCCTGGTGTTCCTTTTCTGATCACTACCTTTTCTTTTCGTGCACCATCCACGATCACAATTTCACCGTCTTTAATGCGGGTTTTGCCTTGATCCAATTCTCTTACCCCCGCTTTCTGCTAAAAAAAGCTTTTAATAACTCTGCTGATTCTTCCATCATAAAGCCCATTTCCACCTTTGTCTTTGGATGCAACAACTTCTTTCCGAAGCGCATGAAGCCTCTTTTTTCATCTGAGGCAGCGAATACCAGGCGCCCCAACTGCGACCAGGCCATAGCGCCCGCACACATAATACACGGCTCCAGGGTAACATACATGGTACAATGATCCAGGTATTTACTCCCCAAGTATTCAGAAGCGGCTGTAATAGCCAGGATTTCAGCGTGGGCTGTCACATCTTTTAGCAATTCGGTTTGGTTATAAGTACGGGCAATTATCTGGTTTTCACTCACAACCACAGCTCCAACCGGCACTTCATCCGCCTCAAAAGCCTTGTGAGCTTCCTGAAGGGCTTGTTTCATAAAAAAATCATCTGAAAAAGTACTGAACATATTTAGTCAATTATCATTTACAATAAAAACCTGCAAAGTCTTTATTTGATTACAAAATTAGCTGTAACTTTGCGCATGGAAAAAGTAAAAATAAATAACGATAAATTTTTGGGAGAAGCCCTCACTTATGACGATGTTTTACTCGTTCCAGCCTTCTCCGAAGTCCTTCCGCGGGAAGTAGACACTACTTCCAACCTTACGCGGGATTTACGCATCAATGTTCCGATTGTCTCCGCGGCTATGGATACCGTTACGGAAAACAAACTGGCTATAGCAATTGCTCGGCAAGGTGGCATTGGCATCATCCACAAAAACATGTCGATAGAAGATCAAACCGAGCAGGTGCGTTCCGTGAAGCGTTCCGAGAGTGGTATGATCATCGATCCGGTTACCCTTAACAAGGATGCCGTTGTGGGCGATGCACTGGCTTTGATGAAAAAGTTCAAAATTGGCGGTATTCCCATTGTCGATGATAACAATCGTCTTATAGGAATTTTGACCAATCGCGACCTGCGTTTCGAAACGGATTACAACAAGTCCGTACAGGACTTAATGACATCAAAGAACCTGATCACTGCTCCAATCGGCACCACCTTAGGACAAGCACGAGATATTCTTCAGAAACATAAAATTGAAAAGCTACCCGTTGTAGATGATGAAGGATATCTCGCAGGCTTGATTACCTACAAAGACATCATCAAAGTCCAAAATTTCCCGAACTCCTGCAAGGATTCCTACGGCCGATTGGTAGTAGGTGCTGCAGTAGGGATCACCACCGACACGATAGAACGCGTGGAAAGTCTGGTATCTGTGGGCGTAGATGTTATCTGTGTAGATACAGCACATGGCCACTCCTTTGGAGTTCTAAATATGATCAGAGAAATCAAACAAAAGTTCCCTGATCTACAAATCGTTGGTGGTAATGTAGCTACAGGTAGCGGCGCAAAAGCACTGGTAGATGCGGGTGTAGACGCTGTAAAGGTAGGTGTGGGCCCCGGAAGTATTTGTACGACCCGGATTGTTGCCGGAGTTGGTGTTCCTCAGCTTTCCGCCGTATTAAATGCTGCTCAAGGAATTAAAGATACTGGCGTCCCTATTATTGCCGACGGAGGTATTCGCTATACCGGAGATATCGCCAAAGCTATCGCGGCAGGAGCTAGTACCATTATGGCAGGAGGTTTATTTGCGGGTGTGGAAGAAGCTCCGGGCGAGACGATCATTTATGAAGGAAGAAAATTCAAAGTTTACCGAGGGATGGGCTCCTTAGGTGCCATGCAACAGGGATCTAAAGATCGCTATTTCCAGGATGTAGAGGACGACATTAAAAAACTAGTGCCTGAAGGTATTGAAGGGCGTGTACCTTTCAAAGGTACCCTTTCCGAGGTAATGGTTCAATATATAGGAGGATTGAGAGCCAGTATGGGTTATTGCGGTGCTCCAAATATTGAGGTAATGCAAGAGGCACAATTTGTAAAGATTTCAGCAGCTGGGGTCGCGGAGAGCCATCCGCATAATGTTAATATTACGAAAGAAGCGCCGAATTATAGTCGGAGGGGGTAGGTTATGCATTGATTTAGTGATTTTATTGCGAAAAGAAATAGTCTCTTTTTCGCAATAAAATTACCAAATCAACGAAGATTAAACCTCTACGAGCTGATTCCTATTCAACACACTCACAATCAATCGTTTAACAGTTTCCATCTCTTCAGGCTTACTCGAAGCAACGAATAAGGTTAGGCCCGCCAGCGCTTCATTACTAAGGATAAGGCTTCCAGCGGCACTGTAAAGCAAGCCATTTGTTTCCAGGAACAACAAGAAGCAAGCAGCAGCGATACGTTTGTTTCCATCTACAAAAGCATGGTTTTTTACAATAAGATAGAGCAGCATAGCCGCTTTTTCCTCAATGCTAGGATAAAAATCAACATCGCCAAAGCCTTTAGCTATTTGCTCAACGGCACTATTAAAGCCTGCGTCTTTTTCTTTCCCAAAGACGGCAGAGTCAAATTCCTGCCTCATGGCGTTGATCAGCTCACGATAATCTTCAATCGCCGGAAATACGGCTTTCTGCTTATTCAAGCCTTTGCTATCCAGGCGTTCGTGGTCGTAATCATCAAGCAATTCCAGGCCTTTGGAAAACTGCAACAACCAATCTGGACTATCTTCATTGACTTTCTCTTCGATTGCCCGGCTAAGGATCTGAATCCCTTGTTTTAGGTGAATGATGGTTTGTTGCTTTTGTTCCAGGCGTTTTTCATTCAGAGCATACCCCTGAATGAGATAGTCTTTAAGACGTTGAGTGGCCCATTGGCGAAATTGGGTGCCTCGTTGAGATTTCACTCTGTATCCTACAGATATTATCACGTCCAGACTATAGTGTTCAATTTCTCTTTGTACTTTTCGACTTCCTTCATTTTGAACTGTCGCAAATTTTGCGACAGTTCCTTCACTCTTTAATTCCTTTTCTTCAAATACATTATTGATGTGTTTACCAATCGTCTTGACATCTCGGTCAAAAAGCGCGGCCATCTGGTGGCGATTTAACCAAACCGTCTCTTTCTCAAATTGTACTTCTACTTGCGTAGTCCCGTCTTCGCTCTGAAAAATTTCTATTTGTTTCTCCATCGGTGTAATAGTTTAGAGTTAGAAAATATGGTTAGCGTTTCTTGTTAGAAACAGAACAAAGATAAGACACAAAAAATTAATAAATCAATTTAAAATTAAATTTTAACAATTAAAAACCTTTAAATAAATAAAAATTATACAAAAAAAGATAAAATCACTTATTTCAATCAAAGCCATAATTAAAAAACCTCCAATACTATGCAGAGATTATTAAAAAAGATCGTTCTTTGACATTGACATATTGCTCCCCGACCGTAAATATCCTGGCGAAATATACCACTGCAGGTATTCAATCAAAGCTCAATTCTTTTTTACTCCTCCCCCAGCACCCTTCTCACTGCTTCCATAATTCGCTTCTGCCTTAACTTTGCATTAAGTATGGTAGGAGAATGCGCCCGTTCATTGCAATCGAGAATAGGACAGCGCTCACAAGTGCTGCCCACGTCAATAGCCGGTAAGTCAGGATCATTCAGAAAAGCAATCCGTTCCTGAGCTTTTTTGCTGAGGAGAATGCCCAGTGAAATACTCGTATCAGATTGGGGATTAGGATAAGCTGCCCGGGCCAAAGCGAAGGAAAAATAAGTTTCTTCTGTCCCTACGATGGTCATTTTGTGAGCTCTTGCGATGGCCGCTCCAAAGCGAGCGTCAAGATTTCTAAGCTGTTTAATGGATTGGATGCTGATCCAGCGGCGACAGTAATGCTCGCCGCTACCACGATTATAGGAGCGGAACTTTCGATTAAAATGCATCTCATCATTGAGTACATATTTTTCCTGATCTCCGCCATTGCCAATAATGCGTAAAATAAAAAGCTGATCGATATCAAAATACTTGGGAAGAATATTGGAGAGGCGCTGAAAAAGCATCTCCGGAGAAGCATTGTATTTTTCAAGCAACTTTAATAAAAATTCGGGATCCCATTTGGGAAGGGAGAAAAAAGATTCCAAATCCTTTACAAAACATTGCTCATCGATAATGAGGGCAACACTGAAGTAGGAGGCTAAATAATGATTTAAACTCCGCTCAAACTGACTTCCACGCAGTAACTTTGATTGATAAGCACGATCTTTTAAATCCAACACCCGAAAACCGAGCTCTTTAGCACATTGAAATATTTTCTGCCGATTACTCAACCGGCCACTAAGCAATAACTGCCGCCGGTGAGGATGCATCAAAGCCCTTAGTTCATCCAACTCAGGATAGGCCGCCAAACCTTCCTCCACCACCTGTATATCATATTCCTCTTTTAATATCCGTACCAGTTCACTGAATGAGAGCAAATTAGCCTCTTCTATAGCATGCTTCTTTACAAAGACTTTTACAGCATGCTCAACGTCCTCGAAATAATTGCTATGCAACTCTTTATAAGCCCTTAAAGCTCCTATATAAAAATCCTCCTCTTGCAGGGAAGAATTGCGGCTTAATTCGATAAGGGTAGAAATGAATGCACCAATTTTAGCCGGTGCATTAGCAATACTTTCTACCACTTTAGTCATTTCAATTCCCAGAGCCTCTAGTGGAAGTTCTGTCAGAAATTGGGAGCGCAGTAATTGCTCTAAAGGCGCATATTGCTTGGGGAGTTTTAAGCTGAGCAAATAGCCTTTACGCGTGCCCAAAACTTTCACCAAACCATCGATTTTATCTTCTTTAGGAAATTTTTTCCCTTTCTCAATTTCGCTTAGGTACGACACCGACATACCAGCTCTTTCAGCCAGTTCCGCCACCGAAAAGCCCCTATCTTGTCGAAGCTGGCGCAGCTTTAATCCAAATACAATACGATCAATCGGTGTTTTTGCATCCATAGGAGCTAAAAGTACTAATTTTTGACCATCTTGCGCTTTTTTCTTTTCAAGTTGTTGTAAGAATATGAACTTAAGTAAACAGTATCAGGAACGCAAACTAAAGTTTCACCAAACCTATACCCAGCTCAAACAACAGTATAATCGCCTTGCAATCATACGACTAATTTTTTTCTTTGGGGCTATCTTTTTACTGATTTTCCTCTGGTCGACCTCCCTTTGGGTCGGAGGAATCGCTACATTCTTTCTGCCTGTAATTTTTGGAATATTTATCAAAAGGCACCAGCGTATACTCAAAGAAGCTCGCCTAAACAATTTTCTTTCCATTATTAATCACAAAGAAGAACAAGCACAGGATCATAAGTTTCAGCAATTCCCCGATGGCTCAGAATTCATTGATCCACTACATCCATATGCTGGAGATCTCGATATCTTTGGCCCTAACTCTTTTTTCCAATATTGTAACCGGACCTCTTCATTTTCAGGAAAATCCCGTCTTGCCTTTGACCTTCAACAACCTTTTGAGAAAGAGGAGATTTTGCTACGACAGGAAGCTATTAAAGAACTGATTCCTCAGATCGATTGGCGCCAAAACTTCCAGGCATTGGGTAAAGAACACGAGGCAGAGTCGCAAAACTTGAGACTTCTGGCAGAATGGTTGAATATTGCTCCATTTGTTTCAAACAATCTACTATTTAAAACATCCTTGTACTTCGTACCTCCTTTTGTAATTTTAGGCGTCAGTCTTTTACTGATTTATACGACATGGCAAATAGCCATTCTACCTTTGGCTTTGCCAGCCTATCTGTTGTGGAAAACTCGAAAAAGGGTGGATGAAGCGCACTTGCGTACGGCCAAAGCCGCAGATTTTCTGTCTACCTACTCCAGCCTCATGGACACCATAGAAAACCATAGCTTTTCGTGTAGAAAACTCAAAGAGATTCAACGCGCTTTCGCAAAAGACAAAGTTATTGCCTCAAAAGCAATCAAAAGTTTATCCTACACCATTTCGCAGTTAAATGTTCGCTTTAATGTCTTTGCAATATTATTGAATCTAACCGGCCTTTGGGACTTGCAATGGACTTACAAGTTGGAAAAATGGCAACAGCAACATGGCACTGCCACCAAAGAGTGGTTCGGAAAGCTGGCAGAACTCGATGCTCTGATTAGCCTGGCAACTCTTGCCTACAATCATCCCTCATGGACTTTTCCGGCATTTACCAAAGAACTACACTTAGAAAGTAAAGCTTTAGGACATCCACTTATTGCTCTAAATAAAAGAGTGAGCAATGATCTCAACATGCCTATAGCCGGCCACATTAAATTGATCACGGGTTCCAATATGGCGGGAAAAAGTACTTTTTTAAGAACGGTAGGCCTCAATATTGTTCTTGCTTGCTCCGGAGCCCCGGTTTGCGCCGAAAAGCTGTCCCTTCCGATCTTATACGTATACACGAGTATGCGCACGCAAGATGCCTTACATGAAAGTACTTCCTCTTTTTATGCTGAACTCAAACGACTCCGGTTCATCATTGAAGCAGTTGAAGCCCACCGCTTATCCCCTGATCAAAATTTACCTGTTTTCTTTCTACTTGATGAAATTCTCAAAGGCACCAATTCCAGAGATCGACATACCGGCGCTAAAGCGCTGATCCAACAATTGATCAAGGAGAAAGGCTCTGGTTTAATCGCTACCCATGACCTCGAACTCGGAGCTCTCGAAGCCCACTCCAATAATCATATTGAAAACTTATGCATGGAGGTCGAAGTCCAGGGCGATCAACTCATTTTTGACTATAAAATCAAGAAAGGTGTAAGCAAAAGCTTTAATGCCACAAATTTAATGAAGCAAATGGGAATAAAAATACAGTAAAAACGAAAAGCGGTTAACGGTTAACGGGTTCACCGTTAGCCGTTAACCGAATTAAGTTTGAAGCCCACTCCGTGGATATTTTCGATGCGGATATTTTCGTCTTTTTTAAGATATTTTCTCAAGCGTGAAATAAATACATCCAGGCTGCGGCCGAGGAAGTAATCATCTTCGCCCCAGAGTTTTTCAAGGATAGTAGAGCGTTTGAGCACCTTATTTTTATTATCGAGAAATAATTTCAACAGATCAGCTTCCTTTTGAGTTAGTCGGCGTTCTTGCTCATCATCGCGAAGCAATAAATTTTTGTATTCGAATTCAAATGTTCCCAGCCGGTAATGATCGAGTTCTTCCGGAGCATTCACCTTACTACGCTTCAGGAAAATTTCGATTTTTAGTAAAAGTTCTTCGATGCTAAAGGGCTTAATGATGTAATCGTCGCCTCCCAGCTTCAAACCATGAATTTTATCCTCTTTCAGTGACTTGGCAGTAAGAAAAATAATGGGCGTTTGTTGATCGAAAGAACGAATTTCTTTAGCAAGAGTGAAACCATCAATATTTGGAAGCATTACATCAAGAATGCATAGGTTGAAATCTTCTTTCCGAATTTTTTCTAAAGCCTCTTTTCCATCGCTGCAATGCGTGATTTGATAGCCTTGCAGCTCAAGATTATCCTTGGTTACAAAGCTAAGGCTTTCATCATCTTCAACATACAATAAATGTGCTTTGGGTGTATTTTCCGTCATATTTTATTTTTTTACTTATGCTTTCGTTCTTGCTCCTTTTTTAATATGTGGCTCTCTTAATCCCCCACCTTTATTCCTTTACCTCTCCATTTTTTAGTTTGAAAATAATATAGGCCGTCCTCCCAATTTGAGGTATTGATTTCTTGTACTCCTTCATAAAACCCCATTAATTCGCCTTTATTGTTATAAATCCATACGTTGGCAGGCTGATTAAAGTTGACCTTTTCATTAAATGGATTTGGGAAAAGGCTTCTAGTATACATTTCTTTATTCTTTTCATCAAGGGGTGTAAAAGTTGGCGATAAACAAGCGGAGAAGCCATCGAATTTACCAATTGCCTCTAAATCAATACCACTTAATTCAGTAATTCCCTGAAAGGTTCCTGCTGCGCAAACACTTCCATCTGTATTAGCTGTCAAAGTACGAAGCAACATGAAGCCCGTACTACTCAAGTCAGTGATTTGTTGCACATTTCCATTTGCATCCATTGCCAGAACAAAGCTGCTTAAGAACCCTGGAGTAGCATTCAATACACTTCCGTCAATGATCAAGCTTCCTTCAAAGTGCCCTCCTAAAATTATAGATTGGGGTAGTGTCGTAATCGCTGCCCCGACATCTTCGTCATTGCTACCTATTTTCTTCGCTAATACCGGCTGCCCTTCAGAATCAATTCCGTATAAAAAAACATCTGTGTTAAACCCATCCGAATTCAAGCGAAAAAGATCATCACCAGGGCTGATGCTTCCAAAAAAACTACCGGTAACATAGGTTATGTCATCTTTACCCACAGCTAAATCACCATATTCCGCTTCAAGTACACCTCCTAATTTCAATGCCCATAGAATTTCGCCATCAGGATTCCACTTTGCCAAGTAAACATCATCATCAGGAGTATTGGATTGGATTACAGTAGTGTTGAAAGAAGCTTTCCCTTGAAAGCTACCCGAAATTAAGGCATTTCCCTCTGAATCTATATCTAATGGTACAGCTCGAAAAACCCCTTCTTCTCCTACCCTGCTGACCCAATGCAGTTCACCCTCCTGAGTCCATTTGGCAATAAACAAGTCTTGTTCTCCTACGGCTGAGATCGTGCTGTCTCCAAAAGTGAGTGAATTAGAGAAAGAACCAGTGATCCAAACATTATCATCATGATCTACTGCGAGTTCCCCGGAAGCTTTTAGCCCCGATCCCTCGATTAGCCGAACCCAATTTAACGCTCCATTTTCATCGTACTGGGAAATAAAAAGCGCATTACTCCCCATGGTAACTTCTACAATAGTATCTCCGAATACTGCTTCAAACCAAATTTCGCCAAAAGCATGTAATTCATTTTGACTATTTAATGCCGCGCCCGTTAAGTCATCATCCTGCGTACTTCCGATAGTAGTACTCCACTGAAGGCTTTCATTTTCATCAAAATAAAATAAAAAAAGGTCATTATCCCCCACGGATTCCAACTCTACACCCTGCACGCTAATGGGCTCATCAAAACTTCCTCCCAGGAACGTGCCGTCATCTTTTTTGATGATTTGAAGTATTTCTTCATTGCCTTCTCCTCCTATGCTTAAAGCTTGCTCCCACAACTGGCCAAAGATGAACGTGGGAAGAAAAACTATCGAGGTCAATAAAATCCATTTGTAGTCTATCATTTTGACAATAATTTTTGGTTCTTTGACATAAATTGTGGAAAATGGAACTTCAAAATGATAACCCTTTCAGCC
>CAZHZT010000019.1:0-62628 GCA_964537285.1 uncultured Saprospiraceae bacterium | reverse complement strand
TTTGCTACTTTTTTATCAAGAAAAAAGTAGATAAAGCATTAATCAGCAGCAAAATATAAAGATTTTTTATAAATATTTACCAAATGAAATCATCTAGAACCGAAGAACTATTATTTAGTAAAAATTGTTTTATAAAGTTTGGAGTATTTAACACTCTAAACTTTCTAAACCTCCTAAACCATATTTCTCTAAATTATGCCTGATTTTTGTCATTTACATTGCCATACTCAATACTCATTACTTGATGGGGCCTCCGAAATAGGAGCTATGATGGACAAGGCCGCTGCTGACGGACAGAAGGGAGTAGCCCTTACCGATCACGGAAATATGTTCGGTGCCTTCAAATTTGTGGCTGAAGCCAACCGACGTGACATAAAACCCATTATCGGTTGTGAATTTTATTTAGTGGAAGACCGGCACCACAAAACTTTTTCCAGAGCAAAAGGAGAAAAAGATGTGCGCTATCATCAATTACTGCTGGCTAAAAATACTAAAGGCTACGAAAACTTATCAAAGCTGTGTTCTCTTGGTTTTATTGATGGCCTTTATTCCAAATTTCCCAGAATTGACAAGGAACTCATCGAAAAATACCACGAAGGGCTCGTTGCTACCAGTTGCTGCATCGGTGCTGAAGTTCCCCAAACAATCCTAAAAGGAGATATCCAAAAAGCAGAGGAGCTGCTTAAGTGGTGGCTCAATATTTTTGGAGAAGACTACTACATTGAACTTCAACGCCATAGAGGCCTCGAAAATATTGACGGCACAGGAGTTTCTCAAGAAGATGTTAACCAGCAACTGCTTCTTTTCGCCAAGAAATATAATGTTAAAGTTATTGCTACAAATGACTCCCATTACGTAGAAGAAGATGACTGGACTTCGCACGATATGCTGCTATGTATCAATACAAACAGCTTACTGGAAGAAGAAAAAAGGTTTAAATTTCCAAGCTCCGACTTTTACTTTAAAACGAAAGAAGAAATGGGGCAGCTTTTCAGTGATGTCCCCTTCGCATTAGATAATACCCTTGATATTTTCGATAAAATAGAACCTCTTGAACTCGCCCGCGATGTGCTCCTGCCTGCCTTTCCTCTTCCGGAGGGTTTTAAAAATCAAGAAGATTATTTGCGCCACTTAACTTTTGAGGGAGCCCGGAAACGATATAAAACCATTACGCCCGCTATCGAGGAACGACTGAATTTCGAGCTTAACGTCATTAATCAATCCGGATATCCGGGGTACTTCCTTATTGTGCAGGACTTTACCACTACAGCACGCCAAATGGGGGTTTCCGTCGGGCCTGGCCGCGGCTCCGCTGCGGGTTCTGCTGTGGCTTACTGCATTGGAATTACCAATGTCGACCCAATAAAGTATGATCTGCTCTTTGAGCGTTTTCTCAACCCGGAACGGATTTCCATGCCGGATATCGATATTGACTTCGATGATGAGGGGCGCCAAAAAGTCATTGATTACGTGATCGAAAAATATGGCAGAAATCAGGTTGCCCAAATTGTTACTTATGGCACCATGGCGGCTAAAAGCTCCCTCAGGGATGTGGGCAGAGTAATGAATATTCCTTTACCGGAAGTGGATAAGGTAGCGAAAACCTTCCCACTAAACCTAAAAGCTTCCTTAGGAAAAGTATTGGCAAACGACGATATTCAAGAGAAATTAAAAGGTTCCCTTAATTCCGATGACCTCGAAAAAGCGTATCAATTTCGTAAACTCGCCGAACAAGAAGACAACATCGGCCAAATGATCCGGACAGCCAAAAAGTTAGAGGGCTCCGTTCGAAACACAGGTATACATGCTTGCGGAGTCGTTATTACTCCTGATGAAATCACAAAATACGTTCCCGTAAAAGTTGATAAAGACTCGAACATGCTGGTTAGCCAGTTCGATAATAGCGTCGCTGAAGATGCGGGATTGCTGAAAATGGACTTCCTGGGGTTAAAAACCCTTACAATCATTAAGGATGCCGTTCGAATGGTGAAAGAAACCAAAGGCATAGAAATAGACCCTGAAGAGGTTCCGCTTGATGATGAAGAAACCTATAAACTTTTCCAACGAGGTGAAACAATCGGTATCTTCCAGTACGAGAGTACAGGAATGCAGAAATACATGAAGGAACTCATTCCTACTCAATTTGAGGACCTCATCGCGATGAATGCGCTCTATCGACCAGGGCCGCTGGAATACATCCCCAATTTCGTTGCCAGGAAACATGGCCGGGAAGAAATCACTTACGACCTTCCCGAGATGGAAGAATACCTCCAAGGTACTTATGGTATTACTGTTTATCAGGAGCAGGTAATGTTACTTTCCCAAAAACTGGCAAATTTCACTAAAGGCCAGGCCGATATGCTGCGGAAAGGGATGGGTAAAAAGAAAAAGAAAATCATTGATATGCTTTATCCCAAATTTATTGAGGGTGGTAAAGCCAATGGTCATCCGGAAGAAACACTCAATAAAGTTTGGAAAGACTGGGAGGCTTTTGCTTCCTACGCCTTCAACAAATCACACTCTACTTGCTATGCTTTCGTTGCCTTTCAAACAGCTTATCTCAAGGCACACCACCCTGCGGAATTCATGGCCTCAGTACTCACGCACAACAAGAATGATATCTCTAAGGTGACTTTCTTCCTCCAGGAATGTAAAAGAATGGGTATCACCGTACTTGGCCCCGATGTAAACGAAAGTTTATCAGACTTTTCCGTGAATGAAAATGGACAGGTGCGCTTTGGCCTTTCTGCTCTTAAAGGGGTCGGCGAAGGCCCAGTAGAAGCAATTCTCAAAGAAAGAGATGAAAAGGGCAAGTTTGAAAGCCTCTTTGACATGATGCGCCGTCTTAACCTCAGAGCTGTTAACAAAAAAGTGTTGGAAAGCCTTGCTCATGGAGGAGCACTTGATTGCTTCCCGGGGGTTAATCGCTCCCAGTATTTTGCTCCTTCCGAAAAATATGAAACAACGCTCGAGCATGCCTTGAAATATGGTAACGCTTACCAGGCACAGAAGGCTCAAAGTGTCAATTCCCTATTCGGAGACTCGGATGAGATCATGATCCCTGAACCACCGGTTCCGGAAGCCGAGCCCTGGAGCCTTATTGAAAAACTGGAACGAGAAAAACAAGTTACAGGAATCTACATTAGCGGCCATCCACTCGACGATTTCAAGCTTGAAATCGAAACATTTACCTCTTGCTCTCTGGATAAAATTGAGAACTTTAAGGGGCAGAAAGTTAAAATTGCCGGAATCGTCCTGGATGCAAGCCATCGAATAAGTAAAAAAGGTACCGGATGGGGAGTTTTTAATATCCAGGACTTTAACGGTAGCTTTGAATTTGCCTTATTCGGTGAAGACTATCAAAAGTTCAAGCACCTCCTTGAAAATGGGGCTCCTATTTTCATCACGGCTGTTTATCAAAAGCGCTGGAATCGCGATGATGATTATCAATTAAAAATTTCAGAAATTCGCCAACTCGATACCATTGGGATGGATATGACAGAATGCATCACCCTAAAACTATTCCTGGATTCCATTTCTGAACCTTTAATTGATGAAATAGACACCTTATGCGCTGCGCGTAAAGGTCCGCATAAGCTAAAGATGACTTTTCTAGACCGAAATAATAAACTCAAACTCAGCTTTGTCTCCAGGGAAAGAACCGTAACTGCCGATAGTGAGTTTACTCAAAAGCTGGATCAACTTGGGGTAGAGTATAAATTGAATTAAAAAGGGGGTAGTCTTATAAGTATGTTCTTCGCGAGTTGCGAAGAACATACTTATAAGACTACCTCTTTTTATCCAATTTAGTATAGAGTGTTCACATAACTCCTCAAAAGCTTATCTCTCCATTTCGGAGGAATAACATTCAGTAGTTTATTTACCGGAGTGATATCTTCAGGTAAACCATTTCCCAGATCAATGCCTAGCATATTCTGAAACTGCTCCAATAATTGATCTTCACTTAATTCCCCTAATTGCTCTAAAGCTTCTTTTGAAACCTGTGGCTTAGACTCAGTATTCATCGGCGTACATTCGTCTGCACTTGCCTTTAAATCCTCTACAAATTTGTCGGCAAGCGGAGCATTGAAGGGAACTATTGTAAGATGAATACTGGCTGGAGAAGGCCCGGCCTGCAATTGAATCTGTAGTGGCCAACCTCTTTGTTCCATCTTTTTAGAAATATCGAAAATATCGTATTTATCAGAAGCAATAGCCAACACATTCATTATGGGCTCGCCAAGGATATAAAACCCCTGCAATCCATTTACCCCTTTTGTTATTGTTTCCGCGGCAGTCATTGTTTTTTTGACCAAGTCCATATACCCTTCTTCGCCTAATTTATGCAAAATCGCCCAACAGGCTGCAAGTGGCCCCACTGTTCTGGCTGACTGCATCGTAGTGTTGACTAAGGCATAACCCGGCCAGTCTGCATGGGTAAATATCTGATATTCGTGTAATTTCCGGCTTCGGTGAAGTACAATAGAAGCTCCTTTTGCAGCATATCCGTACTTGTGAAAATCCATCGACATGGAGGTAACTCCGGAAACACTGAAGTCGAATTTGGGTACCTCGTAACCAACCTTTTTTAAAAAGGGTAAATACATCCCTCCTACACAAGCATCCACATGAAAGAGCAGGTCGTACTTCAACGCTATTGCTCCGATTTGCTCAATAGGGTCAACAACCCCATGCCCGTAAGATGGAGAAGAACCAACGAGAAGAATCGTATTTTCTCCAATAGCTTTCTCCATATCCTCTGGAGCAACAAGGAATGAAGTCTTATCAACTTCCACCACCAAAGGCTTAATCTTAAGATACCGGCAGGCCTTAAAGAAAGCCGGGTGAGCTGTATAAGGAAGTATAATTTCAGGCTGATCAATACCTTTTTCTTCCAAACTATAGTCCCTGGCAGCTTGTACAGCCAGGAATATGCTTTCCGTTCCACCCGAAGTAAAGTTTCCCCCCGCTGTTTCAGGAGCGTTGAGCAAACTTTTAGCGATTTGAATAATCTCTTGCTCTAATTTCAAAACGCTTTTAAAAACGGTTGGGTCTAGTGCATTTTCATGCAAAAACATTGCAAAGGCCTGCGTAATAAGCGCGACCTCTGGCTTACCAGCTGCATAAACATAACCGAATAACTGGCCGGACTGCCAGTCGGCATCATCTTCCTTAAATGCAGCTAATTGCTGAAGGACCTGCTCAACAGGCAGGCTTTTTTTTGGTAATGCCATAATAAGTCTGTTTTTTTGAGGTTCAAAAATCGTTCAATGAATAAGATTCTTTTAGTCTCACTGTTTCTGTTACTCAATATAAGCCTTTTTGGGCAAAGACGCTGGTATGGATCTACAGAAGATTTTAAACTAGGCCTCGGATATACCAATGTGGAACGCTTTGGCGAACAAGGCCTAATGGGCTATCTTGCTTACAGCAGAGTTTTCAGAGAACCTACAGTAGTCAGCCTTCAACTTACTTACAGTCAATTGGCTGAACGCACGAACGCCACCTTTGACCTTGGGCTTTACTATGCCGTGGTAAAAGACTTTTACAATGACCTGAGAATTGGCGGTGGTTTGAGTGCTCGTTACTTCCCGATAACGGATATACAAACAGGTGAGGAAGACTTTGAACTCGTCCCGGGCCTTCTTTTAGGAGGCACCTATGACTTCATGATTGCTAAAAAGTGGTTCATAGGAGCTAATGCATTTTTACAGTATTATGGCACCTCCGATACAGCATTAAATGCTGGCATACACCTGGGTAGAAAGCTTTAACAAGGGAGGTTGGTGTAAACATGATTCATCCCGAAAATTCGGGATGAATCACGTTTACGCTAATCTCCCCGGTAATTCTTACTTGTAAAGTGAAAATTTAACCTTTCCTTACAGGGCTCGCCTGAAACTAAACTTTGTTTTATTTGTTTAAATCGAATAATGTAAAAGTTAGTTAAAACTTTAGAAAAAAGCCCTACAATGCGCCTAAGCTATTTGATAGTTTTGTTCTTATTTTCGTGTTTTTTCGTTTCGGCTCAGTCTGTTCAGCGATTTGATACTTTCGATGAATTGGCTCCTATTTTTAAGAAACAGAACGATACGACCTATGTCATTAATTTCTGGGCTACCTGGTGCAAACCCTGTGTAGAAGAACTTCCTTATTTTGAATCCCTCCATGAAGCGACTGGCAGCCAACCGATCAAAGTGATTCTGGTTAGCCTTGATTTCCCCAAACAAATTGAAAGCAGACTCCTCCCTTTTATTGAAAAAAGGAAACTCAAGTCAGAAGTAGTCGTTCTTCTTGATCCGAAAGCTAATTCGTGGATCGACAGAGTAAGCCCTGAATGGTCAGGAGCTATTCCGGCTACGGTTATCTATAGAAATGATGATTATCACTTTATGGAACATACTTTTAGCTCTTATGATGAGCTAAAAGATGAAGTTGTTAAAATTAATGGTAATAATTGGTAAGTATTCAATCCAAACACAATAAAATTAATTAATATGAAACAAGCGATCAAATTGACATTCTTGTTCTTTTTTGCAGCAAGCCTTTTGGCAGCAGCTACCACCCCTTGGAAAACAACGAACCCAAACGGGAATGGCCTGGAAGTAGGAGAAAAAGCTCCTGACTTTTCCTTAAAAAACATTGATGGCGAGATGGTTTCGCTGTCTGACTATCCGGAAGCTAAAGGCTTCATCGTCATTTTTACTTGCAACCATTGCCCTTATGCCGTAAAGTATGAAGACCGCATCATCGAATTGAACAACATGTACGAGTCTAAAGGCTATCCTGTGATTGCGATCAATCCTAACGATCCGGAAGTCGTTCCTGATGATAGCTTTGAGGAAATGAAAGTTCGCGCTAAAGATAAAGGCTTTACATTCCCTTATCTTTTTGATGAAGGGCAAAAAGTTTTCCCTCAATATGGCGCTACCAGAACCCCTCATGTTTACCTGTTAAACGCTGACCGCATCGTTACTTACATCGGTGCAATTGATGATAGTACAGATCCAACAAGCGTTTCTGAAAAATATGTGGAAAATGCCATCGCAGCTATGGAAAAAAATGAAGATGCTGATCCTTCACTGACTAAAGCAGTGGGATGCTCCATCAAAGTAAAGAAATAATATTTTTATTAAAAAGAGGCTTTTCTTTGAAAAGCCTCTTTTTAATAAAAATATTATTTCTTTACTTGCGTAACTTTAATTCCGTATAATATTGGTAATAATACGGAATCGTCTCAATTCCCCTATAAAAATTAAACAGCCCGTAGTGCTCATTCGGTGAATGAATTGCATCCGAATCTAAACCGAATCCCATCAGTACGGATTTCGTTCCTAATACTTTCTCAAAAAGGGCCACGATTGGAATACTTCCTCCGCTTCGAGCCGGGATAGGTGCTTTACCAAATGTTTGCTCCATGGCCATATGTGCAGCCTTATACTCATCGGAATTGGTAGGCGTCACAACGGGTTCTCCTCCGTGCAGAGAAGTCACCTTCACATCCACATAAGAAGGGGCAACCTGCTCAAAATGATTTTTGAACAACTCTGTAATTTTTTCAGAACTTTGATAAGGCACTAAGCGCATGCTGATCTTAGCATAAGCCTTTGAAGGCAGGACGGTCTTTGCTCCTTCGCCGGTATAGCCTCCCCAAATTCCGTTTACATCTAAAGTTGGACGGATTGAGGTTCTTTCAAATGTCGTGTAGCCTTTTTCACCAAGCACCTCATCAACAGCTAAGTCCTTCTTGTAGTGCTCCAGGTCAAAGGGTGCTTCATTCATTGCAGCACGCTCTTCGGCACTAACTACTTCTACGTCATCATAAAAGCCCGGAACAGTAATATGGCGATTTTCATCAAACAAAGACGCGATCATTTCACTCAGAACATTAATCGGATTGGCTACCGCCCCGCCATATACGCCCGAATGTAAATCGCGATTTGGCCCGGTCACCTCCACTTCTACATAACTCAAGCCCCTCAGGCCGGTAGTTATAGAGGGAACATCATTGGCAAGAATAGATGTGTCAGAAATTAAAATCACATCGCTCTTCAGCTTTTCTACATTATCACGGCAGAATTTCCCAAGGTTCACTGAGCCGACTTCTTCTTCGCCTTCAATCATAAATTTAACATTGCAAGGCAACTCCCCTGTGGTTTGGAGCACTTCAAAGGCTTTAAGCTGCATGTATACCTGTCCTTTATCATCACAGGCTCCTCTGGCAAAAATAGCCCCATCAGGATGTGTTTCGGTCTTTTTAACGATCGGTTCAAAAGGCCCTGATTCCCAAAGATCAAGAGGATCGGGTGGCTGAACATCGTAATGGCCATAAACCAAGATAGTAGGCAACTTAGAATCCACTATTTTCTCTGCATAGACAATAGGATGCCCATCTGTGGGAAAAATTTCCACCTTTTCTAAACCTGCCGCTTCCATTTTTTCCTTTAAAAAGGATGCTGCCCGATTTACATCATCTTTGTACGAAGGATCAGCACTAATTGAAGGTATACGTAACCATTCAAATAATTCCTCTAAATAGCGTTCCTTGTTTTCGTTAATATAAGATTGTACTTTTTCCATATTTAGTTTGTTTAAATTATCTCTTTTCTAAAAGTTTGCTTAAAAAATATGCCCTAAAAAATCGAGTAACCCTCCGCGCCATTGACGATCCCCTATAGGTTTTACCATCAGGCATTCATGAAGGTTCCGATGAGCTACTCCCAGCGTTTTATTGTTATTGATGACAACCCAGCGACACGTATTCTTTGCAACAATAAACCCCATTCGCTTATAATATTCAGGCTGATCCGCTATGAGTATAAGATAGTCCACCTCTGACAATTTTGCAAGTTTTTCCAATTTTTCAATCATACGGCTTCCGATTCTTCTGGATTGATAATCGGGGTGTACGCAGAGATCTGCAATACCAAAGATTTTGTAGGCTGTATGATCCAAACTAATCAAGCGAAACTCCACGGCTAAATGCCCTACAATTCTATCTTCTATTGAAGTAAGCAACCGGAACTGAGGTAGTTGCTTTAAATAAGTCCTTCCCTTTGGATAGCCCGAAAAACATGAGTGAATGAGTTCATCCACATCCATCTTTAACTTATCATCCATTCGATACTCTTCAACTTGCTTAATAATCATGCTCAAACAACTATCCTATTTTAAAAACTTTTTTAGTAGAATTTCCAATTGCTGATCTGTTATCCCACTTTCCAGGTTTCCTTTGTAAGCAAAAGAAACCTTTCCATTCTCCTCTGATACTATTACAACGGCCACATCCGCCACCTCAGTAACACCAACCCCTGCCCGATGCCGCAATCCGGCACTCTTGGGAAGATCCGGGCTGTCAGAAACAGGTAAAATACAACTGGCCGCATAAATTTTATTGTTCGCAATAATCATAGCCCCATCGTGTAAAGGGCTTTCCTTATTAAAAATACTTTCTATCAGGGGTTGGCTAATTTCTGCATCTAAGATGACCCCGGAAGTACCCAACAGATCCGGAGTGGGATCATCAGTCAACACCATTAATGCCCCTACCCGTGATCGCCCCATTCTCAACACGGCCTTTTTTATTGCTGACAAGCGCAGGTAATCTTGATTACCCCTCGAAAATGAAGTATTTCGGTCTAAAAGCCGGGAAAGGAAGTTGGAACGCTGCCGGAGCGTAGTGTTGCCCAATAACAACAAAAATCGCCGTACCTCAGGCTGAAAGATAATTATGATTATTATAAATCCTACATTTACAAATTGATAAAGCAATAAGGAGAGGAGATCCATTTTCGCAAATCCCACCAACCACCAAATGACGTAGAGCGTTACCACTCCCATAAAAATGTTAAAGGCGATGCTCCCCTTCAACAATTTATAAAGTTGATATATTAGGTATCCGACAATGATAATGTCCAATACATCCCAAATCCGTATCGGTAAAAAGCCTATTTTTATGAGTGACAGCAAATTTTAATCAGAATTTTTTACTACAATTGATCTAAATAAACAATTTTTTTTGACCTTATAGTTAGACGGGTGCATTTATTTTTGTTGCAAAATGAAAGAGATTTTTATATGCGTAACTTCTTTTTTTCAATATCGGCGATTATTCCCCGGGAACTAATCGCCGCGGTAACATTCCTTTTCTTATTTGTTAATGAGGTTCCTGCACAAAAGGCAACCTTAAATGATCAAGGTGAAAAAGTTATCGTCTTTGAGGATGGCTCCTGGCGCTATTTTAATGAAAATAGCGCCGAAGACATGGCCCTCTGGTATGCCTACCTGAAGGAAAACGAACCTCCGCCTTCCAAAATCCTCCCCAAAGATCAAGAACGCTTAAATGAGGCTGAAGCTTATGTCAAACAAGCTACAAATAATTATCAGGGGCTTGTTTTAGAACGGCTACTCATAGAGGAAAAATTGAACACGAATAGTGCTTTATTGAATAAACAAGATCGAGAAAGGCTTGAGGGGAAGCAAAAAGAGTTTCAAACTCAGGAAAAAACGGCTAAAAAACAACTGGACGAAGCCAAGGCGCTTTTCGAATTAGCTGAAAAAATTGCCGAAGCGGAAGAAAAGAACAAAAATAAATTAATCGCTTCATATAATGATGTTGAAAAAGGGTATCAGAAAAAGTACCAGCTCTTTACATCAAATGGAACATCAAAAAGCTTCTTTTATGATAATGCCCCCAAAACCCTGAAAAAATATTCCGAGAAACTTGATGTTATGGTCAATCCTCCAGCATATCCATGCGAAATAAGTTTCGGTGGCAGTCAACGGAACATAGAACTCCCTCCAAGGCGCTTCTTTGAATTCACGAGCGAGAAAATGCGCCCATTTTTAGATGGTAAAAGCTTCATCACTGCTGAAGCGTTCCTAAGCCAGGTTGACCGCAAAATTTATACCCTAACGCTTACGATCACGATCGCCTCCCAATTTGCACAGGAAGAATTTGGTTTTATAAAAAAAGGCAGTCCTCTCGCGTTAAATCTTATTGACGGCAACCGCGTAGTCCTAAATAGCCTTACAGGCTCTCAGGGGCAGCTTAACGAGAACGGAGAATCCGTGACTTACTCTACCTCCTATGTAATCGATAATTATGAGAAAAAAATACTCACAGAAGCAGAACTTAGCTCTATCCGCTTCATTTGGAGCACCGGATACGAAGATTACCCCATCCACGAGATGGATTTTTTTATAGATCAATTTAATTGTCTAGATCAAAGAGATTGAGGCAGTATCATAAGGAAAAAAAGTTCCATTTTCCACAATTTATGTCAAAGAACGGGAAAAAATAAATTATGCTTGGACTAAAATTACCTACGGACCCCAGATGGGTCGACCTGGCCGAAAAAGACCTGGAAGAGATCCTTACAGACCATGCTTACTGCGAGCAAAAAGCAGCCACTGCATGCATTTCACTCATTCAACAATACCCTGATAAAGAGGAAATGGTCAAAAGCCTTGCCCCTATAGTGACCGAAGAGTGGGGGCATTTTCGCCTGGTACTGGCAGAACTGGAGAAACGTTCATTAAAACTTGGTGCCCAACGCAAAGATGAGTATGTAAACCAACTAATGGGCTTTATGGCCAAAGGCGGCAGCAGGGACGACCGGCTCGTAGAACGTTTGCTGGTTTGTGCACTTATTGAAGCTCGTAGTTGTGAAAGGTTTCGCTTGCTCTCCCTCAATATTGCCGAAGATGAACTCAAGGATTTTTATCACAAGTTCATGATATCCGAAGCCGGGCACTACCGCCTGTTTATAGACCTGGCTAAGCTTTATGGCGATGAAGAGAAAGTCAAAAAACGCTGGCAGGAATACCTGGATTATGAAGCAGGCATCATGGATTCTTTGGAATTGAGAGGGGACCGTATGCATTGATGGCAAAGGGGTTTGGTTCAAGCATGAGTCATCCCGAAAATTCGGGATGACTCATGTTGTGCAAAACACACTTACAAACACCTACTAATCAACAATCTATCTACTTTTTTCTTAATAAAAAAGTAGCAAAAAATCAAGGCTGTATTCAATTCTTAACGCTTTTTGAAAGGCTGGAAGCCTAAAATGAATAAACTCGCCTCCTTACGTCGGCTCAAACAGTATTCATTTTTTAACGGCTGCCAGCCTTCCAAAAAGCTAAATTGAATAAGGCCGGTCCTAATGTATTAATTTACTGCTTCTATCATTAATTATTGTAATAACATGAGGTTCCTTAAAATTCAGGATGACTCATGTTAATAGAATGAAATTTATTAGTTTTACTTGCCAATAATCAATACTTCATTCCATACTACTTCTTTTGGATATATAGAGGACAAAATATATACTCCCTCAGCAACATCGCTTATATCTAGTTCCCAATTCTGCCTTCCCTTTTCTAATTTAAAGCTCTTCACTGCCCGACCTAATTGATCGTATAAGGTAAAGAGCATAGTATGCTCCGTCTCCGAAGCATCAGACGTAATGGTTACCTGATGTTGTGCCGGATTAGGAAATACTTTAAACAAACCTGTTCCATCTTCTAGCTCTTCATTAAAATCTTTTCCATTCGGAGCCGCCAGGTTACAAAGAGCCTGATTATTAAAGGTAGTATCAATCACCAATCGATATAATGCTCTGGCACGGTATACTGCTTTCCCACCTACATAAGGGCACTGAAAAGCAATGTTTTCAAGCGTGCTAAGCTGTGCACCGGTAAAAGTATATACTCCATTTCCGACAGTACTCAGAAAAAGGTCATTTATCTCGCGCTCATTCCATTCTGGTGTTGAAATTGAGCTAATTCCATTATTTAGAAGCGCGGCAGTACCGATTGTAGATTGAAGCAAGGAAAGCTCACCAGCAAGGTAGTTATTTTGATTATTTATTTTTACCTCAAGCGTATCAAAAAGACTATTCCTCTGAATCGCTAAGGAAGCTTTGGTAACCGAGTCAGCATTGTTCCATTGTGCTTCAATATTGAATAAGGTGTCTAAATCGGATAATACGTCCACACTATTCACACCATATTGGTCTGCAATAACATGCGAAGGCAGTCGAATCGCCTTAATACCTTCAGTCACTTCCCAAAAGTCGACTAAATTGGATTGCTGAGCATTTCTAAAAAAGGTATCAATGGAGGTGGTGTCTTCGATTAAAGTGGTATCCTTCCGAAGTTTTGCAAACAGGTACTGATGAGCATCCCATTTTGCCCCTGTATAAGCAGTATCCCATAGGCTTTTTTCCTGAGCAATGTACTCATCCAACTTGGTTACCTCCGGAGAAGGCTCAACAAAACCTGAAGACGAACAATCAAAGTTACAGCCATCCTCTTCCGTTGGGGCTATTTGTGGAACATCAAACCAAAGTGTAAATGGAGCATTAGGGGCGCTCCACGGTTCAGGATCAAGTAGAGTAGCCGGATCGTCGGAATAATCGGGAAAAACTTCAAATGAAGAAAGCTGTACGTTTTGATCGTTTCCTTCATGCAAGGCTCCGAACAGATTGGGGTTATCTGCATCATAAGGGTTAAACCACCATTCATTGCCTTTAAAAGAATGCTTCTGACCAGCCGCAGCGCCAAAAGGTGCCAATACAGAACTTGACAGGATTTGCAACCCATAAAAATGTTCTCTGATGGTATTCCCTGCAAAATCAAAATCATTATTGGTTAAGTTAAAAACAAACCCACTACCCGTTTTATCCGAATTATTGCAGCGTACTATGGCCTGATTTGTACTCTCAAACGCTATTGCTTTATTAAGATACCCCAACAACCCAAAACTATTCACATCATTGCAATTTACCCTCATTTGCGCGCATTCGGTAATAGAAATACCAAAGGTTTCATCGGAAGTGGCACTTTGGGGCTCGTACAATTGCACCTGGTTTTCCGTTACCGATAAATTGTTGGTAAGGTTAATACCGATTCCCCGGATGGATGTTCCGGGAGCACAATAGCCCATTTCTACCTGATTGGCCGATACAGAAGCCGCATTGAAAGGGAGTATAGCTACATCGTCTACCAGAATACCTTCCATACCTGTACCTTCAAAACCAACTTCAATGTAATTGTTCTCAATTTTGAATTCCTGGTTGCCGCTACATAGACGGGCAGCAATCCCTAAATCATCGGCTTGGATGTGGTTTTCACTTAGATCTATATCTACCAGGGAGGCATTGCGTACATCAATACCAGTTTTCATATTTATCATAGTATTATTGGGTAGTGGGTAGAATCCGTTGATGGATTTATCTAATAAGCTTTACAACTTAAGGTTAACACTTCTCATCAACTGGTTTTACCCACTACCTATTATTGGAGGCCTTCACCCCTACTCCATCTGCAAAAATTCCGGTAGTGACGTTTTCAAAGGCGAATGGGAAGAAGAAGAAATTATTCGACATATCCGATAATGGATAAGTCGGTTCATTGATTATTCCGGAACCTCTCTCCAACAACTCTTGGGTGCCCGTACCGATACAATGAATTCCCCTACCTGATTGGCCAGGATATTCTGCGGTTTCCAGTATGTTTCGCATATTAAAACCTTGCACTACTGTCTTGGACACATTGTCAAAGATGAAGCCATTGGCATGATCTGCCACAAATACAGAGGTAAAAGCCGTTGAACCTATAGTAAAAAGGTTCAAGTCATTCAATAATATAGCGGCATAGCTCCTTGTACCTTGAGCAGGCAAGCCCGGTTCGTATTGTTGTATGCCGTTTGCATTATTGTAGGGAGCGTTTAAGGCATCGTTGCAAAAAAAGCGCACCCCATTGATAGGGTTTTCTAGCTGCACACTTTGCAAACTCCCACTGGGAGGCATATAAATACCGATGTAATTTCTATTGAAAAAACAGTTTAACAGAATCTTCGAGCTATTATTTAAATATAAGGCATATTGTGCATCTTCAATAAATGAGTTTTCCATAATCCTGAGATGCCCGCCACCTTTCACTTCTATTCCCTGCCACATATTGTCACAGGCATATATCGTACTCCTGGCACCAATACTCAAGCGAGCCCCCGGATTAACAATAATCTTTGAACCCGGCGACATTTTTATGTTGCATTTATTAAACGAATATACTCCAACTTCCGCAGTCATGACAATCGTTCCATGGAAACAAATCGAAAGTTCTTCTGCCTTCAAAGTAGGCAACTTATCGCTGGTTGTGCCTATGATATCCTCCATGTAGGTAATTTGCCCATCTTGCCCAAAGGAAAGACAAGCTGGATTAACAATCACTTCAAAGGTTCTTTCATAGGTGCATTCATTAAAAATCACCGTATGGGTCACCATGTAATCGCCACCGCTTTGATAGGTGTGCTCCGGATAAAAGCCAGTTCCTTCCTGGCCATCTCCGAAGTTCCATAAATGAGTGCCACTTTCGTTATAACTGAAAAATGACACCACACTGCTTCCTCCGCAATGACGCACGGAATACTCAAACAAGGCATCTCCAAAAGGTTTGACCTCAGGAACATTTACTTCTTGCACAAAAATTACTGGATTAGTTTGCCAATTGATCATATGCGTTACAGTATAAGTTCCCGGCCCGGGAAATGTAAAAGAAGGGTTTTCAGTCTCATCAGTCCCTTCGTTTTCAAATAACCAAAGGTGGGTGAAATTTTCTGACCCGGGAGCTGTACTGGTAAAATTCACGGTGTAAGTACAAGGTACGTTTTCAAATGTAAATTCAGCATCATTAAAAAGACTTAATTCTTCGGTACAGTCTGGGTTGTGATTGAAATAATTTTCTCCCTCAGCTATTATGTGGGGAGGGATAAACAAAATAAGCATTAAAAATACAAAAATCAGTCTCATGAAAAAAAGGTTTTTAAAAGTTATAAAAAATAAAATGAAGTCAATTATTGTTTAATAATAGTCAAAGTCTAATTCTTTGCCTATTTCTTATTATCAACTACAGAATAAGTCCAATAAACATCCAATCCTCTCTAGCCTGGAGAAGACACAGACGAAGCCTCGAAACATACGGAACCCTGCACTCTTTTGAATCCCAAAACATTGATTCAACAGAATGTGAATTTCCTAATAAACTTCTTTAAAAGTGATTATATACTGACGACTAAGGTAGGAGTGCCATACCATACTATTACGTTGTATAATAGTATCATTTCGACCTAAAGTGCGTCAAAAAAGTACAATGTAAGTACGTGTGTGTAGTGTAAATGTTTAATGTTTATATTACAGATACACGCTGGAATTGTTTTTCTCATCAAAAGAAAAATCAAGAAAATTTCATCGCTAACTCCCTCAACACACTTCCCGGAATTTCGTGCTTCCCTTCAAAGGTCACTGTTCTCAGATCAATCCCCTGTTCCTTAGCAAAAGCTGCATGGGCTATAACGCGCTCAGAAGGTAAAAACAAGTCTTCTTTACCATAAACGAAGGTAATCGATCTACCATGTAGGTACTCTGTATGCGAGCGATAATCAATATCTTCCGGCAAAAGCCCTCCCCAAAGGAGGAGATTATCGAAATGAGGAAAAGTTTTCATCATCCAACGGCATATTGTTGCCGTTCCTTGTGAAAACCCCAACAAGTTTATTTGGACATCCCTTGGGAGTACCGGCAAGAATTGCTCTAATAAGGCGCTCAGGAAATGTGAATAATCATCAATTTCATCCAGGCGATCCTGCCTCGTCATCCAGGAAGCCACTACCGGCCCGGTGAATTTATTCCAGTAAAATCGAGAGAATCCCTCCGGTGCCAGAATAAAGGTATCGGAATTGGAAATGACCTCAAAATCCTTAATGAACGTACTGGCCAGTTGCCCATAACCATGGCAAACCAACCAGAATTGTTTGGTTTGCTCATTAGCCTCTCCTAAAGTGAAACAATGTGCTGTTTTCTGAACAGATATCTTATGGTGTACAATTGACGCTTTCATAACAAAATAATAATAAACACAAACCACAAACCGGTTAACGGGGAACGGTTTATTTTTTTAATTTCCAAAAATATCTTTGCCCTTTCGTCCGTCTAGTACCGGAAATTCCCGGGGGGCTTCGTCAAGTACCTGATTAAAGACTTTTTCTATGTATACCCATTGGCCATTTTCGAGCTTGTAACCACAATAACTGCCATCTGGCACCTGAGTGGGTCCTTGCCCGGGATATGAACCACCCACGGTAATCAGGTGATCGAAAATAATCATATCTAAAGCAGGATCAAAATTCAGTCGGATGGAAGCTTCAGCACTGTATTCAAGCATAAGCCTTTGTTTGGTAGAGACCACCTCCCCATCAGGGTTCACTTCTGCCAGTACAGGCGCACCAAAGATTGGCTGACCATTTTCGAAATGCAAAACTTCCAGCACTTTACGGTGGTTGAATAATTCAAAGGCATCATAACCAAAGAGCAGGTATTTAGAGCCATTGGGGCTGTCGAATTGCTTAAGGTTATAATAGACTACCCCGTACCAGCTATCAGGCGTAAAGCCCTGACTTTCATAGAAAGCCTTTTCTCTCGATCGGTCAACCAAGGGATGGAGTTCTAGTTCTTCATTATTCATCTGAATTGCCCCGTAATAATGGTATTCATTGACATCCACATACAACTGCCAGGAAAAAACCCTGAATGAACTATCAGGGGGATAAAGAATAGAAATGCTGGTTAATTGTTCGAACGGATATGAGAAAGAGTTCTTTGTTTTAAGGGTTTTGGTCAGAGTCGGGATAAATTTTCGGCAGGCAGCGAAGCGATTTTCTCTATTTGTGTCCCGAAGAATAATAAAAGCGAGTGCTCCAAGTGTATCTTCCAGGGGTTCTATGCGTTCTAGTTGGGTAGCATTTAATGTTCCTGCTTTAGATTGAGCGGATAACGTTAAAATACTGAGAATAAAAAGAAAAAAACAAAAAAAATGCTGTAATTTCATTATTAATTTATTATGTTTCTCACTCAAAACGTTGATTAAAGGACGAAATTGCAGTATAAGACTAAGTATATTATCAAATATTTATGAAATCTTTTGTACAATTTTCTATAATTTCACATTAGATAATTAAATTTGGGCTTTATTCGCAACAGGAAAGGCTATTAAAGCATTAATATACCTGTATTTTACATCGACTTATTTGTTTAGAGGATTTTAAAACGCTATTATCAAACCTAACTGTATAACAAATCATGAAGTTTATTTCACTTCCATTATTTCTACTCTTAACCTTAGCAGTAACATTGAATGTTAATGCTCAGGAAACAGCTTACTATAACCAAAATTGTGCGAACTTACACGAAGTTTTTGACCTGCCTATGCGTCAAAAGCCTAAGCGCCTGAGAGCTCTTGGTCGTTCTCCTCAATTCACAGCTATCCAGGGAGTTACCGACAAGACAGAGCTAATGAACAACTTGTCTAACCTATCTGGTGAAAATGCAGATAAGGCAGCCAAGCTTACAGCTCTTGTTACAGCTCTAGGTTACAACGGCCTTACAGACCCTGCTTTGGGAAGCAATATGTCATTGATCACTTTACCTTACGGTATTGTTGGTAACATCGGTGACCGTCAGGATGAATACCGCTATGTAATGGTGGTTCCTGGCAACGTAGATGAATTAAAAGCATGGAGACTTACACCTAATGGTGGCGGTACATGTAACCTTTATTTCTTCGTTAAGTGTGGTAACGCATTCTACTACTTCAATGATGCTGCTGTAGCTGCGCCACCTCCACCAGAAATGGTTTGCCCTGATGTTACCGTTAACGTAAGCGGTAGTGTAAATGTTGAAACCAAGTGCCAGGCTAATGCAGAGGTTAAATTGGCTCTCATGATTGAAAACGAAGAGTGTGCTGAAGGCGAAGAAGGGAAATGGTGTGGTACTATCGATGCTGGTAACAAGCGCGTAGATGTTACCCTGGATGATGTTTGCAACAAAACTGTTGAAATTCCGATCAGCTACTCTAAAGTTTGGGAAGAGCAGTGCAATGATGTTAACATTCCTATCGAAATCATGGAATCAAAACTTATCGAAGGGGAATCTGATGTTGAATCAAACGAAGATTTGACTCTTCGTCTGCCTAAGAAAGTTTACAAAAAATGGGCTAAGTGGATTAAGAAGCAAGAAAAGAAGAGAAATAAAAATTAATAATATGCCTCCATCTCTATCTTCTTAAGATGGCTGGCATCTTTAATTTAGTTTTAATCTAAAAGAGGCTGTATCGTAAGTATATTCGTCACAACTGGCAGAAATATACTTATGATACAGCCTCTTTTAGGTTATTTCGAATGCCTCGCCTCTTAGCTCCTGTGCCTTTTCCGCTTATTGTTTTTATAATCCATAAAGATAAACTCACCCAAGCCTTCCAGGGTACTATAGAAGGCCTTGCCATTATTGGCCTTAGTGAATTGTTCTACAAACCTTACCAGATAAGGGTCGCGAGCGATCATAAAGGTGGTGATAGGTACATCCAGCTTTCTGCATCGAGTAGCCAGGTTCAAAGTCCGGTTTACAATCTTTCGGTCCAGGCCAAAACTATTTTTGTAGTAGCGCTTACCTTTTTTGATACAGGTGGGCTTCCCGTCTGTAATCATAAAAATCTGCTTATTGGGATTCCGGCGTCTCCTCAGAATATCCATTGCGAGTTCCAGGCCCGCTACCGTGTTGGTATGATAAGGACCTACCTGTAGATAAGGTAAATCTTTTATCTCTATTTGCCAGGCATCATTTCCAAAAACAATCACATCCAGTGTATCCTTGGGATACCGGGTTGTAATTAATTGAGATAAAGCCATGGCCACTTTTTTGGCCGGCGTGATACGATCTTCACCATAAAGGATCATAGAATGAGAAATATCGATCATTAACACCGTGCTCATCTGGCTTTGATAGTAGGTTTCCCGTACTTCAAGATCCTCGTGTGTCAGTTTAAAATCATCGATACCGTGGTTAATTTGTGAATTCCGGAGCGATTCTGAGATCGCAATATTTTCCAGATTATCCCCGAATTCATACGGCCGTAATTCAGAAGTATGCTCATCCCCTTTTCCGCTGGACTTAGTGTTGTGGCGGCCGGGTTTAGATTTTTTTAGCTGCCCAAAAATGTCTTCCAGGGCACGCTGACGTAGTTCCATCTCCATTTTTGCAGAGGGAACAAACTGTGCATTCTGAGGGTCTGGCTGTTGAATATATCCTTTATCAATCAAATCCTGGATAAAGTCAGCCATGCCATAATTTTCATCCGTCAGCTCATATTGCTTATCCAGCTCTGTTAGCCAGCTTAAAGCCTCACTTACGTCTCCGGAAGTGTAAAGAAGTAATTCCTGAAAAACTTTGAGCAATCGTTCAAAAGGAGATTCTCCTTGCTGGCCTGGCACGTACTGGGAAAAACGCCATCCTATCATAAAAAAAATTATAAAGTCATTAGAAAAGTTGCTTTTCCTGAGGGAATATTTTGCTAACACTCTGAGGGCATTTTAGAGTTCCCATTTCCCACACCACAATCTGCGAGTTCCTTATAGTCAGGTCGGTCAGATGCAAAACGGTGGACGTATTTATTCTTTATTTCATCGCCTTGAATCACAAACACGCCCGGCATTTGAAAGGAATCTCCGAGTGCTTTTGAGTGTTCAGGTAAATTTCCTTTCACCTGTACAGAAAAGCCTCTCATCCAGACCCTTAACCCAAATAGTTGGGAAAAATTCCCTCTGAGCAGACCGAAAGCAGTATAAAACTTGCATTCGGGATCACTCACGTGGGTGACACCTTTCAAATTAAATTTATTAAAATACCGTTCAGCTACTTCTTGTACAGACATGTGCACAAAAACAATATCAACTCCCTGGGCTTCGATTGCCTCGCGTTTCATCGAAATATCGGTCAAGGCTTCTTTACAAAAAATACACCCAAAATGCCGTAAGAATATCAGCATGACCGGTTTATTAAGAGCCATTTCCCTGATGGTTTTCTGATTATTACTAACCATCGACTCAAGCAAATCGGGATGAACAAAATCGTCGGTTATCATCGTATTGAAACTATTATGCAGTCGTGTAACAAGTGTGGCGGCAAAAAAGTTTTCAACTAAAAATAACAGCAAATAAAAGGATAAAAAAAAGAGGTCGCCGATCGGCGACCTCTTTTTTTTATCCTTTTATTTGCTGTTATTGACTAAACGCCCATATTGTCAAATACTTCCATAACGCTTCTTACGTGGCTAGCAGAAGTATTCAGCAATTGCTTTTCCGCATCATTAAGTTGAAGCTCCAGGACCTCAGAAATACCATTCTTACCAAGTTTTACAGGCACTCCTAAGAATAAATCCTTAAGGCCATACTCACCTTCCAGAAGTGCGCAGCAAGGGAAAATTCTATTTTCATCTTTAACGATCGTTTCAACCATTTGGGCAGCGGCAGCACCCGGTGCATACCAGGCAGAAGTTCCCATTAACTGAACAAGCTCTCCTCCCCCTTTTTTCGTTCGCTCAACAATCGCATTCAGCTTATCCTCTTCTATGAGTTCGAGTACCGGTATACCAGAAACCGTTGTATATCTGGGAAGTGGAACCATTGTATCCCCGTGACCTCCCATAAGCACAGCCTGAATATCTTTCGGAGATACTTGTAAAGCTTCGGCCAAAAATGCACGATAGCGAGCTGTATCCAGAATTCCAGCCATCCCAAAAACATGCGTCTTTGGCAATCCAGCCTTCCTGAAAGCAGCATAAGTCATTACATCCAGTGGATTAGAAACCACAATAATGATAGGATTTGAAGAATGCTCAATAATGGAATTGGTAACGGAAGTTACAATTTTAGCATTGGTAGAAATCAAATCATCCCGGCTCATTCCAGGTCTGCGTGGAATACCGGCAGTGATTACAACGATATCGGATCCAGCCGTTTCCTTATAGTCATCCGTTCCATTCACAAATGTACTATAGTAATCAACTGGTGCTTGCTGCCAGGTATCCAAGGCTTTCCCGCGGGCAAGGTCCCCTTTGATATCTAATAAAACAATTTCATTAACTACATCTTTATGGGCAAGGACATTGGCTACGGTAGCTCCTACATTGCCTGCTCCAACTACGGTTACTTTACTCATAGGTCTGAAATGATATTTAAATTTTTAGGATTTAACGGTTATGTTTCAAAAGTGTTCTGTATCTAAAGAAGAAAGATTCTATCAAAAATACTTATCATAATTTGTGTAAAACTAAAAAAAGGTTGTTCTATAAAAAACTTTCATGCTGAAAAACAGATTACATTTTTATAAGAAGTTGTTCCAAAGATAGGTCGCTGCCTTTGGCAAGTGAAATTCACCTATATAATTTCATTCTTTCTGTGAAAACCTCAAAGAAAAGAAGTTTTACAATAAAATTCCCTGCCTGAGGCAATAAACTATAATCGAACCAGCCCCTTTGCGCAAAAGTATGCTTTTTTTCGGAACTTGCAATTGACAAGCTTAAGACACCTTAAACTGATTAAAATTCGTATTTTTGCTCTTACGATGTTTTTTTTTGACTTGAAGCATGTATTCTTAATAACTATAAACGTACTTAAACATGAAAAATAGCATTCTAACTCTACTACTTTCTCTTTTCGCTCTAGCGGCGATGGCACAGCACCCACACCCTGGAGGAAATTGGTGCGGAACATCTGTTGCAGATCAGGAGCTTATTCTAAAAAGATTAAAAACAAACCGCGCCGCAAATTATTATTCTGAGCAACGTGGAGCAACTACCTTTGTAGCCGTGCGCTTTACCAGAGTAGGTACCAACGACGGCTCGCAGCGTGCCTCAAATGAAGAAGATATTCTGGAAGCACTTTGTCTTTTGAACGAAGAATACGAAGATCAGGATATCGTTTTCTATATCAAAGAAATTGCCTATCTGGACAATACAGCTATCTATGAACAGCCAGGCAGTAACTTAGGTTATAACCTACTCGCAGCGCTTACTAAATACGATGCTCTTAATATTTACCTAACTAAAGATGCTTCTTCGGATAACAACGGAGGCATAACACTTGCGTTCTATCGCCCTCCATTCGGGAACGACGCCAATGATTATATCGTTTGTGATCAAAACTTCCTTTTGACGGATGGGGTGATTTCTCATGAAGTAGGTCACTTCTTCAGCCTTGCACATACTTTCTTCGGCTGGGAACCCAACTTGAACTTCTGGGCGGAAGACGCTAATAATAACGGCATCGTAAACTATCTGGACAATTTTTCAGTAGGGCCTGTTTCATTGAATACTTCAGTGAAAAATGAACTGCAAAGCGGTGCCAATTGTGATCAATCAGATGTTGCAGATGCTATCTGTGATACAAAGCCGGATTATGGTTTTGGCTTTATGTCAAATAATTGTACTTATAATGGTAATGTAAGGGACTTTGAAGATGTAGCCGTTACACCACTTCCGAATAACTTTATGAGCTATTTCCGTAACTGTAATTCTTATGTCTTCACTGATGGTCAAAAACAAGCTATGGCAGCGGATCTGGCTTCTCCGGCCCGTAATTACATCCGTCCTAACTTCACTCCAAATACTACCGAAATTACGGGTATTCCTACCCTTACGACACCTCCAAATAACTCCACTACGGATGCTTACAATGTCGTATTCTTTGAGTGGGACCCAGTACCTGGAGCTTCAAAGTATCTGGTAACCATTGACCGGGTTTCCAGCTTCGCCGTTAATCCTCAATATTTTACAGTTAACAACAACTCTACTTTTATCTACGGCGATTTTGACCCGGACAAAAAATATTATTGGAGAGTAACTCCATTCAATGATGGCTACACTTGTACTGAAAAATCAGGTGCTTTTTCTTTTACTACAGGAACAGTGCTTAGCACAAACAATATTCAGCAACTTTCTGGCTGGCAGATCTCTCCTAACCCTGCCAGAAGCAACAGCGCAATTAATATCGCTATTGATGCTAAAAGCGCATTTACAGCTAATGTACAGATATTTAATGCTACCGGTCAGCTGGTACTGGATCGCTCTAACGAAAACGTCAATGCTGGCTCCTCAAATATCAGCTTGAATACTCCTTCTTTTACACCAGGTATCTACTTCGTACAGTTACAAACCAATGAAGGGGTTGCTACTCAGCGTATGGTAATTACGGAATAAGTAGCTCACGGAAATAGACTATATAAATAATCTTTACCCTCTGTAGAAGCGTTTTTTGCTTGTAGATCGACACTTTTTTGGGATTTTTCTTCGAAAAATCCCAAAAAAGTGTCGATCTACAACTCAAAAACCTTCCTTCCAAGGGCATCGATAGTTTATTCAGTTTCATTCCGTGAACTCCTTACTGAAATTTAATAGAAATAAAAAACCGGTTGTTGCTGTCTGCAACAACCGGTTTTTTATTTCTAACTCCTCTGGCACCTCTTCAGTCCTCCCCTTTTATTCCTCTGTTTTTCGCTCATACAGAACAAGTTTATTTTTAAATCCTTTCA
The DNA here is from genome assembly GCA_964537285.1 of uncultured Saprospiraceae bacterium. Classification (GTDB taxonomy): domain Bacteria; phylum Bacteroidota; class Bacteroidia; order Chitinophagales; family Saprospiraceae; genus CAZHZT01. The sequence continues at coordinate 38,203 of CAZHZT010000019.1, read as the reverse complement.
AAATCCCTTACTTTTGACGCTGTCAAAGAAAAATTTTCATTCATTATTAGAGAAATAAACTTCTTATGAATCTCCACGAATATCAAGGTAAAGAACTCCTTCAAAGCTACGGTGTAGCCATCCAAAGAGGAAAAATAGCTCATACGGTAGAAGAAGCTGTAGAAGCTTTTCAACAATTACAGGAAGAATCTGGAACTCAATTTGCTGTGATCAAAGCGCAAATCCATGCGGGTGGTCGCGGTAAAGGTGGCGGAGTGAAGCTAGCCAAAAATATGGACGAACTCAAAGAGCACGCTGGAAATATTTTGGGGATGATGTTGAAAACACCTCAAACTCCGGGAGGTATGGAAGGCCCGGGCAAGCTGGTACGCAAAATACTCGTAGCCGAAGATGCTTACGCTCCTGACTTCGATGCCTGCAAAGAATACTACGTTTCCGTATTAATGGACCGTGAGCAAAAAAGCAATGTAATCATCTACTCTACAGAAGGAGGAATGGACATTGAGGCCGTTGCCGAAGAAACGCCTCACTTAGTGCATAACGAGCACGTTGACCCGACCTTGGGCTTGCAACCTTTTCAGGCAAGAAAAATTGCTTTCAATCTTGGCCTTGAAGGACAAGCATTTAAAGATATGGTGAAGTTTATCACCAATCTTTACAAAGCATTTGTTGGCTCTGATGCTTCTTTGTTCGAGATCAACCCTACTTTAAAAACAGGTGATGATCGCATTGTAGCTGTAGACTGTAAGGTTACTCTCGATGATAATGCTCTTTATCGTCACCCTGACCTGGCAGCCATGGAAGATGAGGATGAAGAAGACCCTATCGATGTGGAAGCTAAGAACAATCACCTTAACTTCGTTAACCTTGATGGTAATGTAGGTTGTATGGTGAACGGTGCGGGGCTCGCTATGGCTACTATGGATATTATCAAGCTTTCTGGGGGAGAGCCAGCTAATTTCCTTGATGTCGGAGGTACAGCTAATGCCGAAAGAGTGGAAAAAGCCTTCAGAATCATCCTTAAAGACCCTAAAGTCAAGGCGATTCTAATCAATATTTTCGGGGGTATTGTTCGTTGCGACCGTGTAGCTCAGGGAGTCATTGACGCTTATCAAAACCTGGGGGATCAAATGAACGTGCCTATTATCGTAAGGCTTCAAGGTACGAATGCGGATATAGCCAAGAAAATGATAGATGAATCTGGCTTAAAAGTAGCTTCAGCTATTTTATTGCAGGAAGCTGCCGATAAAGTGAAAGAAGTATTGGCTGACATTTAATCGTTAGCAATTGCATATAAAAAAAGGGGATTGGCTGCGCCAATCCCCTTTTTTTATATGCAATTGCTAACAACGACTAGAAAGGAGAAGAGAACATAGGATCAAGACTAAGGGTGCGATCTGTTAAAGTATTCAAAAAAGCTTCCAGAGCTTCGATCTCCAGATCGGTTAAATGCAGTCTCCTCGGCTCGATAGAATTATTTGAAAAATCCTGAAGGCGCCAATCCAGAAAAGGATGATTTTTCACCCCGGCATTATAGTGCTCAATCACATCTTTAAGCGTTGCAAAACGGCCATCGTGCATATAAGGAGCCGTTAAGGCAATATTTCGAAGAGAAGGGATTTTAAAAAGGCCATTTTCAATTCCTTCATCTTCATAATCTTCATCCAGGCCGATATTTGTAGCATCGCTTCCCCAAGAAGGAATGAAGAAAGGTTCACTATGGCAGTTGTTGCATCCAGCTTTGCCCACAAACAAGGTCCTTCCTAATTTTTCTTTAGCAGAAAAATTTTGAAACTCGTTTTCACGGCCTTTATCGTATTTCGAATCATAGGCTACCATTGATCTCAAAAACTGAGAAAGCGCCAAAGAGATTTTCTGAGTTGTAATAGTTGAATTTCCAAAAGCTGCCTCAAATAATTCAGGATAATAATCCAGATTAGACAACTTTGGGGGAAGGTCTTCTACTTTTTCCATACCCATTTCAATGTGGTTTTCGACGGGTTCCAGTACTTGTTCTTCGAGGCTATGCGTACGCAGGTCCCAAAAAAAGCGGGAATGTAAGCTTAAGTTGTTTATCGCCATAGAGTTTCTGGGCGTAATTTTATTGGCGAACCCATTGCTAAAGGCTTTATTATCGGCAAAACCCCGTTCCTGACGATGGCAGCTTGCACAGGAAACGGCATTATTTACGGACATGCGAGGATCGTAAAACAATACACGACCAAGTGTGGCACCATCATTTGTTATTCGATTACCTACGGGTGTATTATCATTAAAAAAGTGAAAGGCGTTTTTGAAACCTTGATGGTAACCTTTATAATCATAAGGTTGATCTGGTAAAGTCAATCCTGTGGATTGAGGCAATACATCATCATCTTTCCGGCAACTTTGCCAGATCATTCCAAGAGCTGGCATTAAAAATAGAAGCAAGGCGAAATTTCGTCTTTTCATAAGGGGTGATTTTTAAAATTTTTGTAATCCTTAAGTTGCGGTTTAACAGTCAAGGGAACAGGGTACTCGATTAAAAATAGCAAAAAGCCTTTATTCCTCGTTAACCTTTTCCCTTTTAGTAACAGCCCCAAAATAAGTTTTTGGGCTGTTACTTAATCACAACTTAGGTTATTTAAAAAACAATGCTAAAATATACTGAACTCGGTAAATTGATCAATAAGTTCTCCATGTCCGTCTCTGTTTCAATATCTTCAATGGGCTCAATAGTAGGAAAGTCTTCTTCAAACCTGATCGTGCTGGTTTCCGTACCTGATAAATAATAAAGGCTGGTTTCTGTTGATAAACGGATACGCTCATTTATTTTGAATTGTACACCAATCACAGGGCCGCCTCCCAAAAGGCTTTGATCAAATTCTGTGGTGGTACTGGAAAAAAAGGGATCCACAATATTGCGCTCCGAACTTTGTTGCTGATACACAAAATCACCTCCCAGATATGCCAGCCATTTTTTCCCGATCGGAAATTGTTTTTCAGCCCCGAGCCGCAAATTGAAAGACGATGCCTTATCTTTTCGTTCTGGTTCGTTTTGGTTCCCACTATTTTGCTTCTCCGTGGAATTGTCAATCGAAAGCCCCAAACCGAACCGGAAGGCCATTTCTGCATTATTGTTTAGGAGTTTGTAATATAAGGAATAAGGTTCAAAATCGGGATCATCTTCGTTCAGGCTTAAGAATTCTTTAACGAAAAAGGTGGCATTAACCCCTACTTCGTGCCCAATAGCAGGCATTTCATTTTGAGCATTAAGGTTTCCTAAAGAAAAAATTAGGCAGAGTAAAGGAAGCAGCAAAAAGTTTTTTTTCATCTTAATTGTTTTTTTAGTTTTAAAGACGTTGGTATAGAGCTGAAAGGTTGGGAATTAAAAGTGATTTTAATTTTTTTTCTTATGATTAACTGTCAAATAATAAGTTTTTGGGTTCTGGATGATTTCATTTGGTAAACGGTTTTAGAACAAAAAGCAGGCCGTTAGGTCTGCCTGATCGTAGCCCCTGGTCTTCCTGGGGAAAGGTTATTCTACCTAATTTTTTCCGCGTAGCAGAAGCACATCACAGGTTATTAATCTGGTGTAGTGTACTACCGCTCAATGTCGTCAACTTAAGCTTTTTCTTTGCCTGGCGCTTTAGCGCCAGGTGCAGTGCTTAGGTTCATCAGGGCTTTAGCCCATTAATAACAAAAAGGCTAAAGCCCAATCTGACAATTATTCCCCCCGGCACTGAAGTGCCGGGCTGTAAAGAGCTTAAGTTGACGGCATTTATGCTACCGCTACGCGGAAGAAACTATATAGAATAACCTTTTCCCTGGGAGAACCCAGGGCTACGATCAGGCAGGCCTAACGGCCTGCTTTAAGGACTTCCCAAATTAATAAGTAGTAGAGTATTGAACTTATACACATTAAATTAAGGTTCTTTGATAAACATGAGTCATCCCGAATTTTAAGGAACTTCATGTTGTCACGGTGATTAAAAATAGGTGCTGTAAATCAATGCTTCAGAACCGGCCTTATTCAATTTAGCTTTTTGGAAGGTTGGCAGCCGTTAAAAAATGGGTAGTGGGTCAAAAATGTGGATAGTTGCTTGCAAACCTTTTAAAATGGGGCTTTGAAAACTATGTATCAACGAATTCACCCCACTACCAAAAAATGAATACTGTTTGAGCCCCGGCGAGTTTATTCATTTTAGGCGGCCAACCTTTCAAAAAGCGTTAAGAATTGAATACAGCCTTGATTTTTTGCTACTTTTTTATCAAGAAAAAAGTAGATATAGCCTTGGCTAACAAGTATTTGTAAATATTTTTCACGAAACATGAATCATCCCGAAAATTCGGGATGACTCATGTTTATCAAAGAACGTAAATTAATTTTGTAACGCATGGAACGCTATTCATTATATCAACTAAACGAATATATAAGGCGAGTCGTTGCCTTGAATTTTCAGAACCCGGTTTGGATTGAAGCTGAGATAGCTTCCATCGGGCAATCCAGAGGGCATATTTACCTGGACTTGGTGGAAAAGCATCCCGATCATTTTGACATTTTAGCCAAAGCACAGGCCGTTATTTGGAGGAAACAATTTCAGGAGTTGCAAAAAATTCATTTATTTTTTCAAGACTTCCTGCAAGAAGGAACCTTTTTACCCCTGAAAGTTGAAGTGAATTTCCATGAACGATATGGCCTTAAACTCATCGTTGTGGACGTAGACCCCAGTTTCGCCGAAGGAGCCCTTTCCCTAAAGCGAAAGAAGATAATCCAAACCTTAAAACGTCTGAACCTGCTTGGCTTAAACAGTCTGCTTCCTCTGCCAAAAGTGTTGCAACGAATTGCTGTCATATCATCCGAAGAAGCCGTCGGTTACATAGATTTGAAAAGCCATCTTAACCAAAATCCCTTTGGCTACGACATTCAAACGACTCTCTTTCCTGCCAGCGTCCAGGGCATGTTTGCAGAAAAAGAGATTTTACGAAAACTAAAGGAAATTCAGAATACGTCAGATCGTTTTGACTGTGTTACTATTGTAAGGGGCGGCGGAGCAAAACTGGACCTTCTCGCATTTGACAGCCTCGAAATCGCCAAAGCCGTAGCACAGTTTCCCCTTCCCGTAATCAGCGGAATCGGGCATGATGTTGATCAAAGCGTACTGGATCAAACAGCCCACTCAGCCCTAAAAACACCTACTGCTGTTGCTGACTTTATTATCCAACACAATTTCAATTTTGAATCAAAGCTGTTGCAAATGGAAGCTTATTTAAATAATTTGACCAGCCATATTATCAAAAAAGAAGAACAACTTTTACAGAATCTGGATCGCCGCCTTCCATTAATTGCTAGTCAAGGCACTCAAAATCAACGGAGAAAAATCGACAGATTAGAAAATCAAATGAAATTACACCTGAAACTCAAGCTACAGCAGGCACGTTTCAAACTTGAAGAGCTAGATCGCTTACACCAACTTCTGGATCCGCAACAACTTCTGAAGAGAGGATATAGCATAACAACTAAAGAAAACGGCACTATTTTAAGTAAAAACAATTTACCTTTGCCGGGAGAGCAGCTTCGAACGATGTTCGATGGAGGAAATTTATGGAGTAAAGTCGAAAACCTGGAAACGAATGAATAGCTACGATAAAGCCTTAACTGAATTAGAACAAATTATTTCCGAGCTGGAAGAGGACGTCATTAGTATTGATAATTTATCGGTTAAGATGAAAAGAGCGGCGGAACTGCTCCATTTCTGCAAGGAAAAACTCCGTGATACCGAAAAAACAATAAACGATATTTTTGAAGACAATCCTTAACCACTATGTTAGACCAAGATCAACCCATTACTTTTGATCGGTTCATTCGAATTGCTTTTACAATATTCGTAATAATCGGCATATTCGTTTTGGTAAACTATTTAAGCAGCGCCTTATTGCCTTTTTTTGTAGCTGCTTTGCTAGCCTATCTTATTTATCCAATCGTCACCTTTTTTCAATATAAGCTCAGGTTAAAAAACCGCGTACTGGCTATTTTCGCCACCCTTATTTCACTAACGATTATTTTTAGTAGTATTTGGGCAATACTAGCACCAACAATAAGTTCAGAGGCTTCGAAGTTTGTAGTCCTGGCGAATGAATATGCTGGTCAGCTAAGCCTTCCATCTATCATTCCCGACAATATTCAGGAGAAAATACAAGCTTTACTTCAATCCAGGGAGGTGCACGAACTGGCTAAAGGAGAAAATATGAAAGAAGCCCTGGGCTATGTTTGGGAAGGCTTCAGCAGGACCTTTTCAGGTATTTTCGGCTTATTAGGGGGCTTGGTAACCATTGTGGTCATCCTGCTATATTTGGTATTCATCCTGATGGATTACGAAGATATAGGCAGCGACTGGAAGGCATTGATCCCGCCCAAGTACAGGTCTTCGGTATTAATGCTGGCGGATGACTTACAGGATGGCATGGAAGCTTATTTCAGGGCACAGACCAAAATTGTCATAGCGGTATGCATTCTTTTTGCCGTCGGCTTCAAACTTATCGGCTTGCCTTTAGGTATTGCTTTAGGCATCTTTGTAGGCTTGCTCAATTATGTCCCCTACCTTCAAAATGCGGGCTTTATACCTGCTTTTCTGCTCGGCGTTCTGTATAGCATGGAATCGGGGCTCAACTTTTGGTTAGTGATGGGACTCATTCTTCTGGTTTTCACGATCGTTCAATTGCTTCAGGATGCTATTATTACTCCAAGAGTAATGGGCAATCTAACAGGGCTTGACCCGGCCATCATCCTGCTTTCACTTTCGATATGGGGGACTTTATTGGGTATTTTGGGGATGATCATTGCCTTACCTATGACAACATTGATCTTGTCCTATTATAAGCGGTTTATTGTGCGGCAGGAGAAGAAGTATAATGGTGTAAATGAATAAAAAAAGGGCTGTCTCATAAGCAGGTTCGTTGCGCTTAGCAGGAAATTTACTTTTTTGAGAGACGTTTTTTTAAAAATTTTTACTAAAAATTTTTAAAAAAACGTCTCTCAAAAGAAATTATCCTTATGAGTCAGCCTCTTTTTATTAGACTTGTTCTGCAGCTGATCAATGGGCTTAAATTGCCAAATTTTATTTTATACTGCGTTGAAAATACTCGACGTAGCTATGGCTCCCGAAGGCGTTCGGGACAAGTCATGCCTGCGTTTTTCGCCTTGTCTAAAATAAAATTTGGTCAATTACGCTCCATCAGCAGCTACAGAACAAGTCTATTCATTTACACCTAATCCACGTTATCATGCAAGAAAGAATTATTCGAGCGAATCTCCGGATCCTCATCATCGCTGATGGTCCACTTGGAGACCTCCTTTTCAGAAGAATGCGGTGGATCTTCAAGGTGTACGCCTCTTCTTAGATAAGCCGGCTGGTTTTCCAGTTCATTGACTGTTCTTGGATTATTGAGCTTGGGCTTCAGCTCTCTTAAACGTCTGCGGCGTTGAATTTCCTCTCTGGAATACGCTTTGCGCACCTGCTCGTCATGAGATGGTTTGGATTCTTCCGCATACGGTTCATCACTTATTGGGCGAAACGGTTTTCTTGTAGGCGGAATATTATCGAATTCAAAGATATTCGCCTGTTCTCCTTGATTATAGCCTTTATCAAAAATCCTTTTTTGAGGTTCGTTGCGATTTGCTACATCATCATCGAGAGAGACTTTGATCTTCTTGTCTTCTTCAGCCCCGGCTTTATTTGGACTCAAGCTCTCAAAACCAGTGGCAATAACGGTAACCGCAAGCTTATTGCCCAGGCTTTCGTCATAACAATTACCCCAGATAAGGTCTGTTCCATAGCCCGCTTCCTCTTGCACGAACTCGGTGATCTGGAAAATTTCCTCCATTGTAACCTCTTTAGCACCAGAGGCAATATTGAGCAGGATATGTTGAGCGCCCTGGATATCATTGTCCTCGAGAAGAGGAGAGCTTAATGCTTCATCAACGGCGCGTTTTGCACGGTCATCGCCTTCGGCCACGGCCGTTCCCATAATAGCGACACCACTATCGCGCATAACGGTATTGACATCCTCAAAGTCAACGTTTACATAACCAGGAACCGTGATGATTTCGGCAATCCCTTTAGCGGCGGTGCTCAAGATATTATCAGCTTGCCCAAAAGCTTCAGACAAGGTAAAATTACTGTGGATCTCTCTGAGTTTATCATTAGAGATAATAATAAGTGTATCGACATTTTTCTTTAGTTCCTGAAGGCCGTCCATAGCCTGTTGAATGCGTCGACGCCCTTCGAAGGAGAAAGGTAAGGTAACAATACCAACCGTCAGAACATCCAATTCTTTAGAAGTCTTGGCAATAATAGGGGCTGCTCCGGTACCCGTTCCACCACCCATACCAGCGGTTACAAATAACATTTTTGTACCGTTTTCCAGGAAGGCGACGACTTCCTCCAGAGACTCAAGGCAGGCCTGGCGGCCGACATTTGGTTTGGAACCTGCTCCACGGCCTTCCGTTAAGGTAGGGCCCAATTGAATTTTCACAGGTACGGGGCTTAACTCCATGGCCTGCGAATCTGTATTGCAAATCGCGAAGTCCACACCGTGAATTCCCTGGTTAAACATGTGGGTCACGGCATTGCTTCCTCCGCCCCCGACACCAATGACTTTGATTATTGATCCTTCCTCCTTTGGCAATTCAAATTGCATAGCGCTAAGTTTAATATTAAGAATGTGTTTGCTGTTTTTCTTCCTTTAAAGCTTGGGGCTTGCGCCGCCAGGCCAATTTACGTCGCTCCTAGCGGAGCTTTTTTTAAAAGGGCTGCGCCCTTTTTCTGCTGTTCATTGCTAATGCTTCTAAGTTAAAATTCGGTATCGGGTTCTGTTTCGAACCATTCTTTAGTTCTCTTGAATAATTGCTCGTACCACTTGTTGCCTTCTTCTACAGTAGGCGTTTCTTCTGGATTGTCTTTCTCTGGTTCCTGCATTTGTTCGTAGCGAATTTTTCCAAGTTCGCGTTGTTCAATGCCTCTGGATAGCAATCCAATTGCAGTAGAAAAGATTGGATTGCAGATCTGTTCCTGATATCCATGCGCTAAACGTTCAATTGGAATACCAATGCGGGTATACATACCAGTGTGGTATGCAGTTAATTTTTCGATATCTTTTAACAAGGCTCCACCACCGGTAAGTACAATTCCACCGATTAGCTTTCGTTCATATCCAGAGCGTTGGATTTCCCACATGACGTAATCGAGGATTTCTTCTGCTCTTGCCTGGATGATACGAGCCAGGTTCTTTTCAGAAATTTCTTTTGGAGCGTGCCCCTTTAAGCCAGGAATAGTAATGATTCTGTTATCAAAAACTTCTTCCGCCAGAGCGGCACCAAACTTAACTTTCAACTTCTCCGCCTGATGCTGCATGACCGTGCATCCTTCCTTGATATCTTTAGTAATTACATTCCCTCCGAAGGGGATGACAGCCGTATGCCGTATAATACCTTCATGAAAGATAGTAATATCCGTTGTTCCTCCCCCCATGTCGACCAAGGCAACGCCCGCTTCTTTTTCTTCTTCACTCAGCACTGCCGTAGCCGAAGCAATTGGTTCAAGGGTAGTATCTGCAATTCTAAGTCCACAACGTTGTACACAACGATTAATATTATTAGAAGCAGAAATTTGACCGGTAATGATATGGAAGTTGGCTTCCAGACGCACCCCTGACATACCAACAGGATCTAAAATACCCTGCTCATTATCGACGGTATACTCCTGAGGGATAACGTGAAGAATCTTATCCCCGGGAGGAAGCACTAATTTATACATATCATTGATCAGGCGGTCAATATCTGTTCGGCTGATCTCTGTATGCGCGTTATCACGAGTAAGAATACCTCTGTGCTGCAAGCTTTTTATGTGTTGACCTGCGATTCCGACGTGAACAACATTAATTTTTTGGCCACATCCACGTTCAGCGGATTGAACAGCTTCGGAGATGGCCCTCACGGTTTTTTCGATATTCGAAACCACACCTCTAAGCACCCCTTCGGAGTTAACCTTTCCTACTCCGAGGACCTCAATCTGCCCGTGTTCATTTTTTCGGCCGGCAACTGCGCATACCTTTGTTGTCCCTATGTCAAGGGCAACGGTGATGTTGTTGTTCTTTTGATCTTCCCTACCTTCCATCATAATGTTGTTCTGTTTTCTGATTGTAATACAAATTTGGCCATGCAGCCTTGTTTACATTTTAGTTTTATGGTTCTTTGACATAAATTGTGACAAAATGAAGTTTAAAAATGATAACCCCTTCAGCCACCAGGGCATTCAAGGCTCATCATTTTGAAGTTCCACACAATTTGTCAAAGAACGGTTTTTATTTTTGACAAACCACCTGTCCTTCAAACTGTACATCAATCGTTTTGTATTTATTCCAGCCTTCGTAGGCGATTCCTTCTTCGTAAAATATTTTCAATCGCTCCAGTTTGCCCGGAATGTTTTCCAGGCGCCCTATTTTTATTTTTTGCTTTCCAATTTTAGGAATTAAAACCGCCTTTTTGCTTTTATCCACGTGTATAGACTCTACTAAAGCCCGATAGAAAGGTTGCTCCAAGATTTCTAGTGTCAGTTCAAACAGACCTTTTATTACATCTCCCTTTCTCTTTTTAAACCCCGGATCAAAAGCAGGGATTTGGCCGGTAGCGACAATTACACGAGCTGTAAAATGTTTTGAAAGCGGCATGCGAGATCCCTCTTTATCGAGATAGTAACTCACATCATCTTCATCAATAATCCTCAAAATGGGTACCCTTTGTTCAATATTCATATGAATACTATTCTCTGCATCTACAAACACATCTGCATTCAGAACAAACGGATCTTCTTCCAGGACCCGCTCCACCCTGTCAATGTCTACTCTTGCCAGTTTTTGTCCTTTCAATTGATTTCCCATGCTTCTTTCTACTGCAAGCATAATATCACTCTCATCGATAAAAAAACTGCCATCAGCTAATGGATCAATACTAATGTGCACGCTGCTTACCGTTCCTCCCTTTTTATATTCCACAGCAGAAATGATAAGGGCAGCAATCCCAAACAAGCCGACAATCCAAGCTATACGTTTAAGCGTTTGTTCCATATCATTCTTTGCCATAATCCAAATGCGATTTTATTGGTTCTACCAGTTGATCAATATCGCCGGCACCTAACGTAAGGATGACATCCGGCTTTATAGATTCAATTAGTTTAATAACTTCTGCTTTTTCAATTAAAAACTTTTGATCGTGTTTCATTTTTTCGAATATCATCTTTGAACTCACTCCTGCTATCGGTTCTTCTCTCGCCGGATAGATAGGTAGCAAGGCTACCGCATCTAATTTCTCTAATTCTCTAACAAAACCTTCTTCAAAATCTCTGGTTCTGGTAAAAAGATGCGGCTGGAAAACACCCAACAACTTTTTGCCGGGAAACAGTTCCTGCGCTGCACCAATAGCTGCTTTCAGTTCAGTCGGATGATGAGCGTAATCATCAATGTAAGTAACTTTATCCGACTGAAAAACCCTCTCAAACCTTCGCTTTATGCCTTTAAAAGAAGCCAGGCCAGGTTTTATTTTATCCGGATCAACTCCCAAAGTCAAGGCAACAGAAATAGCTGCTACGGCATTCTCTACATTGTGCCTTCCGGGTAAAGGGAGCATTAATCCCTCTAAGCTCACTTCAGGTCCCAAAAAATCAAAATAAAAGGCCCCTTCTCGTACTTCAATATTGGTCGCTTTAAAAGCCCCGTTTTCAATACCATAGGACTTCCAGTTAATCGCTTTGAGTACATCCTCTGAGCCTAGTTTTTCATCCAGGCCATTGCACAACAATAAGGTTCCTTCTTTTTGCAAACACCGGATGAAGGCCTTGAAGCCCGTCTCTAAAATAGAAGATTCATCTCCATAGATATCAAGATGGTCAGCATCCAAAGATGTAATCACCGAAAGCGACGGTTCCAGATGTAAAAAAGAACGATCGTATTCATCTGCTTCCACGACAACCCAATCTGACATCCCCTGGACGAAGTTGCCGCCCACATTTACGGAAATTCCCCCCAAAAAAGCCGTGCAATCCACTCCACCACTTCTTAACAAATGAGTGATAAGCGTACTGGTCGTTGTTTTCCCGTGTGTACCCGCAACAGCGATAGCCGGTTTGTTTCTACTGATCATCCCCAGCACTTCAGCCCTTTTTAGAAGCTTAATTCCCTTTTTCCTAACGAATTGTAATTCCAGGTTAGTTGCCGGAATTGCAGGCGTGTAGACAACTAAATCTACGTGATCAGGGATGCTTTCAGGTGCTTCTTCATAATGTATGTCAATGCCTTCACTAACCAACTTTTTGGTCAGAATAGTTTCTGTTTTGTCATACCCTTTGGTTTTTATGCCCAAGAAATTAAAATAACGGGCCAGGGCACTCATTCCAATTCCGCCGATTCCGATAAAATATACCGATTTGAGGTTATCTAAATCCATCGGCTAAATAATTACATTATTTTAAATACTTCATTAACAATAGCCTCCGCCGCATCTGTATGCGCCATTTCTTTAATTTTGGAACTCAGGCTTTTTAAAGCTGCTTCATCTTTCAAAAGCTCAAGGGCTTTAGGAATGGCTTGGTATGCTTCCGCATCATTAATTAAAACAGCCGCATCTCTTGTTACCAAAGCCATTGCATTTTTTGTTTGATGGTCTTCTGCCACATTTGGAGAAGGCACCAAAATCGAAGGCTTACCGACTATACAAAGCTCCGAAACCGTTAAGGCTCCTGCTCTTGAAATAACAATATCAGCTGCCGCATAAGCGAGATCCATCCGATCTAAAAAAGCAGTGATATGCACATTCGGCAATTTTGCTGTTTCCGTTTCTTTAAAGCTATCGATATATAGCTTTCCACATTGCCAGAGTATTTCCACATCTGTTTGCCTGCTCAAATTATCAACATTATTTCTTAGACTTTCATTGATAGAGCGCGCTCCCAGGCTTCCTCCAAGAACTAAGACAACCTTTTTATTTGATGCTAATCCGTAGTATTGGATTCCTTCGTTTCTTTTTCCTTCAATATCAGTAATATCTGAGCGCACAGGATTTCCTGTTAAAACGATTTTTTCTTTTGGGAAAAACCTATCCATATTTGGATAAGCTACACATACTTTATCAACGCGTTTTCCCAGCAGTCGATTAGTGATTCCCGGGAATGAATTTTGTTCTTGTATCAAGCTTGGAATGCCTTTTCTAACGGCCATTTCCAACAAAGGTCCGGAAGCATATCCTCCTACCCCTATTGCTACATTCGGTTTGAACGTTCTGAGTATTCTCCGAGCTCTGATCAGGCTTGAGATCAGCTTAAAGGGGAACATTACATTCCGCAAACTCAACTTTCGTTGAAAACCACTTATCCATAAGCCTTCAATTTTATACCCTGCTTTCGGCACTCTGGTCATTTCCATCTTACCTTTTGCTCCAACAAACAGGATGTCAATATTTGGATTGACCGCTTTTAAGGTATCGGCAATCGCAATTGCAGGAAATACATGGCCTCCGGTTCCACCACCGCTAATAACCACTTTCCATTTTTTGTTTTGAGGCAAATGGGCTTGCCTGATTTTCTCAAGATCCCAAGATTTTACTGGTCTTACGGAGTTTTCCATTTTCATTGGTGTTTTATGAAGTAACCTTTTCTATATAGCGACTGACGCTCAGGAGCATACCTAAGGCTATACTTGAAAAAATGATGGAAGTCCCCCCCATACTGAGCATGGGCAGTGTCAGCCCCGTCACCGGCACCAAATTAACCGAAACTGCCATATTAGCTAAAGCCTGTAAGACTAATATCAAACTCACCCCTAAAGCCAGCATTGCTCCGAAAGTCTTCGGGCTTCGTGTAACAAGGGATACTGCCCGGAAAAAGAGAAATAAATACAATAATAAAATCAAAAACCCTCCCCACAAACCGTACTCTTCACAAATAATAGCGTAAATAAAGTCAGAATAAGGTGCCGGCAAATAGTTCCTCAATACGCTATTGCCGGGCCCCACGCCCAATATATGGCCATTAGAAATGGCAATTTTGGCATGATTAACCTGATATTTATCTCCCGTTCCCTCCACAAAAGCTTGCATTCTCGACACCCAGGTATCTACCCTCACCACATTAGGAAAGAATTCTCCAATAATGATTAAAAAAGCAAATACCACAACGCCTAAAAACAGCAGTAATAATATATATTGTGGCGCAACCCTACCCATAAACATCATCAGGATAGTCGTTCCAAATAGCAATATAGCCGTCGATAAATCCGCAGGTGCTATTAAACCACATATCAATAAAACAGGTACAATAATCGGGACAAAAGCACTTTTAAAATCCTTTATATATTCCTTTCGCTTAGAGATTTCCTTAGCTACATAAATGATTAAAGCGAGTTTGGCAAATTCTGATGTTTGAAACGTAAAGGGCAAACCCGGCACCTCAATCCATCTTCGTGCGTCATTTAAATCGGAACCATAAGCTATTGTATAAAACAGTAGCGGAACTGCAAGAATTACTAAATATGGAGCTGCCGATTTGTACTTATTGTAATGCAAGATGTAGCAGAAGTATGTCAATATCAAGCCTGCCCCAATAATGATCAACTGCTTCAGCAAATAGAACTCGGTATTCCCTCCCCTATCTCTGTAGGCAATCGTACCAGTAGAGCTGTAAACGGTTAAAATAGAGAAAATAGCCAGAACAGCTACGATCATCCAGATCGCCCGGTCACCTCTTAATTCTGCATATATCCGATTTCCAAAAGACATATAGTTGAGTTATTTATTTTGGTTCGTTCATCATTTCTTTTACTGCTTCCCGAAAAAAATCTCCTCTTTGAGCAAAATTTTCAAATAAATCAAAACTTGAACATGCCGGCGACAACAAAACCGTATCGCCTTGACTTGCCAGCTTTTGAGCTTGTACTACAGCCTCCCTGGCTGTTCTTGTTTCAATAATGGGCAGGCTCCAGCTGCCATAGTATTCTTTTATTTTTGAGTTATCTGCACCCAGACAGACAATCGCCCGCACTTTTTCTCGCGCAGGTTCGTCCAATAAACGATAATCGTTTCCTTTGTCTAATCCTCCCAATACCCATACGATCGGGCCATCAACGGCATCCAGAGCGTAGTAGACAGCGTCCACATTCGTTGCTTTGCTATCATTTATGTAGGCTACTCCCTGATGTACTCCTACAAGCTCCATGCGGTGGGGCTGATTCACAAATGAGTCCAGGCGACCCTGAATTCCTTCCGGCTTTATTCCCAGAATTTTACAAGCCTCCAAAGCACATTGGGTATTAAACTGATTATGAACCCCTTTCAATGCAGGGTTTACAACTTTGTAATTCATTTCAGCATTCCAATCAACTTCGGAAATTTCTGAAGGGAACTCAACACCATGCATTTTTGCCCGAGGAACATTTGCCTCTAAATAGCCCCGAATATTCTTATCGTCTTTATTGTAAATAAACCAATCGCTCTTTTGCTGATTGCGTGTTATTCTAAACTTTGCCTGGATATAGTTATCCAGTTTATAATCATATCGATCCAGGTGATCAGCCGTAATATTTAGCAAAATGGCAATATCCGGTCGAAATTCCTGAATGTCATCTAGCTGAAAGCTACTTAATTCCAGCACCAGATAATCAAACTTTTGCTCTAGCATCAGGCGAGCAAAGCTATTCCCTACATTGCCTCCTACTCCTACATTTTCAAGCGCTCCGGAAAGCAAATGATAAAGTAATAAGGTCGTTGTTGTCTTTCCGTTGCTGCCTGTTATTCCAATTATTTTAGCTTCGCAATAACGAAAAGCAAACTCTACTTCTCCAATTACTGGTATGTCAGCTTCTTTTAGCCGACGAATCAAAGCTATCGTATTTGGGATGCCTGGACTTTTTACAATCAAATCGGCATCACTTATCCGATCCCAGCTATGTCCACCTTCCTCAAAGGGGATATCCGCTTCTGTTAATTCTTTTTTAAAAACCTCTTTTATCTTGCCATAATCGGAAACAAAAACCTCAAACCCATTTTTCTTCCCCAGTAAGGCTGCTCCTATCCCACTTTCGCCTGCCCCTAAAACAACAAGCTTCTCTTTCATTTTTATCTGATTTTTAGGGTAATCACGGTTAAAACGGCTAACAATATTCCAACAATCCAAAAACGCGCAACAATTTTAGCTTCGTGCATCCCTTTCTTTTGAAAATGATGATGAATTGGCGACATCAAAAAAACACGCCTCCCTTCTCCATATTTGCGCTTCGTGTATTTGAAGTAAGAAACCTGAATGATCACCGACAAGGTTTCCAGCAGGAACACTCCACACAAAACAGGTATCAATAGCTCTTTGCGAATCAAAATGGCCATCGCTGCAATAATTCCTCCCAAAGTCAGGCTACCTGTATCCCCCATGAATACCTGAGCGGGAAAAGAATTATACCATAAAAAACCTATACAGGCCCCTACAAAACAAGCAGAGAAAATCACTAATTCTCCGGTATCCGGTAAATAGAGAATGTTCAAATAATCAGCGGCTATGGTATTACCGGAAACGTAGGCTAAAATCCCCAAAGTAGCACCGATTATCCCGGACACTCCCGTCGCTAATCCATCAAGGCCATCTGTCAGATTAGCCGCATTGGAAACCGCTGTAACCAGAAAAATAACGACGGGAACAAAAATCAGCCAAGCCCAGTATTTGGCGTTTTCTCCCATAAAAAACAGCAACTCGCTATAATCCAACTGATTACCTTTGAAAAAGGGCACATTCGTGATGGTTGTCTTTACGTATGCCATCTCCACCAGTTGGTCCGGACGCCTTGGGTTTGGAACAGGTTCCTGCTTTACAATGGTATAATTATTGTCATAAGCTTCCTGCACCGGCACCCTAACGACTATATCCTGACTCATAATCATGGTTAAGCCCACAATAAGCCCAAAACCAACCTGGCCAATTACTTTAAATTTTCCGCTTAATCCTTTTTTATTTTTCCTGAACACTTTAATGTAGTCATCAATGA
Organism: uncultured Saprospiraceae bacterium; assembly: GCA_964537285.1. Lineage (GTDB taxonomy): Bacteria > Bacteroidota > Bacteroidia > Chitinophagales > Saprospiraceae > CAZHZT01. The sequence continues at coordinate 21,148 of CAZHZT010000019.1, read as the reverse complement.
AACCGATAGTCCCCATCCAAATGGTTGAAAGGATCATTAAAAGGATGTAAACATTGTCCAGCCTGGCCAGCAGCAAGCAAGGAACCAAAATGGCTAGAATAATGATCGTACCTCCCATGGTAGGTGTACCTTCTTTCTGCTTTTGACCTTTTAGCCCAAGATCTCTTACCGTTTCTCCAATTTGCAATCTTTTCAAATAAAGAATGATTCTCCTTCCGAAAACCATTGAAATAATTAAGGAAATAATAATTGCCAGCCCTGCACGGAAGGAGATGTATTGAAACAAACCCGCTCCCCGCAAATCGACTGTTTTTTGCAAATAATCAAATAGATGATAAAGCATATCGTTGGAATCGTTTTGTTTATGAAGTAGTAAATCAAGAGTGTCTTAAAAGTAGTACTCTAGTGCTTCAGGAACTAAGAATACCCTCGTTGCGAGTGCTGAATGTAGGAAAAATTTACGGTTCCACAGGATATATTTTTCCACACCAATTCAATTTCAAATGATTGAATTAAGTAACACTCGCTTAATAGACTATTTCAGAGTCAAGTCTAATGCATCTTTAAAAACTACTTTATCATCAAAAGGTATCTTTTTACCTTCTATTTCCTGATACTTCTCATGCCCTTTACCTGCCAACACAATGATATCCCCTTTTTTCGCCAATTTAACTGCCGTCCGAATCGCTTGTTTGCGATCAATGATGGAAAAGACCTTACGTTTGTCTTTAGGTAAAATGCCTTCCTCCATCTCTTTCATGATCACTGTTGGATCTTCACTCCTGGGATTGTCAGACGTAAGAATAACCTGATCACTATACGCGCAAGCAATTCTGGCCATAATGGGGCGTTTTTGCTTGTCCCTATCCCCTCCGCATCCTATCACTGTGATGATATGATGTTGCTTTTTATTAATAGAATCGATGGTTTGCAGTACATTCTCCAAAGCATCCGGAGTGTGAGCATAATCCACAATTCCAAGCACCCCACTTTGACGGTCCTCAATTTTTTCAAAACGCCCTTCGGCCGTTTCCAAAGCACTCAGAGATAGCAGAATTTCCTGTTTATCCATTCCGAGCAAGCACGCGGCTGCATAGCAAGCCAGTAAATTATATGCGTTGAACTTTCCGATCAAAGGGCTGTGAAAATCCGCCCCGTCCATTTCCAGGTGCAGCCCCCAAATACTATTTTCAATTATTTTTGCTTTGAAGCCACTTGGCTTTCGTAAACTGTAGTAATGCTTATCAGCTTTTGTGTTCTGCAACATCACCTCTCCTCTTCTGTCATCTCTATTGCTTAGTGCAAAAGCCTGCGGCGCTAAATCATCAAAAAAACGCTTCTTGGCATTGATGTAATTACTAAAGGTCTTATGGTAGTCCAGATGGTCATGTGTAATATTGGTAAAAATAGCTCCGGCAAACTCAGCGCCTGCGATTCTGCGTTGATGAACAGCGTGTGAACTCACTTCCATAAAAACATAATCGCATCCCGCATTTACCATTTCATTCAACAATGCATTTAAATCCAGTGTATCCGGGGTAGTTTTAGTAGCCTGAATCTCTTTTCCCGGCATTCGAATGATATTGGTGGATATTAGCCCTGCACGATAACCTAACTTTTCAAACAGATTAAAAAGCAAGGTAGTCGTGGAGGTTTTTCCATTGGTACCAGTAACCCCCACCAATTTGAGTTTCTCTGACGGAAAATCATAAAATGCCTGAGCTACTGCTCCTAATGCTTCCCTGGAATCCTCAACTTCTATATAAGCACAATCCTCTTCAAAACGCTCAGGGGTTTCTTCACACAAAATTGCAACCGCTCCTTTTTTCAGAGCATCCGAAATAAAAGTATGGCCATCCACTCTCAGTCCTTTCGTTGCCACAAACATAGTCCCAGGCTCAACCTTACGCGAGTCTTGGGTTATATTCATAATCTCCACATCCACATTTCCGTGGATGGCCCTAGGAGATAGATTGCTTAATATTTCTTTTAGCGTTTTCAATTTGATACTGTTCTGTAATATTCAACTATCCTAAAGTTATGGTTATTTTTTGCCCTTTAACATCTGTTCCTACCCTTAATGATTGCCGGATCACTTTGCCTTCATTTCCCCTTACAATGACTTCCAGGCCAAGATTTTCCAGAATAAACAAAGCATCCCGAAGGCCCATTCCAGTAACATTAGGAACCTTTCCTTTTATTATCGGTCGATTGTTCAAAGTGAGCGTGTCCTGTTGTTCTCCCAATGATGTCCAATAAGTTGTACTTGGAATTACATCATAATTCAGGTTAAGGTGCTTCAATAAATAGACCATTTCATTGCGAAAGCCAACAGCTTCCTTTGGGAGTTTAATTCCTGTTAGCACTGGCTTTGCTGTATCGTTCATTGCCGGATGCATATCAATATGTGAATAGAAGCAGTGATCTGCTATTTCTCGAAATACCGGTCCTGCAACTTCCCCGCCATACCTTCCGTTTTTCTTCGGATCTGTAATAACAACCATGCACGTATACCTGGGATTGTCAGCGGGGAAATACCCTGCAAAAGAAGCCCGGTAGCGGATACTTTTAGTTCCTTTAAATTTTTTGTAGTTTATCTGTGCGGTGCCTGTTTTACCCGCAAAGGAGTAAAGATCTGTTTTTAATTTTTTGGCGGTCCCCCTTTCCACAACACCTGATAGCAGCTGTTGTACTTTCTGAATAGTCGCTCTGGAAGCTATACTTTTTTTAATAACGGTTGGCTTGAAAGCCTTTTCAGTTTCACCCTGGTTCTGTATTTCCTTAACAAGTAAAGGTTTTACCATCATGCCATCATTAGCGATAGCATTCACAAAAGTCAGCAATTGTAAAGGAGTTAATAACACTTCATAACCGATAGACATCCAGGGCAGAGTAATACCACTCCATTGTTCGTTCTGATTATAAGCTTCTTTAAGATAAGGAGGTGCTTCCCCCTCGATTTCAATATCTGTAGGAAGATGAAGATTAAACTGCCTCAATCGTTTTATAAATTGATCGGCTTTAGCTTCATCTCCGTAGTGTTTTTGAACTAGTGTTGCAATCCCCACATTAGAAGAGATTTCAAATGCTTGCTGTAGAGATGCGGAATCAAATTCATGATAAACCGCATCCACCATTTCTTCCTCGTAAAATGTAGCGCGGCCTTTATTGAGAAATACAGAATCGGTCAAATCGACCAAGCCATCTTCCAGCAAGGCCATTACCGAAGCGATCTTAAAGGTTGAACCCGGTTCGTAAGCACTTCCCACAGCGTAATTATAAATTTCATACCACCCATTATCAATCCTCCCTAAATTAGAAATAGCCTTAATTTCTCCGGATTTAACATCCATTACAATGGCTGTTCCGCTTTCAGCATCGTGTGAGTTAAGTGCTCTGAGCAGAGCTTTATGTGTGATATCCTGGATATTAACATCAATTGTAGTAACAATATCCTTCCCTCTTTCCGGTTCAATGTGGGAATAACTGATTAAAGGAATCCAAACATTTCCGGGAGCTCGAAACACCAACCTTCTTCCTGCTTCCCCCGCCAGGACGTCATCGAAGAACCCCTCCAGGCCAATTTTTCTATCCCCTTTAGTGTAGCCAATTGTCCTGTAAGCCAGCTGTTTAAAAGGATGTAAGCGGTCATGGGCCGGCTCAGCAATAAATCCTCCCTGAAATCGACCAAGTTTAAAGATCGGGAACTCGCTCATCATTTGCATTTCAGCAAAAGTGGCATTTCTTTTTATTAAAAGATATCGTTGCCCTTGTGCTCTTTGCTCTGCCAGAAATGCTCTGTAACCACCTACTGTATAGGTATTGTCTACAAACGTAGCCAGGCAATGAGCCAATGAGTCAAGATGTTTTTCAAAAACCACCGTATCAATGGTCATTAAGTCCATTCGAATATCAAATGAAGGCAAGGAAGTAGCCAGAAAACTTCCATCCGCAGTTAAAATATTCCCACGAGGCGCTTCTACCGGTATAGACTTCACATAGAGGCTATCCAGCTTCTTACGCCAATCGGCCCCTTGTACCACACTGATCTGAACCGTTTTCACGGCAATAGCAACAGCAGCTATTATAACCAGAAATAGCACAATGTAAACCCTGTATAGTACCTCATTTTTAATATCCATTGTTAAACACTATGTTTACTCGTCCTTGACGACAATTTTTTTGGGTAATTGAGGCTGAAACTTAAGGCCATCCTTTTCGACCCGATCTTCTACCTCTGAATACATATTCTTGTACATTAATTCTGAGCGCAAAGACATGTATTTCCAGCGTAATTCCTTGAGCTCACTTTGTAAAACTTGTATTTCCCTCACTGTTTTTTCGGAATAATGAGCATTCGCGATGTAAATAACTGTCAGGAAGGCAATAAAAAATACAAAAGGAAGATTCTTAAGCACTAATTGCGTACTTAATGTACCTATCGCGGTATAGTCTTTTATGCTTTTACTGCGCTTAGCCATTATTGATATTATTGTTTTAAAGTTTCTTTGCTGCTCTTAACCTGGCACTCCTAGCTCTTATGTTCTCTTGAATTTCGTTTTCTTCCGGCTGCAGTGCTTTACGAGTTACAGGCTCCAAAGGTCTCAATATATTTCCGTAGTAATCTTTTTCATGAACTCCTTCAAAATTGCCTGATTTAAAATAATTTTTCACCAGTCGATCCTCTATCGAATGATAAGAGATAATAACCAGACGGCCACCTACAGAAAGTAAATCAGTCGCTTGCATTAAGAGCTCTTTAAGCGCCCCCATTTCGTCGTTGACTTCAATCCGCAGGGCTTGAAAAACCTGAGACAAATACCTAAAGCGGCTGCCTCGGCTTATGGATTCAACAACAGAAAGGAAGGAGGCTACAGAAGTAAAAGGAACAAGCTCCCGGACCTCAGCAATCCGCAAAGCGAGGGTCCTGGCATTTCTCACCTCTCCGTAAGCAGAAAAAACCTTTTGCAGGTCTTCTACTTTATAAGTGTTTAGAATATCTGCGGCTGTCTTTTCCTGATGAATGTTCATCCGCATATCCAAGGGCGCAGCATCAAATCTATAGGAAAAACCTCTTTCCGGAATATCAAATTGATGAGAAGAAACGCCCAGGTCCGCAAGAATTCCATCCACCTTTTCCACCCCATATAACTTCAAGAACCGCTTAATAAACCGGAAATTGCTTTTCACAAAAGTCAATCGCTCATCCCTAACCTGATTAGATTCTGCATCCTCATCTTGGTCAAAGCCAAAAAGGCGCCCTTCGGCTCCCAATTCATCCAGGATCAAACCTGAGTGGCCACCGCCCCCGAAAGTAGCATCCACGTAGACACCACTCTGCTTTATTTCCAACAGGCGGATACTTTCTTCAAGCAGTACGGGTATGTGATAATCTTTATTATCCACTTTCAGTATCTTTTGAATCGGATCGAACTTTACCCATCACATCTTCCGCCAAATCCAGAAAATCTTCCGGCTCTTGATCCAGTAATTTTTCATATTCGGCTTTGCTCCACAATTCCATGCGATCGTTATAAGCAAAAATCACAACATCTCTATCGATATCCGCGTAATCCAATAGTTTTTTAGAAATCAACAGGCGATCAGCTCCATCGAGGCTTATTTCCTGCGCTCCGCGATAGAAGTACCGTATAAAAGCCAGGTTTTTTCGATTATAAGTATTCAAGCTATTGATCTCTTCCGAGATTCGATCCCAAACATTTTTAGGATAGAGCATCAAATGCTTTTCAAAGCCTCTGTTCAATACAAAATGTAACTCTCCCCCCTCTCCCAATTGCTTGATCAGCTGAGCAGGCATCCTCATGCGCCCTTTGGCGTCCAACTTACATTCGTATTCTCCCAGCAGTTGAGGCATATGTTATTCCCCATTTTATTTTTTCAAAAGTAAGCATTTTTCCCACAAATTACCACTTTCTACCACTTTTTTTTACAATTTCCCACATATTAGTACCAAAAACACACTTAAAACAGTACAAAATTAACATTTTATTTTAAATTAATTAAAATTAATATTTTTTGTTTTTAAAAATATGAGTTATTTACTCCATCTCCAATGAGGAATTTTACCCGACGGGAATACGACTCCCTTTTGAATAGCTCCCGAAATAAAAGCCTCCTCCTCAAAACAACAGACTCATCCATCCTCAAGCATCGCAACGGGGGCTACTTAGGTGACTAAAGTCACCTATACGCCTGATATATATCACAGAAATCATTGAACTTTTTCCAGACCTTGCTAACGAAAAGAAAAGCAATGAATTAATCAAGTTGCGATTCATTAAAATGAGGCTAAATCGTCGGTAATTTGTTTCAAAACTTCACCTGCAGGCTCCGTTTCTCACAAATTCCTCCTCATTCATCACTACTTGGGTGACTTAGGTAAGAAAGACAGTATCAAGTACTTCACCTATCAATTAAAAAAACCTTTAAACTATAGATCATGGCACGGATTATTGTATTAGGTAGCAACTTTGCGGGCGTTTCTGCAGCACTAGAGGTAAAACGCAAACTAGGAAAAGAACATGAAGTAATGGTCATTTCTCCCACTGAGAAGTTTCTCTACGTACCTTCTCTAATTTGGGTCCCCTTCGGTAGAAGGAAAGTAGAAGACATTACTTTCCCCATCCCTCCAGTCTTACAAAGAAAAAATGTTCAGTTTTTAAAAGATAAAGCAACGAAAGTACTCCCTGATCAAAACATTATTCAGACAGCTAAAAATGGTGACTTAAGCTACGATTACCTGATCGTTGCTACCGGTACAGGGTTAGATTTCAGCATCTTACCAAACTTACACCCCGATGATGGATACATCCAAACTATAGTGACTCCCCATCATGCGCAAAAAGCTGCCGAAGCTTTTGAAGATCTCGTCGCTAACCCTGGCCCGGTTATAGTAGGCGCCACTCAATACGCCAGTTGTATGGGAGCCGGTTATGAATACTTATTCAACCTGGACAAAGAGTTGCGTCGAAGAAAAGTGAGAGATAAAGTAGAACTTACCTGGATCACTCCAGAACCATTCCTTGGGCACTTCGGAATCGGCGGAGTTACTGGTGGTAAGTTGATGGTGGAAACCTTCATGAAAATGTACAACATCAACTACATCACAAATGCTGCTATAGAACGAATTGAAAAAGACCGGATCGTACTCAAGGATGGTAAGGAGCTGCCGTACAGAATGTCCATGCTGATTCCTCCATTCGTAGGTGCGGACGTTATGCAAAACTCCCCGGAGATCACCGATGCTAAAGGGTTTGTTGAAACAAATGATGGTTATCAGCATATAAAATACAAAAACGTATATGCCGCAGGCTTAGCCGTACAGGTAAAAGCGCCTTTCGGCCAATGCGAAACGCCTTTCGGAGTTCCTAAAACGGGCTACCCAAGTGATGTAATGGGCAAAATCGCTGCCTATAACATCCTTCAGGATATCAAAGGAACCGGAAAGTTCCGTTCAAAACCATTTGGAAAAATACCTGGAATTTGTGTTATGGACGCAGGCCACAAGGAAGTATACATTTTTACCAATCACTTATTTAAACCTCGTCAATTCCAATTGATGCTGCCAAATATCCTTAGTGATTTCGGTAAAGTCTTAGTTGAAAAGTATATGATATGGAAAAATAAGAGAGGCTTATCCTACCTTCCATAATGGACGGTAGCTCCCAGCTTGTAGAGTGCATAAAAAAATAGTTCTTTAACATAATTGTGGAAAAAAGCAAATGCTTGCCCTTGCAAGAGCAAGCATTTGCTTTTTTATGCACTCTTTAGCACGATCATTCGTGCCGGTAGGTATTAAAAAAACTTTGCCAGCGCATCCCCAGTACTCCGAATATAGCCTCCCGAACGATGCCCTTGGTCATTTTTGATACACCTTCGATTCGATCAGTAAAAGTAATCGGGATTTCAACAATTTTAAACCCAAGCGAACGAGCTGCAAATTTCATTTCAATCTGGAAGGCGTAACCGATGAACTTAATTTTATTTAAATCAATTGCTTCAAGCACCTCCCTTTTGTAACAAACAAAACCAGCAGTAGGGTCCATTACCGGCATCCAGGTAACCATTCGAACATAAACGGAAGCTCCTCTCGATAAGACCAGACGATCCATCGGCCAGTTCACACATTTACCTCCTGGCACATAACGGGATCCAACCGCAACATCAGCTCCACCTTTGCTACAGGCTTTATACAATCGAACCAGATCTTTGGGATTGTGAGAAAAATCAGCATCCATCTCGAAAATATACTGGTAGTGGTGCTCAAGCCCCCATCGAAACCCACGGATATATGCTGTCCCTAAGCCCAGCTTCCCAGACCGTTGGATTAAAAATAACTTCCCATCGTATACCTCCTGCAAACGCTTCACTTCATCAGCTGTTCCATCTGGAGAACCGTCATCAATGACTAATACATGAAACGGGTGATCCAGCGACATCACCGCAGCAATTATTTTGGAAATATTTTCCAACTCATTGTAGGTTGGTATAAGAACAAGACAATCAGACAAGGACGGATATTTTTTATGATCTCAAAAAAAGGGAGCGCCATTCAGCAAAATCCCTCACACAATGATAATGCGGGCAAATATAGCTAAAAAGTCTTTTTACATTTTACTTCATACCCAAAATCCTTGGAATAAATTGCATATTGTGCAAAAGGGCAGCAATTCTCGCTTGGGAAAATAAACGCGCCTACGGCGCGAAATTCCTTTTTTTAGGGGGCGAAAGGGCCATTTTGCTTCGCAAAATGGCCCTTTCGCCCCCTAAAAAGAAAATATCGCAGCGAAGCGGTGTAAATTTGGCATTGGATTTCCAAAGCGAAATTTGTTGCCGTTTCCTGCAAAACACAGCCCATTTTAATATTCCGGGAAACCCGCAGGGTCGACCTCTCTCATAATATTGTATACCGCCTCAAATACATCTTCCGGATGCGGTTTCGTAAAATAGTCTCCATCGGAGCCATAAGGAGGCCGATGTCCATGAGCGGTAATGGTCGTTGGAGGCGAATCAAGATAACGATACCCCCCCTGAACCTCTAAAACCTCCCGCATCATGAAAGCAGTTGCCCCTCCCGGAACATCCTCATCCAGGAAAACAATGCGATTCGTTTTTTTCAAAGAAGATAAAATGACTCCCTCGAGATCAAATGGCAAAAGCGTTTGTACATCGATTAATTCAACAGATATTCCATGCTTTTTCAGTAGCTCAATGCCCTGTTCTGCCACCCGTACACAAGAACCATAAGTTACTAAGGTAACATCATCTCCTTCCTGAAGCACCTCAGGCACTCCCAAAGGAACGGTAAAAGAATCTAAATTATCAGGAAGTTTTTCTTTTAAACGGTACCCGTTTAGACACTCAATTACAAGAGCAGGATCATCACTTTGCATCATTGTATTGTAAAAGCCTGCTGCTTGTGTCATATTGCGAGGCACTAGTACATACACCCCACGCAAGGAGTTCAATATCATCCCCATCGGAGAACCAGCGTGCCAAATGCCTTCCAGGCGGTGCCCTCTCGTCCGGATAATAGCCGGTGCCCGCTGAATCCCATTGCTACGGTAAAGCAATGTAGCCAGGTCATCCGTAAGGGGCTCCAGGCCATAGATCAGATAGTCCAGATATTGAATTTCAGCTAATGGACGTAAGCCCCTCATCGACATTCCAATGGCCTGACCGACAATAGTCCATTCTCTGATTCCTGTATCAAAAACCCTTTTCTCACCATGTTTTTCTTGCATCCCTGCAAAGCCTTGATTCACATCTCCGATTTTCCCTACATCCTCTCCAAAAGCAAAGAAATTAGGGTGCTTGTTTAGTAACTTATCAAAACAAGCATTTAGGATTTGGTATCCGTTTAATACCGGAGAATTTTCTGAAAATTTAGCCGGTACGACAGGAACCTTAAGTGCAGAATACTTGGTTTGGCTGTGTAGGTGAGTATGATAGCGACTATAAGCGATTTTTTCCTGCTCATTAATCCAGTCAATTAATTGTTTTTTGCCTGAATTAGCCTCCCCTGCAAGAGCAAAGCGCGCCTGGCGGGCATTTTTCACCAATTCATTAAAAAGTGGGCTGATAAGGCTATTAAGTTCTTTTTTTACATTTAAGAGTTCACTATTTTGTGGATTAGCAGCAATTAAGGAATCGTAAATTTCATTTAAGGCAGCCAATTTTTTCTTAACCGGATCATAGTAAGCCTTCCAGGCACTTTGCTTGCATTTTTTCACATAATCCTTAGCTTCTTCAGCGATCTTATCTACCGTCTCAGCATCAGCGATCCCGGAATCGATGATCCATTGACGCATAATAGCTATACAATCATAGTCTTTTTCCCATTGAAGACGTTCCTTGCTTTTGTACCGTTCATGAGAACCAGAAGTTGAGTGCCCCTGTGGTTGAGTTACCTCTTGAACGTGAAAGAGAGCAGGGATATGATTTGCCCTGACTTTTTCAATTCCCTTTTCATACACTTCGCATAATGCCGGGTAATCCCAACCTTTAACGGTATAGATTTCAATACCATCGCCATTTTCATCTAATTCGAAACCAGCCAGCGCTTTAGAAATACTTTTCTTTACCGTTTGATAATCTATAGGCACAGAGATACCATAACCATCATCCCAAACGGAGATGGCTAAGGGTACTTTTTGCACGGCAGCAGCATTTACCGTTTCCCAGAAAGCACCTTCAGAGGTACTGGCATCACCAATGGTACAGAAACAGACTTCGTTTCCGTTATTTGAAAAATGGGTAGTAGAATTCAGTTCATCACTTTCGCGATATTTTTTGGAAGCCAGGGCCAGCCCGAGAGAACGCGCCATCTGTCCCCCCGTAGAAGAAATATCAGCAGAAATATTGTAAAGTTCTGTGTGCTTGGTCCACTCTCCACTTTCATCAATAAAAGGGGTAGCGTAATGGCTATTCATCTGGCGTCCACCGGAAAACGGATCATTATCGGAATCGGCATAAAGTTGAGCGAAGAACTCCTCTACAGTTGAAAGGTCAAGGGCAAACATCAGGGTTTGGTCCCGGTAGTAGCCCGAGCGAAAATCTCCTTTTTTGAAGGCTCTGGCCATAGCTACCTGAGCCACTTCTTTACCGTCTCCGATGATACCAAATTTAGCTTTGCCTGTCAGGACTTCCCTGCGCGCAAGTATGCTTGCTTCCCGGCTTACACAACAGGTTCGATAATCTTTCAGTACTTCCTGCACAAAATCAGGCTCCTGAGTAGTAGTAGTTTGAGATTGGTTGTCGTTAATTATTGATTTTTCCAAAATATATTTTTTAGCTATGGTTAATAAATGGGGGGTATTACATTTTGTCGCTGTTCTTGAGAAGGTGTTTTTTTTGGAGGGAGGCACGCGGCCGCGTGCCTCCCTCCAAAAATAATCTTCGTTCTTTGACAAAATGGAATACACCCTTAACAAATGAGAGTCAAGAGCAATATAAGATAAAACTTTCAGAAGAATATGACTAATTTTCAGAACAAAAATTTAAAAAACTTGTTTTCGCCAACTTTATTTTGGAATAATGTTTTTAATCACCTGTCGATTCTATTCAGATGCTTATTTGGCCTAAATTGCCTTGTCTCCAATTTTTTTTCCGCGATTACAGGCTTGTCAAAAATAAAACCTAATAATTGCCCCTACTGTTTATCCTCTGTTTTTTTTATTTCTACCCTCCTCAGAAAAGGCAGTGATAAATCATCTGGAGCCACATTCGATTTATCAGCCATTTTAAAACTCTATCCCTTTAAAATCCGTTAACAACTTATTAACTCCAATAATCAAGGACATGGCACACATTTTTACGTTATTAAAGTAATTTTGTAATGTTCAATTAATTTATATACTAACTAAAAAGAACGCAATATGAAAAACTTATTCTTAGTAATTGCCTTGGCTTTTTCAGCTGTAGTGCTCAATGCTCAAGACCAAGAAACTACAACTACTCCTGCAGCCAATGAAAATGGCCCGGTGATGGTATTTGAAACCAAAACGGTTGATTACGGAACTATTGAACAAGGTTCTGACCCACTTCGTCTATTCAAATTCACCAACACAGGTACCGAGCCTCTAATCATTAAAAATGCTAAAGGAAGCTGTGGTTGTACCGTACCAAAGTGGCCAAAAAAACCTATTCTTCCTGGCGAAAGCAATGAAATCGAGGTAAGATATGACACTAAGCGTATAGGTAAATTCACAAAAAGAGTTACACTTACAACCAATGAAACAAACAGCACCACTACTCTAACGATTAAAGGTGAAGTTAAACCAAAACCTGCTGAACCTGAAGCAGTACCTTCTGGCCAGCAGAACTTCCTTAATGGAAATAACTAAACTGCCTAAGTACAGTGTAAAAAGTCTATTTAAGCAATAAAAAAAGCCGGAGGAAATTCCTCCGGCTTTTTTTATTGCCTTTACGGCTAGTGCTTCGGGAACTAAATCCTTGATAGCTTTAGAGGCGATTTTTTTGGTGGCAATCGAGGCGCGAAGAGGGAGCATAGCCCAAAGCTACGTGACCGATGAGCAACGAAGTAGGCCGCCAAAAGAAGCCGTCTAAAGTGTCAAGGATTTAGTTCCTGAAGCACTAGGGTAAAAACAAAAAACCCTTGCTCCTGAGCAAGGGTTAATAACCCAAACAAATAAACACAAAAACTACTTTTTTCTTTCTATAAGCCAATATTCCTTTTAAATTAGCTGACAGAAAAATGATCCGCCGGCTTTTTCTATAAAAATCAATTCAATCCAAAAGCCTTTAACAGAAACTAATGGTTATATTTCGCAAAAAATCAGCAACATAGTGTAAAGATATAATATATTTGCTAACTGAAAAATTTTATAGCCCAAAAAATTATCTAAACAAAATTTATTTCCGTAATCTATTAATTAGGTTTATGCGCTATTTAAAATTTATTCTTAGCCTCTTAGTAACCGTAATTTTTATTTTAATTTTAGACGGGAAGATCACTACAGGCCTGGACAACCTTCCTCCTTTAGGCTCTTTCTTTTCTCCTTTTACAGGCTTTTGGCAGAATGCCGAGCCTACCAACGGGTATTCTGATTTGGAACTCAAGAGCTCGGGTATTACCGAAGAAATCGAAATCATTTTTGATGAGCGCCTCGTTCCCCATATTTTCGCTCAAAACGCTGCCGATGCTATGTTTGCCCAAGGGTATCTTCATGCTAAATATCGCCTTTGGCAAATGGATATCTCAACTCGGGCAACCGGAGGCCGCCTTGCTGAAATCCTTGGCCCACGCCTGATTGAGTTTGACCGCTTAAAAAGAAGGCAGGGTTTCCGTACGGCAGCCGAAACCTCCGTTAGGAGCTGGCAACAAAACCCACGAACTTATAAGCTCCTGGAAGCTTATTCCAATGGAGTAAATTCCTTTATCAAAGAGCTTTCCCCCCAAAACTATCCACTGGAATATAAACTTATGAACTTCGCTCCGGAAGCATGGACAACCTTCAAAACGGCTCTTTTTATTCATTCTATGAATAATAGCCTTTGCCGAACAGAATTCGATATCGAGGAAACAAATGTGCTAAATGTTTTTGGAAAAGATATTTTCGACTTTCTATTCCCCGAGTATAATCCAAAGCAATCCCCAGTTATCCCTGAAGGCACCCCTTGGCCTGAAGCCAACAATCAATCAAGTGATACCTCATCCATTTATTTAGGGAAAATCCACCATAAACCCTATCCCAAACCCCCAGCTAATATCGGTAGCAACAACTGGGCAGTCAGTGGTTCTAAAACGGCTTCTGGTTTTCCAATCCTGTGTAATGATCCTCATTTAAACCTTACCCTCCCCTCCACATGGTATGAAATTCAGATTCAAACGCCCGAATTTAACAGCTATGGTGTTTCCCTTCCCGGCGTACCCGGAATTATTATTGGTTTTAACGAAAATATCGCTTGGGGTGAAACAAATGTCGGACAAGATATTCTGGACTGGTACCGCATCCACTGGGTAGATTCTTCAAAAACGCAGTATTTTCTCGATGGAAAACCAACAGACACCGAAAAAGTAGTTGAGGTCATCAAAGTCCGGAACCAAGAAGACATCCTGGACACAGTGAACTATACTTATTGGGGGCCAGTAGTTTATGAAGACAAGGGGCACCCTTACCAGGACCTTGCCATGCACTGGATGGCACAAAGGAAACCTCACCCTGAAGAAGTCAATGTTTTTCTCCATCTTAGCGCAGCAAAATCTTTTGCTGACTTTTCCAATGCTCTTGAAAACTATTACACCCCTCCTCAAAACTTTGTATTCGCTGCAAAAGATGGAGACATAGCCCTTAGAATACAGGGAAGGTTCCCTATTAAAGAAAAATATCAGGGACGATTCATTATGGAAGGAGACTCTACCGGAAACGACTGGAAAGGTGTTGTACCTTCCAAATTTACCCCAATGGTTAAAAACCCTCCCCGGGGGTTCGTCTCTTCCGCCAACCAACATTCCACTACCCCCGATTATCCATTTTACTACTATGGTCGTTTTAATGATTACAGAGGTCGCTATCTCAACCGAAAGTTAGAGGAAATGAATAACCTGACCGTGGAGGATATGATGTCCCTTCAAAATGACAACTACAGCCTCAAGGCAGAGGAAGCGCTGCCTTTATTGCTAAAAAACCTGGATTCCGTCCAAATCACTCAACACAAAGAAGTTCATACCTTGCTCAAAAACTGGGATTACCGCTTCAACAAAACGTCAAAAGCATCGGTAATTTTTGATAAATGGTGGCAAAATACTTACAGATTAATATGGGATGAAATACTTGACAGAGAGGACGATCTTCAATTACACAGCCCAGAAACTTGGCGGACCATCGAAATTATTGAAAAATTTCCGGAAAATCAATTCTTTGATATTTTAGAAACGGAAGAAAAAGAAACCGCTTCAGAAGTCATTACAAAAGCTTTTGGCGAAGTGGTTGCATGGATGGATACTACTGAACTCACAGATTGGAAGGACTATATGAATTTTAGTATCCCTCATTTAGGAAGAATTGATGCCCTCAGTATTTCAGACCTTGATATGGGGGGCTATGACGAAGCGCTCAATGCTATGGAAAAATCAAATGGCCCATCCTGGAAAATGATTATTGAAATGGGGCCAGAACCCAAGGCCTTTGGCATTTATCCTGGCGGTCAGTCCGGTAACCCAGGCAGTCCATTTTACAGTAATTCCGTTTACGATTGGGCCAAAGGCGAATATTACCAGCTAAAGCTATTAAAAAATAAGGAAGATATTTCTCCATTATTCAAAATAAAGTGCTCCTCAAAATGAGATTTTTAATATTTGTACTCTCTATCATTTTAGTAAGTTTTTTCGCACAATTGTATCTATCCTGGTGGAGCATCGCATTAATAGCTGCTCTGGCTGGTGTATGGAGCGGGTATTCTCCAATCCGCAGTTTCAGCATGGGTTTCCTTGCGATATTTCTGCTCTGGGCTGGATATGCTTTTTGGTTAGACATGGGGAATGAGAGTATTTTATCTGAAAAGCTAAAAGAACTCTTTGGAGGTGTTCCAGGCGCTCTGTTAATACTAATTACAGGAGTTATAGGTGGCCTGGTAGGCGGCCTCGGGGCTTTAACAGGAAGTTTATGGACTAAGCTTTTCGCATTTAGATCCTCAAAATTGTAAACCCGTATTGCCACGGGTTTACAATTTTCCTTTCCTCGTTTTTTTCCTTGAACTTATCGAAAGTTATTGATTCTGACCGTATTTTATTGTATTTTGAAATAAAAAAACAATGAGAATGTGCAGAAATCAAAGACATGGCAAAAGAAGAAATGGCCGCAAAGCAGTTACTCCAAAATCATTTAGAAACGATGTAATTTCATGGATTACGGTTAGTGGGATGCTTTTTGCCATAAATGCCTTTTTTTATCCTGGACATTGGTGGGCAATATATCCTTTCTTCTTCTGGGGCATAGGGATCGTTTTCCAGGCTGCTGAATTAGCCAAAAACCGTCATTTAGAAGAATATGATGAGCCTGAACCAATTGATCCTATTGAAAAAGAGCCAAAATGGAAGGAAAAAGACCTGGTATAGGTTAAAAAAAGGGTAGTGGGTAAAACCGGTTGATGAGGAGTGTTAACCTTAAGTTGTAAAGCTTATTAGATAAATCCATCAACGGATTCTACCCACTACCAAAAAAAGAGTTTTCCGTAGCTAACACGTTTTACAACAATAAATTAGCTCAACCTTTTGAAAGGTATAGAAAAATTTTGATTGTAATTCCTAAAGAGGTGCTTCCTTTTGCGAGAGGAAGCGCTTTTTTTTTATAAACCCACTGATAATGAGGCAAAAAAGAATAAAAAATAGCTACAGTTATAAAAAAGATATATAATTTTGCCCCGATTTTATTCTAATGGTGCACCTTCATTTGGTGTTGCATTCATTCAAACAACCTAATTGTTTAATCTTAACCATTTAGCGGTATGAGTATTTCAAAGCAATTCTTAAAATCTAAGCCTGTTTGTAAAACCACATTCAGACTGGCTATCGAAGAAGCTAAAGAAGCAGAAAATGTGGTAATCGTTGGAGATTTCAACGATTGGAATCAAGAGAATCCTGTTGAAATGAAAAAATTGAAAGACGGTTCTTTTAAAGCAGTAATCGACTTGGAAACTGGAAAAGACTACCAGTTTCGTTACCTCATTGACAACGAAACTTGGACGAATGACGAAGAGGCTGATGCTTATGTCTCTTCCCCTTTCGGTACTGAAAATTCAGTAGTAAGCTGCATGAATTAATTAATCACGAGGGGCTGTTCAAAAGTAGTACATTAGCTATAGCACTACATTTTGAACAGCCCTCGCGAAGCAATCTTAACTTCAATTTATTTTATTCTTTTCCTTCTGGCTGTTCAGATTCTTCGTTTTCTATCTCTTCACTATTTTTATCTTTTTTAGCTTTGTTGCCTTTGTCTCCTTTTCCGCGTTTACCTTTTCCTTTTCTGGCACGAACTCTTTTCTGTATTCCTTCCCGATACTTAGTGAATTGTTCTTCGGTCAATACTTCTTTTAGTGCAACATTTCTTTTATCTCTTAGCGTCATTATCTTGTTTCTTTTTTCTTCCCGATCGCTATCCTCAGCTCTTAGCTTTTGAGCATCGGCTATAAAAGCTTGTTCAATTTCGATGAATTTCTCCGTTTGATCTGCTGTCAATTCTAGCTTTTCAGCGACTTTTTCTAATCTTTCTTTTTGCTCTTCTTCAGAAAGCTGAGTTTGTCCCCATCCTTGGCCGCGGCCTTGCGCTTGAGCACTAATGGCAACAAACAAAAAGGCTGCCACAATAAATAGCGTTTTTTTAAGACTGTTAAATTGCATGTTTTTAATTTTTTGATTCAACCTTTAGACCTCATGAAAGAAGAAAGTTTTCCCCGGATAGCTTTAAAGGTTTGTTAAAATTATTACCTTAGGTGTGATTTTAATATTAAAGCAGCTTGAAACATGAGTCATCCCAAATTTTCGGAAAAACTTATGTTTCAGGCTGCCTCATAAAGAAAACTGTAACCTTTATGAAAAACACTCAAATACTTCCACATAGTATCCTGGGAGAACAGGACATTTATCTTTTTCGAGCCGGGAAACATTTTCGCATTTACGAAAAATTGGGTAGTCAGACTATTGAAGTAGATGGCCAGAAAGGGGCTTATTTTGCTGTATGGGCCCCCAATGCTCAACGCGTTTCCGTTACTGGTAATTTCAACCAATGGAACCGAACGTCTCACGGACTTTTTCCAAGGTTGGACCACTCAGGAATTTGGGAAGGTTTTATCCCAGGATTAGAAAAAGGAACGGTTTACAAATATGCTGTTCAAGACTACAGAGGAAGAATATTTGACAAAGGAGATCCCTATGCGCTACTCTGGGAAACGCCCCCCAACACAGCTTCAATAGTATGGGATTTAGAGTATAACTGGAAAGACACGGCCTGGATGGAAAAACGCCAAAAGGTGGACAAGCAAAGCGCACCAATGGCTGTTTACGAAATGCACCTTGGGTCGTGGAAGCAAAAGCTCGAAGGAGAAAAACAACGCTCCTTAAATTACCTGGAACTCGCTGAAGAATTGACGGCCTATATAAAAAAGATGGGCTATACTCATGTAGAGTTCATGCCGGTAATGGAGCATCCATATGCCCCTTCATGGGGATATCAGATTACAGGCTATTTCGCCCCGAGTAGCCGCTTTGGAAAACCACAGGATTTCATGCAACTGGTTGATGCCCTTCATCAAGAAGGAATAGGGATCATCCTTGACTGGGTACCATCGCACTACCCCACTGACGGGCATGGCTTAGCTTATTTCGATGGCACTCACCTTTACGAACACGCTGACCCTCGCAAAGGGTTTCATCCCGACTGGACCAGCTACATTTTTAATTATGGCCGTTATGAAATACGATCTTTTCTAATCAGTAATGCTCTCTTCTGGTTAAAAAACTTTCATGCCGACGGCTTACGGGTAGATGCCGTGGCCTCAATGATTTATCTTGACTATTCACGTGAAGAAGGCGAGTGGGTTCCGAATCAATTTGGAGGGAATGAAAACCTGGAAGCCATTGATTTTATCAAAGAGATGAACGAAGTGGTTCATAAAGAGATGCCAGATGTTTACACAATCGCAGAAGAGTCAACGGCTTATCCCAAGGTATCCCATCCTGTAAAAGAAGGTGGCTTTGGTTTTGACCAGAAATGGATGATGGGCTGGATGCATGACACGCTGGAATACTTTAAACACGATCCGTTTTTCAGGCAGTACAGCCAGAACATGATTACTTTTAGTTTCTCTTATGCCTTTTCCGAAAATTTTATCCTTCCCCTTTCTCATGATGAAGTGGTACACGGCAAAGCATCTCTTATTGGCCGTATGCCCGGTAATGAAGAACAACGTTTTGCTAATTTAAGACTGCTCTATGCTTTTATGTATATGCACCCGGGATCGAAGCTGCTTTTCATGGGCGGAGAGATTGCTCAAACAACAGAGTGGAACTTCAAGTCCCAACTGAACTGGGATCTACTTCAATACGATTTTCACCGAGGAATTCAGACGTTGATAATCAAGCTAAATGAACTTTACATGTCCAAAGAAGCCTTACACGAACTTCAGTTCTCTCCGGAAGGCTTTGAATGGATTGCAGGTGATGATACTCAGAGTAGTGTTGTGATCTTTATGCGAAAGGCAAAAAGTGAGGATACTGCTCCACTGATTATTATTGGCCATTTTACACCTCTTGAACGTCAGTCTTACCGCATTGGTGTTCCGGATGCCGGAGTTTACAGGGAAATCTTGAACACCGATAATAAGGAATTCGGAGGCGATGGCCTTACAAATGGAGAAACCATTGAAGCAGAAGAGGAAAAATGGCATGGAAAAGATCATTCTGTTTTACTGAACTTGCCACCTTTGTCTATATTAGTGTACGAGAAGGTTTTAAAGGAATAAACAAAGAAATGGCTGCCCCTGGCAGGATAATTTTTTCTTGTGGGATGCTCGTTTTTTTGAGTTTTTCTTCGAAAAGCTCAAAAAAACGAGCATCCCCAAAACATGATTTTCTTACCGGTTGGACGAACTACTTTTTTATTCTTTTATAACTTTCTTAATAAATGCGGTATCATCAATAATGATTTCAAGGAAGTAAATGCCGTTTGACAAGTTGGTCATTTGAAAATTAATATTTTCGCTTCCTACCTGACTCACAAGAAGCTTTCCTTGTAAATCAAATAAATTCACTGTTGCCCACTGATCGATGGCAATGGTAAGATTATCCTTAACTGGATTAGGGAAAATGTTGAAAGCCTCTTCATTCAACAACTTCGTATTCACTGTTTCCTCAATTTCTACAGTTGTTTGAAAAGTATCGCTGCAACACCAGTTGTTGGTAATTAGCGTCAATTGGTATTCCCCCGGTTCCTGGTAAATATGAGGTGCAGGATGACGCAGATTAGAAGTCGTGTTATCTCCAAAGTCCCATAAATAAGATGTTGCATAACGCGAGTTATTCAACACTTCAATGGTATCTCCCGATTGAACAACGATAAAATCTGCAGGAGGCGTCAAAAGGCTGTCGCCACATAAACTTTCAATACCCAGGAACACGCCAGAATCGTATATTTGATCCGCGGCATCTCCTACAGCAATCTTGACATGGTAGGTTTCAAAAGGAGTCACTATCGCTTTAGCAGGTAACTTTAACGTAAGTCCATCGTATTGGGTATGCACTCCCCCATCATTATTCTGATAATAGGAAGTATTCATATTTTGATTTACGTTATTAATGGATACAGGAATAACATCTCCTGGCACCAAAGCAATATTTGTTGGACCATTATACCCGGGGCCATCAATAAAAAATGCGAAAACATCATTAAAACTCGTTCCTACAAATTCTTCGTATTCTTCGGAGCCAAAAATGTAATAAAAGCAGATGGTATCTGTCTCTGGAATAATATCCATTTCCAGTACTGCCGCATCGTAAGTAGGTACACCGACTAAAGCATCTAAGTCAACGTCTCCCAGGGCATTAAATGAAGTGCTTATACCAGCTTGGTCATTAGGTCCAATTGCATTGAAAACACTTCCGGAAGAGAGGAATATACCAGCATTGATATCAATATCCGTGTTGGCTGCTTCGAAATAAGACATTGCGGGGTATCCTCCCGTAAACGTTACGTTTGATGGGGTGACACAAGAATTTCCAAAAAAATCATTCACCATTTGTTCCGCCGTATACGATGTATCAAGGAACAGATTTGATTGTGCTATCATTTGCGATTGAGCTACAATCAGAAAGAAAATGCAAGTAAAGAATTTTAGCTTCATAACTAGAGTTTTTCGATAATAAATGCAAGATATTGAGTCGTTCACAGCATTACTTAAGCCCAGACTCACTTATATACTTAATAGTTCTTTGACAAATCAACAGGTTAGATCAAATCAAAAGAAAAGCCTTTGCAATGAGTGAAAACCAACTCAATGTCAGCGATTCTCGTTTTGGAAATCCAAAACAGATTTACGCCGCTTCGCGGTGATATTTTATTTTGAGGGAGGCCGAAAGGGCTATTTTGCTTCGCAAAATAGCCCTTTCGGCCTC
>CAZHZT010000018.1:0-63271 GCA_964537285.1 uncultured Saprospiraceae bacterium | reverse complement strand
TTTTTTAACGGCTGCCAGCCTTTCAAAAAGCTAAATTGAATAAGGCCGGTCCTAAAGCATTGATTTACTGTATCTGTTACTAATTCTTGTGACAACATGAAGTTCCTTAAAATTCGGGATGACTCATGTTTCCATTGAACAAACTTTGTTTTATGAAGATTCTAAAGTTCGGAGGCTCCTCAGTGGCAAATCCGGAGCGCATACAAAATGTAGGAGAAATCCTTAAGAAATACCACGAAGAAGGCCAACGTTTTGGGGTTGTTTTTTCCGCTTTTGGCGGTATTACAGATAGCTTGCAGGAGATGAGCCACCTGGCAGCTAAAGACGATGAAGCCTACCTTCAGCCTTTCAATGCTTTTTGTCATAGACATCGGGAAGCTGTATTTACGCTTCTTACCGGCGATTACCGAAGTAAAGCATTAGAAGGAATTGAAGAAAATCTAGAGGTATTGCGAAAGCTTCTTTTCGGCATTTCTCTTCTGAAGGAAAGTTCTTCTCGTACCGTTGATCTGGTTATGAGTTTTGGTGAGCGTAATTCAGCCTTGATTATTACAGAGTACCTCAAGCAACTCGGTTTGCCTGCAATTTATCTGGATGCAAGAAAAACGATTTTGACAGATGATCATTTCGGGGCGGGCAGAGTTGATTTTGAAGCTACCAACAAAAATATCCAGGCCTATTTTTCTGAAAATACAGGAATCCCGGTGATTACAGGCTTTCTCGCTGCTACAAAAAATGGCTTGACGACTACTCTGGGGCGGGGAGGATCTGATTATACAGCAGCAATATTTGCCGCTGCCCTGGATGCGGAACAAATAGAAATCTGGACAGATGTGGATGGCGTGATGACTGCAAACCCCAGAGAAGTTAAGCGTGCCTTTACTATTCCTTCCCTCTCTTATGCTGAAGCGATGGAAATGTCCCATTTCGGGGCTAAAGTTATTTACCCGCCTACTTTACAGCCTGCTTTAGCCAAAAAGATCCCTCTTTGGATTAAGAACACTTTTAATCCTTCTTTTGAAGGAACATATATTTCAGATCAAGTAAGTAGTGGGAAACATGCTGTTAAGGGGATTTCTTCTATTTCAAAAGTAGCCTTGCTCACTATACAGGGGAGTGGAATGATCGGAGTACCCGGTACTGCCAGCCGGCTTTTTGGAGGCTTGGCCCAACAAGGCGTAAATGTTATCTTAATCACTCAGGGTTCTTCCGAGCACTCCATCTCTTTTGCCGTTCAGCCCTATCAAGCAGCAGCTGCGAAGCAAGCTGCTCAACAAGTATTTGAGTATGAGTTGAAGAGTGGCCTTCTGGATCCAATAAAGATCGAAGAAGAACTTTCCATTATTGCAGTCATTGGTGAAGAAATGCGCTATCGCCCCGGAATCTCCGGGCAATTATTTTCTGCCCTTGGACGGAATGGTATCAATATTGTTGCGATTGCCCAGGGGTCTTCAGAGCTGAATATTTCTCTGGTTATTAATTGTAGCGATGAGCAAAAAGCGCTCAATGCCATCCATGATGCCTTCTTTTTATCTGATAAAAAAGAATTGCATCTTTTCATGGTAGGAGTAGGCTTGATTGGAAGCACGCTCATCCAACAAATTAAAGAACAGCTACCTTTCTTAATGGAAAAAAGGCAGTTAGATCTGAAATTGGTTGGTTTGGCGAACAGCAAGGTAATGGCCTTCAATGAAAACGGTATCCCCCTGGATGATTGGAGAGCTGCTCTCGAATCCGCGGATACCAAAATGGATATGAAGGCTTTTGTTGAAAAAATGAATGCTTTAAATTTTTCCAACTCAATATTTGTTGATTGTACCGCTAATGAAGGAATTTCTGATCACTATGAGTCGATTTTAAAGGAAAATATTGCTATTTCTACGCCAAATAAATTCAGTACTTCTTCTTCTTTGGAGCGCTATAAGGCTTTAAAGCATCTTTCAAACAGTAAAGGAGTACCATTTTTTTATGAGACTAATGTAGGGGCAGGGCTTCCTGTTCTTACTACAATACAGGACCTAATCGAAAGCGGAGATCGGTTTTTAAAAATTGAAGGCGTGCTTTCAGGCTCATTATCCTTTATTTTTAATAACTTCAAAGGCGAAAGCTCCTTTAGTGAGATTGTAAAAGAAGCTCGTAAAAGAGGGTATACCGAGCCTGATCCTAGAGAGGATCTTAGCGGAGCTGATGTAAAGCGTAAAATACTGATCCTTGGGCGTGAAATTGGTCTTCCATTGGAGGCCGATGATGTAATTGTTGAAAACTTACTCCCCCAAGACTGTCTGGATGCGCCAGATGTAGAGGTATTTTTTAAAACTTTAGAAGAAAATGATGCTTATTTTGAAAAACTCCTCGAGGATGCTCAAAATGAAGCCAAAGCTTTACGCTTTATTGCCCGACTTGAAGATGGCGAGGCACGGGTTGGGTTGCAAAGGGTTGATCAAAATAGCCCCTTCTATGGTTTAAATGGAAGCGATAATATGATGGTTTTTACCACTGAACGCTATAAAGAACGCCCTCTGGTGATTCGAGGGCCTGGCGCAGGTGCCGAAGTAACTGCTGCTGGCGTTTTTGCTGAGATAATAAAAATCGGAACATTCTTTTAACGGCTGCCAGCCTTTCAAAAAGCTAAATTGAATAAGGCCGGTCCTAGAATATTGACTTGCAGCATCTATTATTAACTATTGCGACAACATGAAGTTTATTAAGATTCAGGATGACTCATGTTTCGTAAAAAAAACAATATCATGTCAGAAATTAAGTCTACCTCTGAAATAAAGCTCATCATTGGATTGGATGAGCAAAAAATTCCTGTGAGCATTAAGTGGCAATCAGAGAATAACCCGGAAGGACCTACGCCCAAAGAGTGTAAGGCTATGCTGGTGTCACTCTTCGATAAAGAAACCTTGGATACGCTTAAAATTGACCTGTGGACGAAGGAAATGCAAGTGATGGAAATGGATCGCTTCATGTTCCAGACATTAAGAGGGCTTGCAGATACCTACATGAAGGCTACCAATAATGCTCAATTGGCTGGTGCAATGCAGCAGTTTGTCCAGTTTTTTGGAGAAGAAACGGAGGTTTTGCCCAAAGAGGGCGAACAGTAGCAATCCATCGAAGTTTGCGATTTATGTTGATTTCCATAGCGAGAATCGCTATATTGTAACCCTATTTAAAGCAATTAATAACCAAATATGAAACCAATCTATCTCCTTTTTCTTTTCTTCTGGAGCATTCAATCAGGAATGGCACAATTAGATCCAATACCTTTGTCTATACCAATGACGGATGGAATGGAACTGGCTGGAGATCTATATTTGCCAAATGAAACAGGCGAATTTCCTACGCTCTTAATTCAAACTCCTTACAACAAAAATGCCTTCTTGATTAGTGGGCTGCCTCTAGGGGTGGGGTTTGACATAACTTCAAGTGAATACGCATTCGTCGTAGTCGATTGGCGTTGCTATTTTGCTTCTCTACCTGCTTGTGCCATAGATATAAACAGAGGGCAGGACGGGCGCGATGTAGTGGAGTGGATCGCCGGGCAATCCTGGTCAAATGGGAAGATTGGAACTTGGGGTCCTTCTGCATTGGGAAGTATTCAATTCCAGACAGCTGCGGAAAAACCGGAACATTTAGTATGTGCTGTCCCCATTGTTGTTTCTCCTCAAATACATTATGAGAAATATTTTCCGGGGGGTGCCGCAAGAGTGGATTACATTCAATTTGTCGGCACTTATTTTGGGACGCAGGGGTTAATCTCCGCCAACCCGTATCATAATTTGATTTGGACCCTTACGGAAAATGGCTCTATGTACCCAGAGGATATAGAAGTACCCATGTTGATAATTGGCGGGTGGTTCGACCACAATACCGATGATTGCATTACCATGTTTGATACCCTGGTAAGCAGTTCTGACTCGGATGTTCAGGAAGAGCATCGCTTGTTGATGGGGCCGTGGACACATAATAAGGTAGGCAATCCGAATCAAGGAGAACTGAATTTCCCCGGATCATTCAATTGGGACGACTCCCTGGCCTTGCAGTTTTTTAATTACCATTTGCTTGATGCTTCAAATGAGTGGCAGAACAGCCCAAAAGTGCAGTATTATCAAATGGGGAAAAATAGTTGGGAGCATTCCGAAAGCTGGCCGCCTGAGAATACGATCACTCAAACACTTTATTTTGATGATGATCATAGTTTAAGAAATACCATTCCTCCTTATATGGAGTCTTCTAAAAGTTATGAATACGACCCTGTGGATCCTTCGCCCTCCATTGGAGGAAAGACCTTTTCGTCGGATTTATTCCAAACAAACGTAGGGCCGCTAGATATCTCAACCAAAGTGGAAGGGCGAATGGATAATCTGGTTTTTTCTACATCCCCCTTCAACGAAGACTTAACTATTCAAGGGGCTATTAAAGCAAAGCTTTTCTTCGGGTCAGATCGCAAGGATACTGATATCGCATTACGCTTAACGGATGTTTATCCGAATGGTAAATCCTATATTATTGGCGAGTCTTTTCTGCGTCTTCATTGTCGGCAGGGGTTTACTATTGCCGATACGGCCTACATGAACCCCGGAGAGGTGTATGAGATTGAACTGGAGTTTGAGCATTTGGCGCATACTTTTAGTGCCGGGCATCAACTGAGAATAGTTGTGACGTCCTCTAATTATCCCCGCTTTAACCGGAATAGCAATACAGGCGGAGCCATGTATCCCAACGGCAATATTGACACCTTGGTTAATCCTCTCATTGCAATGAATACACTTTATTTTGGACAAATTTACCCCTCTTCAATCATTCTTCCAATTGCCGATGAGGGAGTTGCTAACAAGGAAATATTTTTAAATCATCGTATAAAATTATATCCTCTTCCGGCCAAGGAATTTGTTTTTTTAGAAAACCTGCCAGCCTGGCAAACCATGCGGTTGTTCGACTTACAAGGAAAGCAGCTTTGGTCGGATAAGAGAGGAGGCCAGGATACTTACACATTGAATGTCGGTCATCTGAAAGCAGGGATTTATTTTCTTGAGATAAATGCTATTGATGGAAAAGTTTACTCAGCTAAAGTTATTATCGAAAACCATAACTAATTGGTATTTTGGGAGTTAAGTAGTTCGCGGAATTAAACTGAATAAACTATCGATGCTCTTGGCAGGAAGGTTTTTGAGTTGGAGATCGACACTTTTTTGGAATTTTTCTTCGAAAAATTCCAAAAAAGTGTCGATCTCCAAGCAAAAAATACTTCTACAGAGGGCAAAGATTATTTATATAGTCTATTTCCGTGGACTACTTAAGTAACTTATAAAGTTATGATTAAACAGCTTTCTAAACTTCCTTTATCCTCTAAACATCTTAAACGTAATCAAAAAGTTTGCATCTTTCCGATGAAACTCTTATATTTGCAGTCGGTGAGCATCATACGATCAGCTCCCTCTGAATCCCCCCAGGGTGGAAACGCAGCAAGGGTAGGAGGTCGTAGCGATGCGATGTGATGTCTCACCCCTTTTATAAACCACGAATGCAGTGATGAGTAGTACTGTATTCGTGGTTTTCTGTTTTTAGCAAATCTTAAAATCATTACAAAACACATATCATGAAATTTTTTATCGATACAGCCAGCCTTGAGCAAATCCAGGAAGCTAAAGATTTAGGTATTCTGGACGGCGTTACAACTAATCCTTCCCTTATGGCCAAAGAAGGGATCAGTGGAGAAGAAAACATTTTAAACCATTACAAGGCGATCGCCGATTTGGTAGAAGGAGATGTTAGTGCAGAGGTAATCTCTACAGATTCTGCAGGAATCGTAGAAGAAGGAAAGCGCCTGGCAGAGATAGCTCCCAATATTGTGGTTAAGGTGCCGATGATCAAGGAAGGTGTAAAAGCCTTAAGTCATTTTTCCTCTATCGGGATTCGTACCAATTGCACGCTTGTTTTTTCTGCTGGTCAGGCTATCCTTGCGGCAAAAGCCGGCGCAACTTACCTTTCGCCTTTCATTGGCCGAATTGATGACATTACCTGGAACGGGATGGACTTAATTGCTGAAATTGCAGAAATCTACGCCATCCAAGGGTTTGAAACGGAAATTTTAGCTGCTTCTATCCGAAACGCTAAACATATTGTAGACGCTGCGCGCAATGGTGCTGATGTGGTAACTTGCCCTCTGAATAGCATCCTTGGTTTGCTTAAACATCCCCTTACAGATATAGGTTTAGAAAAGTTCCTGGCCGATCACAAAAAAGCAAACGAAAAAGAGGCTAAGGAAAAAGGCTGGTTATAATACTTGACAAATGATTTCCAATAACATTATAGAAGATCTGGATTCGGCCATATTCAATAAGTTGGAGGGTAAGCCACTAATGGCTGCCCAAAACTTAATCCATTCCAAATACATCAACGATTTTCAGGAAATGGCCAATATCGTTTCCAAAATTCGTCTGAAGATCAATGATCATGGCCGGGTACATATGAGGAAAGTAACCTTGTATTCCATCCAGATTGCCAGGTTACTCAAAGAAAACGGCATTCAATTATCGGCAGAAGAAGAGAACTGGGGGGCTTTTGAGGATAGCCTGGTAAGTATAATTATTTCGGCTTTTCTGCACGATATTGGTATGGCCATTAATCGTCAGCGCCATGAGTTTTTTGCCTTGGTTTTGGTTGGAAACTTCATTGATGAACTTCTGGATGAATTATATGGCAAACCTTCAAGCCTCCTTAAAGTTGGCTTGAAATCAATGATTGTAGAAGCTATCTCTGGTCATATGGGTACTCAGAAAGTCTCTTCCAGAGAAGCCGGAATTCTTTTGATCGCTGATGGTTGTGATCTGGAATATGGACGGGCTCGAAAAGGTTCATTTAAATTGGTAAATGGTAGAGTAGGGGATATCCATCAATATTCTGCCGCCGCTATCAGCAAAGTAGAAATTGTACAGGGGGTTGAAAAGCCTATTAGTATAAATGTCTACATGGATGAGTCTGCTGGTTTCTTCCAGGTAGAAGAAGTTTTAATGTATAAATTGCTGCGAAGTCCATTAAAAGATTTTGTTGAGCTTTATACCGTTTTTGAGGAGAAAAATATGCGGAAGAAATATTCGTAAAGCATGTTGGAATGATGAATTATTCCACATCTCCTATTAAATCCTTTTAAATATTGCTAGGAATTCATGAAAAAAATATATCACCTTACCAACTGCAAATCTTGCCAAAAAGTAATTGCCGCCCTTAATGATGGCGAAGGCTTTGAATTGCAGGATATTAAAGAAAATAAAATTACCCCTGATCAGCTTGATGCCATGGCCGAAGTGACAGGTTCCTATGAAAGCCTGTTCTCAAGAAGGGCCATGAAGTATCGTTCCATGGGGCTGGCAGAAAAAGAACTGACTGAACAAGATTATCGTCAGCTCATCCTGGACGAATATACCTTTCTAAAGCGCCCTGTTGTCATTATTGATGAAACCGTTCTGGCCGGCAGCTCAAAAAAAGTGGTTGAAACGGCTCAGGCAAAATTAGGCTTGGTTTAATGGTAAATAAGGATATAATTGCCGATTGGTTTAAGGGCTTACAGGATCGGATCTGTGAGCAACTGGAAGGCTTTGACGGAGAAGGTGAATTCCAACAGGATCAATGGGAACGCCCAGGTGGTGGCGGAGGGCGTACACGCATCATCGAAGGAAAGGTCATTGAAAAAGGAGGCGTTAACTTTTCCGCTGTTCATGGAGAAATGCCGGAAAAAATCAGCAAAGCTTTAGGAATTGCTCCGGGAATATTTTTTGCAACAGGGGTATCTATCGTTTTACACCCTGTAAATCCCTGGGTGCCGATTATTCACATGAATGTTCGCTACTTTGAAGTAGAACCGCATGCAACTGAAGAAAAAGGGGTATGGTGGTTTGGTGGAGGAATCGATTTGACGCCTCATTATGTTTTTCCTGAAGATGCCCGTTATTTTCATCAGGAACTTAAAAGAATTTGTGATAAGCATCATCTTTCCTATTACCCGGAATTCAAAAAATGGGCAGATGACTACTTTTTTATAAAACATCGCAATGAAACCAGAGGCGTCGGAGGTATCTTTTTTGATCGGTTGAGCGAAGGGGAAGAATTTACAAAAGATATTCGATTTGACTTTGTCAAAGATGTGGGAGAGCTTTTTGCGCCTGTCTACACAGCCATTGCCGGAAAATATAAAGATAAAGTTTACACAGAAGCAGAGCAAGCCTGGCAGTTCCTGCGCCGGGGAAGATATGTAGAATTTAATTTAGTATTGGATAGAGGAACCAAATTTGGTTTAGATACCAGCGGAAGAACGGAAAGCATTCTGATGAGCTTGCCTCCAAGAGCCCATTGGGCTTATGCTCATGAACCTGAAGAAGGCTCTCTGGAACATCAAACCCTCAATTTGTTGAAAAAAAATATTGATTGGATTTTCGCGGTAAACGGGGAACGGTGAACGGGGAGTGAATAATTTTTTCCTCCCCGTTTACCCCTGAATTATTCACATTTGATGATTATATTCGGTGTTTCGATTACATTGCTTTCATTTCCGGCTCTGTCGATCAGCTGGATTTTATAAGTAACGGTATCTATTGGCATTTCCGGAGTTATGAGGTCGCATCCATTATTTCCCTCTTCGGTAATGCAGCAAATTCCGGATTCACTTTTAAGAAGAATGGTAATCTCTCCGGAAATTCCATTGCCCGCCCCAAGTTCAGGAAGCGGGTCGAACTGAAAGATGAGGAAGCTGGAAGAGTCTCTGGTATCGGTAATCAGTATAGGCCTTTCTTCAGAGTCCACAAAGCCTAGATCACCGTCGCCATCGCGAAAAGAAAAAGTAACCCGAAGTTCATCTCTTACTCCTGTAGAGCCTTGTAATATTGTATCTTTATTCATTGAGACAAACTCGATTTCCGGAGTAACGGAATAATCCGGAGGTTCAACACAAGCTCCTATGGAGAGGGCAATGATCAATAAAACTAAGTATGGCTTCATAAAAGGTCGGTTAATAATTTTGGCTCTTTGACAGTAATTCTACACAACTTGCCAAAGAATGATATTTTTTAAAATTGAAGTTTTTTTGAAGTAGTTCAGTATCCTCGTTTGGGAAATTTTGTCCCTGGGGAAGGGCGGCTTCTTGATTTTTTCGAAAAAATCAAGAAGCCGCCCTTCCCCAAAATAAAAAATTATCATGCCGAGGGAAATGAACATCTTCCTAAATAGCTCCAGTTTTAGAACGAATGTATTGGCTTATTAGTTGTTAGTTACCAAAAAATAGAGCGTTATCAATATGCTAAAATGGGGCGTTCGTCAGCTGAAGGGCAAATCAAATTCGTTCTTTAAACGATATTTCTGTCAAAAGGCTTTATTCTGAAATAGTTTTACCAGCAATCAAAGAACTCCAGAGCAATTATGGATTTACAGGATGTAACCGTTTTGAAAGAAAAGATCAAAAATATTAATCACGGGGATCTCGAACCCCTGATAATGGAGGTTTTTCAGTATCAGTATAAAAGTAACCCTTTTTATAAAGCCTATGTGGATTTGGTCAGAAAAAGAAAAGGAGAAGTGCGTGAGCCAAATGAAATTCCTTTCCTGCCCATTACCTTTTTTAAAAATTACGTCATAAAGTCCGGAAAGTGGGATGAAGAAAGATGTTTTGAAAGCAGTGGTACTACGAGCAGTACAACTAGTAAGCATTTCATTTCTTCTCTGGAATGGTATTTTCAAATTAGCCAAAGGAACTTCGAGGCATTTTACGGAGATATTAGAGAATATTGTATATTAGCTTTGTTGCCATCTTATCTGGAAAGGAGTAACTCCTCTTTAGTTTACATGGCGAAGCGTTTTATAGAGCTTTCACGTTATTCAGAAAGCGGCTTCTTTTTATATGATTTTAATAAACTATTTGAAAAATTAAGATCGTTAAAGGAAAAGAAAATTCCAACGATTGTTTTGGGAGTGAGTTTTGCTTTATTGGATTTTGCTGAAAAGTATCCATATGATTTTAACGAAGTGATCTTTATGGAAACCGGAGGGATGAAAGGACGGCGAAAAGAACTGATCAGGGAAGAATTACACCATATTCTGAAGGGGGCATTCTCCGTAGAGTGCATTCATTCCGAATATGGGATGACAGAACTGCAATCGCAGGCTTACTCGAAAGAAGCAGGTTTGTTTCAATGCGGCCCTACCATGAAAGTGTTTTGTAGAGAAATAAATGATCCCTTCAGCACACAAAAAGCAGGTAACACGGGTCTATTAAATGTTATTGATTTCGCTAACATCGATACCTGCTGTTTTATTGCAACCGATGATCTGGGGAGAGTTTATGAAAGCGGCGCATTTGAAGTTCTGGGACGTTTGGACGGGAGTGATATCAGAGGGTGCAACCTTATGGTGAGTGACCTTTAATTTTAGATTCTTTGACAGAAGTTCGATACCATTTGTAAATTTAAGCCCATTCAGCAGCTGCAGAACAAGTCTAATGAATGAATTTTAATAACCTATTATGAGAAAACAATTTTTTCAAATCTTATTCATTTGCTTACTTTCCACTTGCACGTATTTTACAGTCAAGGCGGAGGTCATTGTACGGGTTACCGTAACAGGAGGAAATTCCACCTCCATTTGTGATGATATTTTCAGTGGCCCTGACTTTCAGTGGGGAGTTAACATTCAAGGGCAAGGACTACAGGTATATCCTGCTGATGGAGCCTGTTTTCAGAATCCTCCATTCGTTCAGTATGAAGAGGCCTTTGATTGTATCGACTTGGCTCCTGAGACCCTAAATGTGTGTTTTGAAGCTTTTGAATTGGATTTGTTCTTTAGTTGTACGAACTTTTTTAAGGAGTGCTCCGAAATTGTTTGCCAGGATTTTAATGTACCTGGCCTGGGACAGGCCGTGGCCCATACCTTGAGCATTCCATCCGTAGAGTCTTCAAGTGGTAGTGTGAATTTCACTATTGAAGTAATTGATAATGGCAATACCGCCAATGTTCCAAATGATGATATCTGTGGTGCGATTGATTTGGGAGTTCTTTCCCCTGGTGTTACGCTAGGAGATGCCACATTGAGCAGTTATAACAATTTCTGTGCTACCAACACAGGAGAACCTACTGCCATTGGGAATTGGCTCAACGAACAAGGTGTTTGGTTCTCTTTTACTACCGGACCAAATTCAGGTGACTTTATCCCTATCGCAGCTACCGCTGATCCTGAAGGCCTGGGAGATGATATACAGCTTCAGATAGGCTTATTTACTACAGATGATGGTACCTGTAGCGGGAATCTGGAATATGTAGCCGATGGCTGGAATCAATTTTCATTCAATCAGATCATGTTTGGACGTTGTCTGGAACCGAACACCACTTATTACATACTTGTGGATGGCTCTCCGCTCAATATAGCTTCTGCTCAGGCTGGTGTTTTCGGCCTGGAAATCCAAGATCCGGGAGCAATTGAAGCAGGAAATACGCGCTGTGAGTCAGAAGATTTGGGCGTAGTGCCTGACGGAGGGATGGTTTCGGCCATTAATCAAACGAATGAATGCGCCAATCAACTTGGAGATCCTCCGGGGATACCTGGTAATTTTGGAATTGGAAAAGGGGTTTGGTTTCAGTTCATGCCTCCTTCTACTGGCCATGTTATTATTGAAGTAGTGAGCAGCCAAGAGCCTCTTTATACCATTAATGCTGAAATTGTGCTTTTCAGCTCTAGCAATAATCAATGCAATGGGTTTAGAGTTCTGGAAGGCGTTAATCATGATGGATCAAATAATGACGAAAGTTTGGAAGTAGAGTGCCTGGATCCGGATATTCCTTATTGGATTTTGATTGATGGAACCGCCGCGAATGATGCCGGTATTTTTGATATTACCATAACAGATGGTGGGGTTCCTCCTCCTCAATCACAACTGGATACAACGGTTTGTTATAACGAAAGTATTATCGTAGGTGGAGTAGAAATTGATTCAACGGGTACCTATGTTATGCCTATTCCATTATTGAATGGCTGCGATAGTACGGTTTTTGTCGATCTTGTAGTACTTGATGAACTGGTCGCTACGGCCGTTGAGGTTCAGCCTAGTTCGTCGATTGTATTTCCAAATGGTATAGCCGCTTTAGATATCGTTGGTGGAGAACCTCCTTACACTGTGTTGTGGACTGGTGGACAAACGACCGACACCATTACCAATTTGACGGAAGGTACTTACTGTGCCCTTATCACCGATGCCCAAAATTGTCAGGATACAGCTTGTGTAACGATTCAGCTTATGCTTGAGCCGGTGATTGCGTCAATTCAGGCAGACACGGTTTCTTGTTTTGGAGATGAAGATGGAGTGTTAACTTTAACGGCTACTGGTGGCGATGCACCTTATTCGATAGACTGGTCCGGCAATATTCCAGGCAATAATGGTACCTCTACCTTACCAATTGAAGGAGAAACGACCACTATTAATAATTTAGCCTCTGATATTTATTCTGTTACGATTACAGATTTGAATGGAACAACGACCGTTTTGGAATCTTTTGTGGATGAACCGTCTTTACTTGAAGTTGAAGTCCTTACCCAACAAGATCCTTCTTGTGACGATGCCTGTGATGGTTCTATTGAGATTGCGGTTACGGGAGGAACACCTCCTTATAATATCAACTGGACAAACGGAAATACGTCACTTTTGCAAAATAATCTTTGTGAAGGTGTGTACACGGTAACTATTACGGACGCCAATGCCTGTACAGCAAGTACTTTTACCGAGCTTACAGATCCACCTCCGTTTATTGTGACGGGTGTCCCGGTTTCTCCGGTTACCTGTTTCGGGGATGACAATGGTTCAGCTACGGTAACAACTAGCGGGAATCCAGTCGCTTATGAATGGGATAATGGGGAAATAACTGAAACAGCCACCATGCTTACCGGAGGGGTTCATCTGGTGACAGTCACTAATGAAGATGGGTGTACAGGAATTGGGAATGTTACGGTGGAAGCTCCGGCTGCTCCCCTCAGCATAACTTTTAATGAAATACAGCCTATCATTTGTGAAGGCGATAATAATGGAGTGATTGAGGCTATCGTTACGGGTGGTTCCGGAGCAGGATATATTTATCAGTGGAGTAATAGCGGAGCGGGAAGCACTATATCTAATCTAAGATCTGGTAACTACGAAGTAACCATTACTGACAGCTACGGTTGTACAATTGTAGAGAATTATGTTCTAAGCGATCCACTTCCGCTTCAAGCTAATATTATTGAAACGCCAGCTACTTGCTTCGGAAATGAGGAAGATGGTATTTTAGTGGTAGAAAATGTGAGCGGAGGACGGCCCCCATATCAATACGCTGCTTTTGAAACGGGGCCATTCACCTCTGATTCTATATTTAACAATTTGATGCCAGGAGGTTATCAGCTATTTGTGCGGGATGACCTGGGTTGTGTGCAAGGGTTTGAAGCGATTGTACAGGGCCCGACTCCCTTATTAATAGACGCAGGAGAGGATGTAAGTATTCGTCTGGGAGAGTCGACTCAATTAAATGCCCAGACATCCGGTGATTTAGACGATATTATTTTTACATGGACTCCCTCTGATAGCTTATCTTGTATTGATTGCCCGGACCCTGTAGCCAATCCTTTCAATACAACAACTTATACGCTCATTGCCGTAAATCCAACTTCTGGTTGTGAGGCAATCGATCAGGTTCGGGTTGAAGTAGATCAGTTACGGGAGTTATATTTTCCGAATGTGTTTTCTCCAAATGGGGATGGCCGCAATGATCGCCTGGTTATTTTCAGTGGTCCGGAAGTAAAAGTTATTCGGTATATGCGGATATTCAGCCGCTGGGGCTCCTTGGTTTATGAACTCGATAATTTTGTTCCTAATGATGAAGGTATAGGCTGGGATGGCACTTTCCAGGGGGATGAAATGGATCCCGGGGTGTATGTTTTTGTTGCTGAAGTGGAGTTTGTGGATGGATTGGTTCAAAAATATGGGGGAGATATAACGCTAGTCAGATAAAAATAAACACGGTTAACGGGAAACGACTTCTAAACCGCTTCCCGTTAACCGCATTGCGGATTAATTCAGAAACTCATACACACCGGCAATTCCCTGGCCACCGCCTACACAAGCCGTTACCATACCATACTTATTTCCTCTTCTACGCATTTCGTTGAATAATTGTACAGAAAGCTTAGCGCCTGTACAACCCAGTGGATGTCCTAATGCAATTGCTCCGCCGTTCACATTAACGATATCCGGATTTAAATTAGCTTCTTTGATTACCGCAAGTGCTTGAGCGGCGAAAGCCTCATTAAGTTCCACCAAGTCAATATCCTCCAGTTTAAGGTTGGCTTGCTGTAGAGCTTTAGGGATCGCTACGCATGGCCCGATACCCATGTAAAGCGGATCTACCCCTGCTACTGAGCAAGAAGCTAGTCTGGCAATAGGTTGTAAGTTTAGTTCATTCACCATGCGCTCACTCATCACCAATACAAAAGCCGATCCATCGGAAGTTTGGGAAGAGTTACCAGCTGTCACAGAACCCCCTTGGGCAAAAACCGGGCGCAACTTCCCAAGCACTTCAACAGAGGTACTTCTGCGCACGCCTTCATCCATATCCACAACATGTTCCATCTCCTGGCGTTTGTTATCCTTTACAAATACCTCTTTTACACTTACAGGCACTATTTCATCTTTAAAAAAGCCCTGATCTATAGCATTAGCCGCTTTTTGATGGGAGTTGTAAGCAAATTCATCCTGCATATCCCGGCTGATCTCATATTTTTTACTTACCGCTTCGGCTGTAAGTCCCATGCTCGCTAAATAATTTGGAGTAGAGCTTGCCACAGCATAGCTTGGCGCCAATTTGTAGCCTGTCATTGGGATCATGCTCATGTTCTCGGTTCCTCCGGCGACATAGCATTCGCCCATACCTGCTCTGATCTTAGCGGTCGCAATGGAAATGGTTTCCAAGCCCGAAGCGCAGTAGCGGTTTACCGTCATGCCTGGGACAGATTTCCCCAAGGCCCTCATCGAAATCTGGCGTCCGATTTGGAGGCCTTGTTCTCCTTCCGGGTTGGCGCAACCTACGATTACGTCGTCTACTCTTGATGTATCCAATTCAGGCGTTTGTTCCAATAAATGCTTAATGATATCTACTGCCAAGTCATCGGAGCGATAGTTCTTAAATCCTCCTTTTTTGGCCTTTCCAACCGCAGAGCGGTAGCCTTTCACGATATATGCGTCCATATTTTTATCTTTTTTTAATTGTTCTTCTATTTAAAGAATTAAGGTAGTTAAAAAGTTTGGAAAATGCTAACAATTGATCACAGATTACGCTGATGGCGCGGATGAATTCGGAGCTGCGCTCCGAGGGATGGCTTGGTGAATAAAATTGGCTGGAGGCCAATTTTATTCATCAAGTCTGTGTCATCTGCATAATCTGTGATCAAAGGCTTTCTATTTCCTGCCGGCTTAAGCCTGTACACCGCATAATCTTTTCAATGGGTTCACCATTGCGTTTCATTTCCTGAGCGATTTCTGCTTTTCCTTCCGCTTTTCCTTCCGCCCAGGTTGTATCCACCACATTCTTCATATCCCGATAATACTTCAAGCTCTCTTCGTAAGCCGTTCTATCCTGCGGGCTGAATTTAGCAATCTCTGCAGCTTCAAAAAGTTTTTTGAACACTCTTTCCTGTAATTGAGGCGGGCGGTCATTGAGTTTCGACAAGTGTTTTAACACGAAAAGCCATTTGTCAAAATGTGTTTCCAGCTCTTCTTCTTTCTTCTTGAATTTGGGCAATTCCAGATAAATAAACTTCAATTTATCATAAAATACCTCGCATCGCTGATTTTTCAACTCTACTATATGAAATAGTTCAGACTCGTTTTTGTGATCATCAAAAATAAAATCCAGGATGCCAACAGTGTAAATGACATCAAGTTTGTAATTCCAGTCGCCTTTTTTCGCTTGTTCTTGTATAGGGAAAGAGGCATAGTATACACTTCTGTCTTTGAAATAATTTTGTTTGGCTTTTTGCATCTCCACGATGAAGCGCTCCCCTGAATCGGAGGTACAATACAGATCAAACACTGCTTTTCGATCAATTTCTCCTCTCCCGAGTTGGCCGGTTGGAGTGTAGGAAAGTTCTTTGATTTTATGTTTATCGGGAAGCAGCTCGTTTAGGAAATCAATCAATAGGTCTTTGTTCGGTTCGGTACCAAAAAGTTTTTTGAATCCAAAGTCTGTTAAAGGGTTGATGTATTTGTCTTGCAATGCACTCATTTTAAACAATAGGTTGGTTTTCTACAAAGATAACATTTTTTGTGCTTAATTGCCACTGCTAATCTTTGTCCGTTAGGCGAAGCCTAAAGCCTTTGCTGAACCACGCTAGGTGAATAAAATTGGCCTCCAGCCAATTTTATTCACCTAGCCATCCCTCGGAGCGCAGCTCCGAATCCATCTGCGCCATCAGCGTAACCTGTGATCAATTGCGCAACGGCTTATTATGCTGCAACATATGCTGTATCCTTTCCAACGTCTTCATCTCCCCGCACAAGCTCAAAAATGCCTCCCGCTCCAAATCCAGAAGATACTGTTCCGAAACCTGCTGAGCACCCGTTAAATCGCCACCACAAAGCACGAAAGCAATTTTTTGGGCAATTTTAATATCATGCTCGGAGGCGTAAAGACCCAGGCGCAACTCATTCGCTGCCAGGTACAAGGCAGCCAAGCCCTGGCGACCTAATACATGTACATCCGTTCTCTGGATAGGCTGAGTGTAGTGCTCCGTTAATTCAAGTACCTTTTTCTTGGCCTCTCCGATATTGCGGAGGGTATTGACTACGATTTCGTCCTTCTGTTTTTGCAGATAACCAAGCTTGTAAGCTTCATTAGCAGAGCGACCGACACTGGCCAGGGCAATCGTCTTAAAACGCTCGATCAAAGTAGGAATATGCACCTCATTTTTCACAAATTCATCCGAAGCGCGCACGGCGAATTCCTTCGTGCCGGCACCACCCGGGATCAGTCCAACACCGACTTCTACCAGCCCGATGTAAGATTCAGCGGCACACATGGCCGCATCCGTATGCATTAAAAACTCACAACCACCACCAAATACGTAGCCCTGTGTAGCCATTACTACCGGAATGGAAGAATAGCGAATGCGCATGGAAGTGTCCTGGAATAACTTTACGGCCATATTTAGCTCATCGAATTCCTGCTCGTAGGCCATTTGCGCAATGAGCATCAGGTTGGCTCCTACAGTGAAGTTATCTGCGTTGTTACCGATTACTAGTCCTTTCCAGTCGCCTTCTTCAGCGATTTGGATGCTTTCCTGAACTCCTCTTAAAATACCTTCACCAATAGCATTGGCGTAGCTCTGGAATTCAAGGCAAAGTACACCATCTCCAATATCGTGAAGGGTAATTTCGCTGTTCTTGTGAACAGGCGTTTTGTCGCGGTAATTGTCCAGAATGATGAAGCTTTCGGCGCCAGGGATGGCCTCGTATTGTTTTGTTTGAAGATTGTAGTATTTGCGAATGCCTTCTTCTCTTTTGTAAAAACTTTCCACGCCCTCGGCGGCGAGTTCTCTGGCCCAGTCGGAAATGCTTTCGCCATTTGCTTCGGCTAGTTCGATCCCTTCTTTAAGACCAATGGCATCCCAGTATTCAAATGGCCCCATTTTCCAGCCAAAACCGGCGCGGAGGGCATCATCCACACTATAAATCTGATCAGCAATTTCAGGGATGCGGAGGGAAACGTAAGAGAATAAGCCTGCTAAAGAGCGGTTAATAAGCTTAGCTCCGGCATCTTCCAGTTTTGTGAAGGCTCTTAAGCGTTTTCCAAGATCTTCAATTTGTTTGGAGGTGGATAAGCTTGGCAAACTTGTTTTTTCAGGAGTTTCGTATTCGAGGGTTTTTAAATTGAGTGCAAGGATTTTGCGCTTTCCTTTTTCGTCGCGTTCATTGGTTTTTTTATAAAAACCTTGTCCGGTTTTGTTGCCGAGGAAGTTATTGTCAAGTAAAAATTGTGCAAATTCAGGTAGATTAATGGACTGTGCCTGAGCATCGTGCGGGCAGTTTTCTTTGATGCCCTGAATTACTTTGGTTGCTACATCAAAGCCTACCAAATCACTCAGACGGAAAGTCCCTGTTTTAGGGCGGCCAAGAGCAGGGCCGGTAAGTTTATCTACTGTATCGATGCTCAGGTCAAGCTCTTTGGCGAGTTCAAATATCTTAGCCATGGCATATACACCTACGCGGTTGGCAATGAATGCAGGAGTATCCTTACAAAGCACACTTTGTTTACCTAGGAAATGGTCGCCGAAGTGCATGAAAAAATCCACGACTTCCTGGCTGGTCTCTGGTGTTGGAATGACTTCCAACAAGCGGAGATAGCGTGGAGGGTTGAAAAAGTG
The DNA here is from genome assembly GCA_964537285.1 of uncultured Saprospiraceae bacterium. Classification (GTDB taxonomy): domain Bacteria; phylum Bacteroidota; class Bacteroidia; order Chitinophagales; family Saprospiraceae; genus CAZHZT01. The sequence goes on along the minus strand of CAZHZT010000018.1, from coordinate 44,848 downwards.
AGTTCCGCAGAAGTGTTTTCTGAAGTCATCGCTGCGGCCTTCCAGCATCAGATGGATTGGAATACCAGAGGTGTTGGAAGTAACTAGTGAACCTTCTTTACGGTGTTGATCCACTTGTTCAAAAACTTTATGCTTGATTGCGAGGTTTTCAATGACCACTTCAATGATCCAGTCGCAATCTTTGATTTTTTGCATATCATCTTCAAAGTTCCCTACGCTAATCCTTGAAGCGAAGGCTTTATCGTACAAAGGAGCCGGATTGCTTTTGATGGCTGCTTTCAAATTATCAGCAGCTATGCGGTTCCGGGCCTTAGGGTTGGATTGTTCGGCTTCGCTCAAATCTCTGGGAACAATGTCCAAAAGCAATACTTCAAGCCCTATGTTGGCGAAATGGCAGGCGATCCCGGCGCCCATGGTGCCGGAACCTAAAACAGCAGTTTTCTTTATTCTTCTCATAATGGATTTTTATTAATGTTATATACAAGACTTTTATGGTTGGGGTTCAGGAAGCAGTTCATTGCCCTAGGGCAATGAACTGCTTCCTGAACCCCAACCATAAAGGTCTTGTATGATTAGCGAAATTTCGCTAAAGTTTTTGGTTTTTTAAAATAATCTCCTGCATAATTGTATAAAAGGAAAAAATTCTTTTAATATTTAGCGCTTAATTGATAATTTGGGGGCTTTAGAAACGTTTGTCTTTCTTGTAGTGTAAAATGTATTGACTATTTCAATTACTAAAAAATAAAACGGATACCCATGTTGCAGGATTTGCTTCTATTATTTCAGGAAAACCTAGAAGGGGAGGAAGATGGTTTAGCAAGCCAGAGTTTCTTTGATGTTATCGTTTCCAGTGGTCCGCTGGGTTGGATCATTATTATTGCCTTGTTGGTGCTTTCTTTTATTGGATTGTATATTTTTATTGAAAGGTATCTAACGATCAAGAAAGCGAGTAAGATCGACGAGAATTTTATGAACAATATTCGTGCAAGTGTCGGGAATAATAATCTGGCAGCGGCGCGTTCCCTTTGTCAAAGTACGGACTCTCCGGTAGCACGGATGGTGGAAAAGGGTTTACAACGCATAGGTAAAGACCTTAGAGATATCGATGCAGCCATCGAAAATGTGGGGAACCTGGAGTTATTTAAAATGGAGAAAAACTTGTCCACACTCGCGAGTATCGCAGGGGCTGCTCCAATGATCGGTTTCTTCGGAACCGTAACTGGTATGATTGCGGCCTTCTACGAAATGGCAACCGCGGAAAATGTTACGCCGAGTGTTTTGGCCGGGGGTATCTATCAGGCTTTGATTACTACGGCACTGGGCTTATTTATAGGTATTTTTGCTTTTGTAGGTTACAACATCCTGGTAGCAAATATCGATAAAGTGGTATTTAAAATGGAGCGTACTACTGTAGAGTTCATGGATTTGCTCCAGGAGCCAACTAATTAATCTAAGCTTCCGTTTTTTGACATAAATCTCATCTTAATTGCTCGTATGGGTATAAAAAGAAGAAATAAAGTAAACGCGGAGTTCAGCATGTCCTCCTTAACAGATATCATTTTTTTGTTATTGATCTTTTTTATGCTGACCTCTACATTGGTTAACCTGCCTCAGTTCGACCTGCCGGAATCAAATATAAAAACGGTCGCTCCGACAAATATCATTGTAGGAATCGATAAAAAGGGAGAATTTACATTGAATGGGGGTTCCATTCCGGTGCGGTCCTTGCAGAGAGCACTGCGTGAGGAAATCAATAACTTAAGTGAGGAAGAAGAACCGACCATTACCATTGTAGCAGAAAAGGGAACTCCTTTCGATAATGTTCAAAGCGTAATGACCATGGCTGCTCAGCTTAATACAAGAGCTATTCTGGCCACACAGCCTAAGAAAAACTAGATTATGGGTATAAAAAGAAGAAATAAAGTTAGCGCGGAGTTCAATATGTCGTCCTTAACAGATATCATCTTCCTGTTATTGATCTTTTTCATGTTGACCTCTACTTTGGTATCGCCAAATGCGCTGAATTTAAAGCTGCCGGGTAAGGGAAACCCTACTACCTCTTCTTCAAAACCTCCTAAAGTGTCTATTAATTCTAATGGTACCTATTATTTGGAAGGAAGAAGAATCACTGCTGATAATCTCGACCGGGCTTTGAAAAGCCTGGCTGGCAAAACGCTAAGTCGACGTGGCCGCCAGCTGGATATTACGATCAGCCCAGCTAAGGGGGTAGCCGTGGAGTATGTAGTTACGGTTATGGATATTGCTATGCGCCATAATATTAATGCGATTTTGGCAACGCCAAAGTAAAAAGAACTTTATAACAAAGGAGAGCTAATTCGATTGAAAAAGTCCATTCGAATTACCTCATAGCCTTAACATCAGATTTGTTCAGTAGCTGCTTGATGGGGATAATTCGTTTTATCGCTGCCTTGGAGAAGAATTTATTTTGCGGAGAGGCAGGTGCTTGCCTGCCTCTCCGCAAAGAAAACTTCCCCTCTCAAGGGCAGCAATGAAATGCCCTCCCAACCGTAGCTACTGAACAAGTCAATTGTTAAATAAGCATTAATCCCTTAACCAATTAGAATCCAACTAAAATCTATTTCGTTTAATACCTAAACGACAATCATGGAATCGATAATTGATAGAGTAGAGCAGAAAAATAAGCGGAAAGGACAGATTATCTCAGTCATTGTGCATGCCTTGTTACTCATATTGGCCTTTTTACCTTTTCTTCAATATCCCGATCCGCCTCCTGGTCAGGAGGGTATCCTGATTAGCTTTGGGCAACCGGAAGCGGGCGTGAATGACGATCCTGCCAGCGGACCTATTGAAGTGACAGAAGTGCAGGAAGCTATTGAAGAAGCCGTTGAAGTAGAGCGTCAAATTGAAGAAGCTAAACAAAAAGCAGTTGAGGCTGAACCGGAACCTGTAGAGGAAGAACCAGTTGTGGAGGAGGAAGAAGTCGTAACCGATAATACTTCCGAAGAATTGGCTATCCAAAAGGAAGAAGAACGCAAAAGAAAAGAGGCAGAGGACGCTAAACGGGCAGAAGAAGAACGCCTTAAAAAGGAAGCGGAAGAGGCAGAAAAAAAACGTAAAGAAGATGAAGCACGTAAAAAAGCAGATGCCGATAAATTGAAAGAGGATATCTTTGGAGGCCTTAATAAAAATAAAGATAAGGGTAAGGGGCAAGGTGATGGCGGAAATCCTGGTAACCAGGGAGATCCTAATGGGGGGAATTCAGACCTGCTGGAGGGAGTGAGTACCGGAGCGGGTAGAGTGGGTAGAGGTCTTGGTGATCGTGGAGGAAGCGGCCCACCGGTTGAATCAAATATTAATTCTTACGGCAGGGTTCTTATCGAAGTTTGTGTGGATGATGGCGGAAGAGTTATAAAAGCGGAGTATACTCAAAAAAGTCAGGTAGATAATATTGCGAGTACCAGTAATGATGCTAACCTCATCGCGTTGGCTAAAAAGAATGCCATGAAATGGACGTTTAATTCCGGGACACTGGATAAACAATGTGGCGTAATTATCTACAACTTTAAAGCTAAGTAATCCAAGTTGCGGTAAAAGATGAAACAGCCAACAGACAATGTCAACTAAAGCAAAGTATCAACAAACGCTCCAATATCTTTTCTCTCAACTACCGATGTTCCAAAGGCAAGGACCAGTGGCTTTCAAAAAAGATTTGAAAAACATCATCCGCCTTAGCGAAATTTTAGGCCATCCCGAAAAAGCTTTCCGATCCATCCATATTGCAGGTACAAATGGAAAGGGGTCTACTTCCCACATCATCGCTGCTATGCTCCAGGCACATGGCTTTAAAGTGGGTTTATATACTTCTCCACACTACCGGGACTACAGAGAAAGGGTAAAGGTCGACGGTCTGTTGATCCCGAAAGAAGAGGTTGTCGAATTTGTCGAAAAATATAAAGAGCTATTTGCTGAAGTAATGCCTTCCTTTTTTGAATGGTCAGTGGCATTGGCTTTTTACTATTTTAAAAAAGAAAAAGTTGATTTCGCAGTAATTGAGACGGGGCTGGGTGGCCGTCTGGATTCTACTAATATCCTCAAACCGTTACTTAGCGTGATCACTAATATCAGCTTTGATCACACCAAATTCCTGGGAGATACCCTTGAAAAAATTGCCGGCGAGAAAGCGGGAATTATCAAACCGGATACACCTGTTGTCATTGGTGAAAAACAAATTGAAACAACGCCTGTTTTTGAGCGTGTTTCAAAAGAAAACCGTGCTCCAATTTCCTATGCTAGCGATCGTTGGAAAGGGGATTTTGTGGAAGAGGGATTGGATTTTTCGGTTTATAATGTTTATAAAGACGAAAAATTAGTCTATCCAAACCTTCAAGTTAATTTAAGCGGTGCTTACCAGCTTCGAAATTTAATTACGGCCTTGGAAGCAATTCATCAGTTTGATTTTCACTTCAATGATTTTTCTTTAGATGAATTCATGCTCAGAAAGGGTTTAAAAGATCTCCGATTTTTGACACGTTTTATTGGCCGCTGGCAATTGCTGGGTAGGTCTCCGGCCATAATATGTGATAGTGCCCACAATCCCGGTGGGATGGCATTGGCGATGGAACAATTGAATAAGATCCCTCATGAACAGCTGCACATCGTTCTCGGCATGGTAAATGACAAGGAACCTGAACAGCTATTGGTCTTCCTCCCTAAAAATGCACGCTACTATTTCGCTAAACCAAATATTCCTCGTGGCCTGGATGCCAAAGAATTAAAAGAACAAGCCAAAGCTTTTAATCTTATCGGCCGAGCCTACGTAAGTGTTAAAAATGCCCTGAAAGCTGCTAAAGAAAATGCCTATCCCAATGACCTGATCTATGTAGGCGGAAGTACTTTTGTAGTAGCAGAAATCGTCTAAGCCGTTCCCCGTTTACCGTTTGCCGTTTACCGTTGGCTGTTCCCCGCTATTATACTTTTCCCAACTGGTGGTTTTGAAGTGTTCTTCTGCTGCAAAGCGCAATTCATTCATGATCATATCTACATCCTTGTAACCGGGAGAGATCATGATCCGGGCAGCGTTTTCATCCAGATAAACCACTGTAGGATAGCCCATCTGTCCGTCCAGAAGTGCGTATGCCAGGGTGTGGACTCCGCGACGTCCTGCGTTGGCGACGTATTTAAAAGTCTGACCATCGTAAAGAATATCTTCCCGCTGCTCTGCATTGAATTTGATCGGGTAGAAGTTTTCGTTCAGATATCGAGATACTTTGGGGTGAGCAAACGTGTTTTGATCCATCCTTTTACACCATCCACACCAATCGGTATAAACATCGATAAAAAACTTCTTTGGCTCTTTTTTGTTGGCTTCCATAGCTTCTTCCCAGGTATACCATTTGACCTCTGTAAGAGGCGAAACTTTTTTAGCCGGGCTAAGATCTGGTAAATAAATACCCGAAAGAAGAATAAAAAATCCTGTACTTAAGGATAAGAAAGTCGATTTCATAATAAGTGGGAATTTTTCACAAAGATATAAGAGTTTATTCTAAAAGTAGTTTAAGTTTCGGGAAAACGAATTGCGGTTAACGGGGAACGGGGAACGGTTTACGATTTACATAAAATACATTCAAATGAAGAAAATAGTAATTGCTGTGGGGGGCTCTAGCGGTTCGATTTATGCTAAAGTATTAATGGATAGACTTGTGGAGTTAAAAGGTCAATGGGAAGCTGTAGGGGTAGTGATGAGTTCTAATGCCCGGTTTAACTGGGAGTATGAGCTGGGAGAAGCATCTTATGAACATTATCCTTTTCAATTTTATGAAAAAATGGATTTTATGGCGCCTTTCGCTTCCGGCTCTGCAAAATACGATACGATGATAGTCTGTCCTTGCTCAATGGGCTTACTGGGGCGCATAGCTTCCGGAATTTCTAATGACCTGACTACCAGAGCTGCCGATGTTATCCTGAAGGAACGCCGGCGCTTAATCTTAATGCCTCGCGATACTCCTTTTAGCTTGATTCATATCAATAATATGAAACTATTAACAGAGGCAGGAGCAATAATCTGCCCTGCAATTCCTTCTTTTTACAGCAAACCTAGTACCTTTGAAGATCTAGCCCTCACGGTTATAGATCGGATTCTGGATTTGGCCGGGTTTGAATTGAATAGCTATCGGTGGGGGGAAGATACGCGGCCAACGGTTAACGGTTAACGGGAAACGATGTGCGGTTAACGGGAAACGGTTAACGGTTAACGGAATGCGGTTAACGGGGAACGGAATTATTTATCCTTAGGTTCCAGAGTATTAGGTTATAGAGTAATAATTATGATGAGACATGAAACTTTAATCCGGGTGCGTTATGCAGAAACAGACCAAATGCGCTATTTGTATTATGGGCGTTATGCAGAGTATTTTGAGGTTGGACGAGTAGAAATGCTGCGATCCATAGGGCTTACTTACAAGCAAATGGAGGAGGAATGGGGCGTAATGATGCCGGTAGTGTCAATGGAGGTGCGCTATTTGAGACCCGCTTTCTACGATGATCTCCTGACTGTGCGAACAGAACTGAGGGCACTGCCAGATAAATTTATTACTTTCCATGTTGAAATATTCAATGAAGCTAAAAAATTGATCAATGCAGGAAAGGTTAAGCTTTGTTTTTGGGATAATCAGCAAAATAAAACGATTTTAGCGCCCGACCCATTGATGGAAAGATTAATTCCTTTTTTTGAGAAAACTTGATTGTTAAGTGAGATTACCAACTGGTCAGGAGATCAATAACTACATCGCTAATCATCCTATCGTAGTAAGAGTGCTAAAATGGTCGAAGACCCATTCTATGCCTGGTTTTTACCGTATCCCTTTCTATGATGTCATTTCATTTATTATTAAAGAATTCCAGCGGCAAGATGTAACGACCAGGGCCAACTCCATGGCTTTCAGCTTCTTTCTGGCCATCTTCCCTTCCCTGATTGTACTTTTTACCTTGATTCCCTTTTTTCCGATTTTCTCCAATTTCCAGGATACTTTGTATCTTCAAATAAAGCAGATCATGCCAAATGAAGCGGGAGAAGCACTTTTTAACCGGATCAGAGACATAGCTACGCGAGAGCGAGGAGGCTTGTTATCATTAAGTTTCTTTTTGGCAGTGTTTTTCTCCTCGAATGGGATGTTAGCGGCCATGCGGGGGTTTGAAAAATCTTACCAAGAGACTTTTATCCGGAGAACAGTATGGCAAAAGCAGCTTGTAGCAATTAAACTTACACTTTTACTGGGGGCTCTCCTGATTGGGTCAGTGGCTTTTATAGTATTGGGAAATTATCTACGTCAATTATTACTGGAATTTATCAGTAAGGACTTCTTCACCATACTGGGCTTTTCTTTAATTCAGTGGCTGGCAGTTATCATTTTAATCTATTTGGGGGTTGCCTTTATTTATCGCTATGGTGTGTCTGCCCGGAAGAGGTGGAATTTGTTTTCTCCCGGAGCGACCCTAGCGACCGTTCTATCCATTATTGCCTCCCTGGGTTTCTCCTTTTACGTCGATAATTTTGGGAGTTATAACGAACTTTACGGGCCAATCGGGGCTATAATTGTTCTAATGTTGTGGATTCAGATTAATTCCTTTAGCTTGCTTATTGGTTTTGAGTTAAATGCAAGTATCGCAGTAAATCGGGATATTCGATATAAAAAGAAGAAAGAACCAGAAGATGCAACGGAAATGGATAAATGAAATTAGTGTTCCATTTGTTTGTGATTTTTGAGTAAGAAGGTGTATTTTTAGACACATTCATCATTTCTTCTTTTCAAAATAAAAGAATCAATGAGTTTTTTTAAAAATTTAAAAGGGCTTTTCATTATTGAAGAAGAGAAAAAGGCCAGGCCTAAAACCGAAGATCCTGAGGTACGGGTAAATACTGCCGCCTCAAAAAATGCTGTTTCGGCAGATGTAGATTTAAAAGGAGAAGTTTCGGAGCATTTTGTAGAAATACTAATTGCAGCCATGGAAAAAGGCAATTTGCAAGGCTTTGATTATCTTGAGTTTAAGAGTACGCTCAAATCCTTAGAGAAACTCATTCCCGATGAACCTACTCGTTACAGGTCTGCGTTTGCTTCTGCTGTAACTATGGGCGTTTCTGCAGAAAAATTACTGGAAACAGCTAATCACTATCTCCAGGTGCTTCAAAAAGAGGAAGAAAAATTCGAGGCAGCTTTAACCAATCAACAGGACCTTCAGATAAATGCCCGGGAAGCTGAAATGGCAGAAATCGACAAGCAGATCAAGGAAAAGTCGGCTAAAATAAAAGAACTTACAGAAGGTATTGAAAAGCACCAAAAGGAATTACAAGAACTGAATCATCAATTGGGAGAAGCAAAACAGAAAATCATTAAGACAAAAAATGATTTTGAGGTTTCTTATCATCAAATTGTCGATAAAATTCAAGCCGATGTCCAAAACATCGGCAAGTATTTAAAAAGTTAACTTAATTTTAAAATCAAAGATATGAACTCAATGAATAGCACGAAATCTAAATCATTCTGGAAACGCCCCGAAGGTACCACCGGGGCCATTTTCCTGGTCGGCCTGCTTGCTGGTGGCGGGTATTTACTGTACTTGGCATTGCCTTTTTTAACTTCTATAATCGAGAATACGCTTTATTTGAGCATTCTGCTTGTTGCTCTGGGAGCTATTATTTATATGGTACTGGATCCTAAGATGCGCAATCTGGTCTGGTACATGTACAAGAGTGTGATGCGCTGGGTAACAGGGCTCTTTGTGCAAATTGACCCTATCGGAATTCTCAAATCTTATGTAGATGACCTGGAGGCTAATCTCTCCAAAATGAGCAAGCAGGTGGCTCAATTAAGGGGCCAAATGCATAAGTTGAATGAAATCATTCACAAAAATAAAAAGGAGATCGAAAGTAACCTTACCCTCGCTAGCAAGGCTAAACAAACCAATAAGCGGGACATTATGATCCTAAAGTCGCGTAAAGCTGGTCGCCTGAAGGAATCCAATATACGCCTGGAAGATCTCTATACAAAAATGGAGGTACTGTATCGCGTTCTTAAAAAGATGTACCAAAATTCAGAAATCCTTAAAGAGGATATAAAAGACCAGGTAAAAGTGAAAGAACAAGAGCGCAAGGCGATTCATGCTTCTCATTCTGCGATGAACTCCGCTATGAGCATTATTTCAGGCGACCCCGACAGAAGGGCTATGTTCGATTCCGCAATGGAAGCCATCGCTGATGATGTGGCTAGTAAAGTCGGTGAAATGGAGCGCTTTATGGAGGTATCTTCCAACTTTATGTCGTCAGTGGATCTACAAAATGGTGTATTTGAGGAGGAAGGTCTGAAAATGCTGGAAAAATGGGAAAAAGAGGGAGCTTCCCTATTATTAGGAAAAGATAAAGAAACTCTATTACTGCAAGCTGAAAAAGAGGATGAAATCCTTGACTTAAACGAGCCTATAGCAAAGCCTCAGCGCGAAGCAGGACACCGCAATCAATATGATAACTTCTTTGATTTTTAGTAAACAAGTAAGCTTTTAGCTCTTGATGCTGTGGATAGAGCAGCTTATTTTCTTAGGAAATAGGCTGCTCTATCCACAGCATCAAGAGTTATTAAAATTCTTAATCATGGCAAAACGACTAACTACTTTTTCAAAATTCCTGATCACTCTGGCTATCCTCGCAGCTATCGTATTTGGTGGCCGCTGGGTACTGAATAATACTGAATTCGGTAAAAACCTGCAAGATCAAGCTACTAATCTTGATCTTTCCGAACAAGACAGTGGAAATGAAACTCCGGCAGACAAATCCCGGCCTGCACCTACTTCTAAGGATAATGACGATGTATTGATTGTTCAGTTATTCACCTGGGGTGGATATGCCCCCGGCCTGTATTTCAATGAAGGCTGGATGCCAAATCGGAACTCTCGTTATTACAAAGAATATGGTCTGAAAGTACGCTTCGAATTAATCGATGATTTTAATGCTTCTCGTCAGGCATGGAAGTCCGATCGAGTTCATTTGTTAGGAACAACTGCGGATGCATTACCTACCGAAATGGAAGGACTGATGGAGTACGACCCTCGTATTGTATTACAGTGCGACTGGTCGAGGGGAGGGGATGCGATCATTGCACAAAGAGGAATAAAGAGCATCAATGACTTGAAGAATAAAAAAGTAGCTGTTACGCCTTCTACCCCTTCTCAGACTTTTTTGATCAAGATGCTGGATGCTGCAAATATGACTCTTAAAGATATCAAAGTGGTGGAAATGCCGGACAACTTTGCCGCAGCTACAGCCTTTAAAAGCCGCGAAGTAGATGCTGCAGTCGTTTGGAGTCCTGATGATGAAGTAGCGGTAAGAGAAGTGCCAGGGGCAACCATTTTACAAAGTACGCGTACTGCCTCACACATTATCGCTGATGTTTTTATCGCTAAGGAATCTTTCGTACAAAAGAATAAAGATAAGATCAGAAAATTCTACGAAGGCTGGATGAAAGGAGCGGCTGAAATTAATCAGCATGCTTCTAATAAAGAAAAAGCGGCTAAATATATGGCTGAAGGAACGGCTTACGCTATTGCAGATGCTTTGGATGCCATTAATAAAGTGCGTTTGTGTACGCATGGTGATAATATGAATTTCTTTCGCCAGAATGTTAGATACCGGGGCGTTACCGGAGAGAACCTGTACACCGAAATGGGGAAGCGTTTTGAGGAACTTGGCTTCGCCAAGCCAAGCCGCCCGACCTGGCAGCAGGTAGCTTATGTAGGAGCAGCTATTGATGCTGATGCTAACTTGAAAGGTGCTATTCATAATGCGGAATCTCAACCAGAATTTGAACCGGCAAAAGAAGCAGATGCTAAACTTCCTGCAGTGGCTACTAAGCCCGTTAGTATTAGTTTCCCGTCGAATAGTTCTACGCTGGGTGAGAATGCAAAAACGCTTATTGATCTTCAATTCGCGGATATCGCAAAGGCTTTTGGCAATGCGCGCATACGAATCGAAGGCAATACCGATAGTCGAGGGTCAAAACAGCTTAACAAGCGTCTTTCCCTGGAAAGGGCTGAAAGTGTTGCTCGATATCTGGAAGGAACCTACGGTATGGACAGAAATCGCTTTATTATCGTTGGGAATGGTTCAGATAATCCAGTGCCGGGTTGTGAATCCAATGCTTCTGAAGTTTGCCGGGCGCGCAACCGCCGTACAGAATTCCAAATTATCGGAAGCTAGCAGATTATGTTTGAAGGCTTGTTAAAACTTAGAGGGAAACTAAGTCCTCAACAACGGATCCTGTGGGCCCTTGTTGGTTTTTTAATCATTCTGTTGCTGTGGATTTTACTAACGGCGGGAGAGGAGCCGTTGGTGAACAGAGGCGCATTGCCAACTCCATTGAGTGTACTGCTTTCCTACGGTGAACTTTATAAAGACAATGCACTAATTAAGAACACCTTTAGGTCTTTGGGCTTTAACTTGGGTGGATATGTTGAAGCTATTCTACTTGCTATTCCTCTTGGTTTTTTAATAGGCCTGGTTCCTCTTTTTCGATCTACTTTGCAACGTCCTATCGATGCAATACGATATGTACCGCTACCTGCAGCCATAGGCTTGTTTATTGCCTGGTTTGGTTTAGGAGCTTCTATGAAGGTTCATTTTTTAGCCTTTGGGATCTTCATTTATTTGCTCCCGGTAGTGGTTCAGCGCATAGATGAAGTCAAGGATGTATACCTGAAAACGGTGTATACCCTTGGAGCTACAGATTGGCAGATGATAAAAAGTGTGTATTTCCCTTCCGTTATTTCGCGGCTGTCTGATGATATTCGTGTATTGACGGCTATTTCGTGGACTTATATCATCATTGCTGAGAGTATCGGAGGAGAAGGCGGTATTGGGGCCTTGATCTGGCGCGTTGGTCAACGGCAGGGACGAATTGATAAGGTATTCGCTCTGTTGATCCTTATCATGATCATTGGAATGTTACAAGATAAGCTGTTCGTTTATCTGGATAAAAAGTTATTTCCTTATAAATACCAGGGACGGAGAAAGTATGAAAAGGAAGAACCTGTAAATTCTACTCTGGATGCTATTCTGGATTATGCCGTTGAGGCGCTGGTTTGGGTACTTCTGGGAGTATATTTTCTCTTGTTTATTGGTGAGTTTTTTCCTGTTCTTGGAGACTTGAGGATCCTGTCTTATCTATTTGGCGATACTGTTTGGGTGGTACACTTCATCGTGCTTTTGATTTTAGGTTATCGGGTGTATGATGTGTTCTTTCAGGGTAAAGGGAGAAGAGGTAAAGATGGAGCGTAAGCAGGAGGGATTTAATTAAAGTTAACCCAAGCACAGGATTTGGCAGGAGTTGCCAGGTCCTGTGCTTGAATTTATCAGGCGCATGTTTTTAGATTTTATTAAACAATTGGAGCAAGAGCTCAAAGGTGGGATAGACAAAATTTTGAATCATCCTTTCATTGAAAGGATTGAATCCGGGTGGCTGGATAAGCCTCAGCTGCAATATTTTGCGAAGCAGTATAGTGTCTATTGCCATTATTTCCCGCGGTTTTTAGCGGCGGCAGCAGCTAAAATTCCCGATGATGCGACACGCCTCCCTATTGTTGGGAATTTGTGGGAGGAACATGGAGAAGGGAGTGTACAGAAGTCTCACAGGGTATTGTATAATAAATTTGCGGAAGCCGTTGGTTTAAGTGAAACAGAACTGAACGCAGTGGAGCCTCTTCCAACTACGCGCATTTGTTGTGAGAATATGTTTAATCTGTGCCATCAAGGGCAGTTTTTGGAAAGCCTGGGAGCTTTAGGCCCAGGGACAGAGTTTTTTACCAACCGGGAATATACTAAAATATCCAACGGTCTCAGAAAATATGAATTTCTGAATGATGAGGATATTGAGTTTTGGTTGGTACACATTGCTTTAGATGAGGATCACTATTCTGATATGGTGAAGGCCATGGAAAATTGGGCACATTCCCTGGAGAACAAATACTTAATCAAATCAGGCGCAAAAAAAGCGGTGGATTTAGAGCATCTTTTCTGGGATGGTTTAGAAGATAATTTGCCCGCCAAGTGATTTTGCTGAGTCAAAATATTGTAATGTTTTAAAACTTTTTTTATTTTTGATCGGAATTTTAAAACAAAAAAATCAATTATGAATCCGATCTTAAGAAATATTCTGGCAGTTATTGCTGGATTTGTTATTGGAAATATCTTAAATGGCGTTATTTCCATGGTGGTGGGGCCAAATATTTTTCCTCTTCCACCTGAAATTGATTTAAATGACATTGTAAATAGCCTAAAGGAAAATGGGCATTTAATGGAGTTTAAGCATTTTATTTTTCCCTTTTTAGCTCATGCCCTCGGGACTTTGGCTGGTGCCTTTATCGCAGCTAAAATAGGAGCAAATAATAAAATGAGGTTGGCGATGATCATTGGTGTTTTATTCCTGTTAGCAGGAATTGCTAATTTGATGATGATTCCACATCCGACATGGTTTGCCATATTAGATTTAGTGGTTGCCTATATCCCAATGGCCTGGCTAGGAGGCCTGTGGGGTAGCAGATAAGTTGTTTATTGACTAACCAATGCCCTGTTTATGCTTTTTAACGACAATCCGGAACAGAAAAACATTATTGAACTGAGGGATATCAGCCAAACCTATGATAAAGGTAATACTTTCATCATGAAGGATTTGGAGTTTATAGTAGAAGATAAACCCAATCAAGGGCAGTTTGTGGTCATCCTTGGGATGTCTGGTTGTGGGAAATCTACTTTGTTAAGATATATTGCCGGTTTGCAGAAGCCTTCTAAAGGTAATGTATTGGTCAATGATCGGCCGGTGGATAATAATAACAGGGTCAGCATGGTTTTCCAACAGTATTCTTCTTTACCATGGATGACTGTTCTGGAAAATGTTGGCCTGGCATTAAAATTTAGAGGTGTTCCCAGAAAGGAACGGGAAGAAAAGGCCATGGAGCTTATTGAACTCATGGGGCTAAAAGGCCATGAGTGGAAATATGCTCAATATCCAACGCTTTCCGGAGGGCAATTGCAAAGGGTTGCTATTGCCCGGAGTTTAATAGCCAATGCTGATATTATTCTCATGGATGAACCATTCGGAGCGCTGGACGTAAAGACAAGGCTCCAAATGCAAGACCTGTTGTCGAATATCTGGAATCGCTTTCATTCTACAATTATTTTTGTTACTCATGATATTTCTGAGGCTGTTTATCTGGCTGATGATATCTATATTATGAAATCGGCACCGTCAAGGTTCGTAGAGCATATCCATGTGGACCTTCCTTTCAATCGCACCCGCCAAACCAAACGGGAACCACGTTTTATCGAATTGGTGCACGAAGTAGAAGATAGAATGGTAAAAGTAGCTGAAATGGGGTAAGTAAGTTATTACAGCCTCTGTGTTGTTTTAGCAGTCTATTACAAGGAAAAATGTTACTTTCATTTCATCGAACGTTATGGGACTGAATGCAATGTTCCAAACCAAACTAATTATTATGATAAAAATCCCCCGTTTTCTGCTGTTCTCTATTTTTCTTTTACTTTTTTTCAACCCTGTGTATTCCCAACAACCCAATGAACGACTGCTTTTAAGTACAGAGGTTTATTTTGATTTTGGAGAAGATGAACTTACGCTCACTTCGGATTCTACTTTGATCGCCTTTTTGGAAGCCTTAACCGTTGAACCATCCTTACGAATTAAAATTACTGCACATACAGATTCTATCGGTAGCATTAAAAACAACCTAGCACTTTCAAAAAGAAGAGCTGAAAATGTGAAATCTTTTTTAGTTGAAAAAGGATTTCCGGACACCTTGATCAGAATATCACACTTTGGAGAATCGAAGCCGACCACAAGTAATCAATCGGAGGAAGGGCGGCAGTTGAATCGCCGGGCAACAGTTGAAGCTCTGGAGAAAATTCCTATGGCATATTTAAGTGGAGAGGTGCTGAACCAGGAGTCAGGAAAGGGAATAAAGGCGGATATAGTAATACATGGTAAAGCTTACAGAGATTCCTTTCAGACGGATTCCGTTGGCCGATTCAGTCGTTATGTGCCTGATAATACGGTAATTGGTATTGATGTATTTGCTGAGGGCTTCTTTTTTGATACCCGAATGACTAAGGTAGAAGGCGGGAAACTTCCTCCTTTGGAAATCAAACTGCCTAAGGCCAAAAAAGGAGAATCCGTGGATATCAAAAATCTTTATTTTGTTGGGAATAAAGCAGTGCTTTTAGAAGCATCGGAACCAACACTTCCTAAAGTGCTTAAATTTATGGAGCTAAACCCGGGATTAACAGTGGAAATCGCAGGCCATGTTAATTTTCCCAATCGACCCCCAGTAGGGGAGGATACCTGGGAGTATAAGCTTTCTGTAAGCAGAGCAAAAATGGTATATGATTATTTATTGGAAAATGGAATCAACCAGGAACGGATTCGTTATAAAGGATATGGAAATGCTCAAATGAAATATCCTTATGCTACTAGTGAAGAACAGATGAAGTTCAACCGACGAGTGGAAATTCGGGTTTTAGAATCAGGAAGGTAATTATGAAAAATAAGGCACACTTTTTGAATATAGTTGAATCAAAGAATTTTTGCAAGTTGCTTTTGTCTGATCTTGTTTTGAAAAAATGAAGTGCGTACAGCAAATAATTACTTTAGCGAGCGCTTTTTTTTTGTTGTAAAACGGGATTAAATTTCAAAATTAGATTAGCTGATTTCAGCTTGGATGTAAACGTAAATATGATTCAAACTATACCTACCATGAACAACCAGAAACACTTATTTGGAGTCTTATTCATGCTCCTTTTGTCTTGCTCTGCTTTTGGGCAGGATAATTCTAAAGCTGGCTTGCGCCTTGTTGCCTTCGGAGATGTTTTCTTTCACTTCGCCATCGATACTATTAGAGGTAAAGATGAACCTGTTTTGGATGGTTTAGCCGAACAAGCGGCTGCTTTAAACGATTATCAGTTCGATATCTATGCACACACTGATAACATTGGTACATATGAGAAAAACCTTAGACTCTCTACCATCAGAGCTAATAGAGTGAAAAGCTACCTTGTTAACAAAGGCGTGGATTCTACGAGAATCAAAATATTGGGGCTGGGAGAACGTCAACCCCTGGATACAAACAAATCAAGTGAAGGGCGAAGCCGTAACCGAAGAGCTACAATCAATTTGTACGAAGTAGTTGGGGTGACGGTAATCACGCAAAATGTCTCACCTTCTAAAACTACTAAAAAAGAACTGCCAAAAAAGCAAACTCAACAGGAGCCTGCTGAAAATAACAATGAGGTCAAAAAGGTAGTGGATACTATAAAGGTGGAAGTGGAAAAAGTAAAAAGAGATACGGTGGTTGTCGTTAAAACAATTATCGATACCGTTAAAAGTGTTATTGCCATCGATGGATCCACCCGTTTGCAGGATATAAAAGACGCTAACCTGTCTCAGGCTGATGTGGGGGAAATATTTTTATTGGAGAATCTTTATTTTGAACCTAATGACTCAGTATTAGTTAAATCTTCGCAAGAAGAACTTAACCGCTTAGTAGACTTCATGGCCAAAAATAAAAATATGGCTGTTGAAATCGGTGGCCATATCAATCTTCCCGGGGAACCGGCAACTATCGATGATTGGGAATTATCGGAAGCTCGCGCAAGGCTCGTTTATAATTATCTCCTGAAAAGAGATATTGAGGCAGAGCGGATGAGCTACAAAGGATATGCAAATACCAAAATGCTTTATCCAAACCCAGTTAACGAAAAAGAAGAAGATATGAATATGCGCGTTGATGTGAAGATACTGAGCATCAAATAAAATATTATGCCCATAGCATTTAATGCTTTAGGTAACACTGGAATTAGTGTTTCAAGAATAGGATTAGGCCTGGCCGCCCTGGGGCGGCCAGGCTATATCAATTTAGGCCATGCCGAAGATTTTGAACAGGGGCGAGACGAAGCCTCTATGGAAAAAAAGGCTCATGAAATGCTCGACCTGGCCCTCCAGTCGGGAATCACTTACTTCGATGCTGCCCGTTCCTATGGATTAGCAGAACAATTCCTTGGGAATTGGCTGGGGAAAAGAGCTAATATTTCAGGGCCAGACCAAATTATAGTCGGTTCTAAATGGGGATACACCTACACCGCTGATTGGCAAGTAGAAGCTGAAAAGCACGAAGTGAAGGATCATTCTTTGGAAGTGCTGTTACGTCAGTGGAAGGAATCGAGTGTATTATTGCCTCATCTGCGCTTGTATCAAATCCATAGTGCTACTTTTGAAAGTGGGGTTTTGGATAATAAAGATGTCTTGAATGAGCTTGCCCAGCTTAAAGAGGGAGGGTTAAAAATCGGGCTTAGTCTGAGTGGGCCCCAGCAATCAGTGGTTTTAGAAAAAGCTCTGGAAATCTATATCGATGGCTTTCGTTTGTTTGATACGGTACAGGCTACATTCAACCTGCTCGAGTTGTCAGCTGGTAAAACCTTAGAGGCAGCCTCAGATGAAGGAATAGGAATAATTATTAAGGAGACCTTGGCTAATGGCCGTTTAACTTCACGAAATCAAGCTCCATCATTTGTTTCAAGAAGGACGTTGCTTGAGGAAATCTCCCGAGACCTCCATGTCGGGATAGATGCTTTAGCAATGGCTTTTGTCCTTGCCCAACCTTGGGTACATATTGCCCTGAGCGGAGCTGCTCGTTCCGAACATTTGCTTAGTAATATTCAAGGAGCGGATGTTTTTATTCCTCCTTCGGTTATGGATCGATTAAGTCAAATAGCGGAGTATCCTGACGAATACTGGAAGAAGAGAAGCGCTTTAGAGTGGAACTAGAATATTTATTGGAAAGCTGCTTGATTTTTTCTTTGAAAAAATCAAGCAGCTTTCCAATAAATATTCTAGTTCTTGAAGCACTAGAGCCCTAATTTATGATCGAATGGGAACACTCTTTAGAGGAGCTTTTAGAAGTGTTAGAATAGAAATGAAGATATGGACTATTTGATTGATACCAACTTATTACTGATTTACAATTTATAATTTAAAATTGATCACTACAGATAAAGACTTCGATCATCTCAAAGGTGAATTCATTGATCCTGAGTTTGTGAAGCTTGATGAATTTAAATAAATATATCCTACACTTTAAATTATCTACCTAAATCACCAAAATACTTTTTCTGAATTGCTCAGCTAAAGTAGTATGATTATTTTCCCGCCAAATCACTGTTTATGCTGACGACTATGCTGATCATCCTTATCGTAACGATTCTTCTTTTTATTTGGGGGAAATGGGGGCCAGATATTGTAGCACTGCTCTCTATGTTAAGCCTTTATATCTTTGGAATTCTGGACTTGCCCGAAGTGTTTAGCGGGTTTAGCAATCCAACGGTGATAATGATTGCTGCATTATTTGTTATTGGAGAAGGCCTGTCGCAGACCGGTTGGACAGCTATTGCCGGTAATAAATTTATTGAGTGGGCTGGAAAAAGCACTAGTAAATTGTTACTTATCGTAACGCTTGGCGCAGGCTTTTTATCCGGTTTTGTGAGCAATACCGGAACAGTTGCTACATTGCTGCCGGCTACTGTCGCTTCTGCCTGGAAGGTTGGTACATTCCCTTCGAAAATACTAATGCCGGTAGCCTTTGGTTCTAATACAGGAGGCTTATTGACCTTAACGGGTACCCCTCCGAATATCATTACAAGCAATGCTTTAATAGAGTCTGGGGCAGATGGCTTCTTCTTTTTTGAATTTGCATTGATTGGAATTCCTTTGTTATTGATTGCCTTAGTGTATTTTTACTTTATCGGCAGAAGGTTACTTCCGGAGCGCAAAACCCGGAATCGCCCCGTGGATCCCGCTGAAACGGTGCATAATTGGATTCAAGCCTACCAACTTGGAGAAGGTTACTACAGGCTGAGGGTCCGCTCTGTTTCACCTTTTTTAAATACTAAAATAGGCGAATGGGATATTGAAAAGAATTACGGAGTAAAGGTTTTGCGTTTGAAAAGGCGCCATCCCGACCGATTGCGCTGGGGGTCGACTTTTATTGAGTTTCCGTCTCCGGATACGGTTATGAAATACCATGATATACTTACGGTAAAAGGAAATACAGAAGACATTAATAAACTCATGCTCAATTACCGCTTGGGCTTACTTCCTCTTGATCCTATTGAGGATGAGATGCGTCAAAACCTTATCAATCACGAAGTAGGGATGGCAGAGGTTATTGTCAATCCAAAATCAGATTTTATCGGTCAATCTCTTGTGATGGGCGACTATCTGGGGCGGTTCGGAATACAGTTGCTCGGTGCTTCGCGCAACAATAAATCTTTACAAGATATACCAAATGAAGTTATGGCTGGGGATGCTTTTTTAATAAGGGGCTCGTGGAAAAATATTGAAGCTTTAAAGAATCAGCATAAAAACCTTGTTGTTGTAGGGAGTCCGGAAGGAATGTCTAAATCGGTAGACCAGCTAAATATTAAATCTTACCTGGCCTTGGCTTCTTTGCTGATCATGATCTTACTAATGGTTTTTAATGTCGTTTCAGGAGCGGTGGCTGCTTTGGTCGGAGCATTATTTACGGTATTAACGCAATGCATCAAGGTAAGGCAGGCGTATCGTTCAATTGGTTGGGTAAGCGTAGTAATGATTGCCGGAATGATTCCGATGGGTTTGGCATTGCAAAAAACAGGAATTGCCGAGATGGCTGCCAATGGGTTGGTGGATAGCTTAGGGGCTATTCATCCTATTGTACTACTAGGAGGGGTTTTTCTATTGACAACGACATTTAGCCAAGTGATTAATAATTCAGCGACAGCAGTTCTAATGGCCCCTATAGCAATAAATGCTGCGGTATCTTTAGGGGTTTCACCGGAACCTTTTATGATTGTAGTAGCGGTAAGTGCTTCAACTGCTTTTTTAACTCCAATTGGAACAACGACTAATGCTATGGTGCTTTCGGCAGGCGGGTATTCTTTTTCGGATTATTTCAGAGTGGGTTCGCTTTTGTTGTTGTTGTTTTTTATAACCAGTATGTTGTTGGTGCCCGTGATTTGGCCATTTTAAAAGAATTTTTTTTATAAAACTATTTCAACTACTGGGAAGTTTGATAATGGAAGGCTCATCCGGTAAATCTTCGATTTACCGGATGAGCCTTCCATTATCAAACTTCCTAAAAAAAAACACTATGGAACGTCCATTAGTATATCCAAAATCCCCAGAAGGGGATACAGAGTTACAGGAACTCATCAAATTTTATAATGAAACACTTGGTTTCTGCCCGAACAGCATTAAAACAATGCACCATCGCCCCCGCATTGCTTATGCCTTCATTGAAATGAATAAGGCCGTTATGGAAAATAAAGGCCGGGTAACCAGTGCTTTGAAAAGAATGGTGGGATACATCAGTAGCAATGCTGCCGGTTGCCGCTACTGCCAGGCTCATACGATCCGCGCGGCAGAGCGTTATGGGGCCGAACAGGATCAATTGGAAAATATCTGGGAGTACAAAACACATCCGGCGTTCTCGGATGCAGAGAGAGCTGCTTTAGATTTTGCTTTGGCCAGCTCTACTATTCCAAATAGTGTTACCGATGAAATAGCTGAAAACCTCCGAGAACACTGGGATGACGGAGAAATCGTGGAGCTCCTTGGAGTAATCGCCTTATTTGGCTATCTGAATCGCTGGAACGATTCTATGGGTACGCAGATGGAAGATGGCGCGATTGAGTCCGGCGAGCAGTATTTAGCAAAAAAGGGATGGACAACCGGCAAGCATGTTTATTGATCACTGATTATGCTGATAGCACGGAGCATGGAGCGCAGCTCCATGCTCCGTGCTATCAGCATAATCAGTGATCAATGGTGAAGTTATAAACTCTACAATGCCTATTGGGTAACCAGTAATTTGATACTTTCTATAAATAACCCATTTCTGGAAATGTTGAGTATGTACACTCCGGAAGGCAAGTTCTCTCCATTTAATCTAAACTGATTTCCTTCAAAAGAACCATGCTGAACAGACTGACCTTGCGTGTTGAACAATTGATAGCTCCCTTTTCCGTGTTGCCCGTCATTAATGCGTACAGTTGCGAAATGAACTAAGGGGTTGGGAAATAGTTGTAAGTTGCTTTCAGGAGTTTTAGCATTTGCATTGGATAAGATGACAGAAACCCAGGGACCTCTGATTGTATGAAATACCTGATTGGTAAGTACAGGAGGGTTAAAGTCAAAGTAAATGTTGGCTTCATTGTATATAACGGTGCCTTCAGGGAGGTTTTTTTGCAGTTCAATTTTAAAATTGATGAATCCATGAGAGGCTGGCTCGTTGATGTTGCTATCGGGCAAAAGGATATCGTCGAAAATAAATGATAAAACGCCATCCCCATTTAATTCTGCTTCGTAGGAATGGCTTGCTGCTCCAAAGCGGATGGTAGTAGGATCGAGGTAGGGTGATAAAGTGTCGATAATAACCACCTTGAAAGCAGTGTCTGTTCCCGTATTTTGGAATCTTATGCGATAGTCTAAATCTGTTTGTTTATCGATCAAGTGTTCAGCATTCCAGCCAAGCGGTGTCGCTTGTTTATCATTAGGATCCCAGGAGCCGATCACTTCATCACATTCGGTTGAGAGGAAAAACTGCCCATCGTTGGCGGGGAACTGCAATGCCGAACCAGGAGACGACGAACCATTGCAGTCAACTACAGAAATGCTTGAATAAAGGTTCCCTAAAAAAGGGGGTAAAGTCAAATCTTGTGAAGAAAGAAGGTGATAAGTTGAGCCATTTTCGGCAAAAATATTGAAATTATATGCTTCTTCAGGGTCTAGTTGGAAATCTCCCTGCATTAATATGATATTATCTTCAATTACAATAAACTGAAATGCTTGCTGCATGGCTCCTCCTGAATTCAAAATAGTGAACTCCACAGAATCACCGTCGCAGAATCCGTCCAATTCAATAAAAGGACCTTGCCAAGGTTGGTCCATACAAATGGTATCCGGAAAAATATGGGCTTCGCTGCAGAGGGTAGCCCCTAAAAAGCTGGTGTCGCAGGGAGCTTCAAAGTTTATACTAAAGCTTCCACATTCTCCGACATCTAAATTGCCAACGGGAAAAGTGTAAACATATCCATTTTGAGTACTGAACGGAATACTGGAACCGATGAAATTAAGGTTTGAATCCAGTTCTACTTCGATGTAAGCACTATCGACAGGAACGGTTCCTGAATTACAGTAATTAACATAATATAGACCTTCAAAGCATAGCCTAATGAAGGGAGTACGTAAGTTGACCTCCAAATATGGGCAATAAGCTGAAGGCTGCACAGGAAAGTCTCGATAAGTTGTATCAAAAGGACTTTCTACCTGGATGATAAAGCTATCGACACAAGTTTCCCAATATCCAAAAGGGGTGATAGATAGCTTGTAGGTGCCTGAATCAAGGCCCATTTCGTAAAAACCGCTGGTATCGGTAATGTCGTAGAAGGTACTAGGTCCTTCTGCCTTTACGATCCATCCATTCAGGCCTTGTTCACTTGTATCTACTATACAATTTAAGTTTGCATCTAAAGCTACTTTCCCTGAAAGGAAGTCCGCAAAAATATTACCCAGGCTATCCAGGCGAAGTAAAAAGCCTTGCGAGTCATTATTGGGGTAGAGAATGGAGGTGCCCCCACAAATGATCACCCCGTCATTTTCATCTGCTCTAACACTGGATGGGTAGTCGGCAGAATCATAAAGATCCATGATCTTTTCCCATTGCTTAATTCCTTCATCATTGCATTTGACGAGATATAAGTCGTGCGTATTGGGGAACAATCCTCCCCATCCGATCAATACGTAGTTAGTATCAGTGGTTTCGGCTATGTCAAAAGCGAATTGTAGTTGTAGAATATCATTTTGGAGATACTTTTTGCTCCATTCAAGCATTAGATCGGGGGTGAATTTGGTCAGAGAAGTGTATTGGAGTGCATTTTCAGAACCAACTCCTCCAACCAGTATGTCTTGTTGTTTGGTTTGATAAAGAGTGGCTATATTACCTTTATGGAGTAAATCTATGGTATCGGGGAATGGAGTTTTGTTAATAACATTGCCTTCATCGTTGATCTCTGTCAGGAAAAGCTCATTCTCTTCTTTGTTAAGCAATAAAAAACTACCATTCATTAAGGAAATAAGCCTTAATCCAAAATAGTCTTTTCCCTCTTCATATAAAGTGTCTCTGCCGGTTTCGGCCCCTGATGAGTCTGCCCGTATTAAAAGTATCTGGTCATTATCTTGACTATATCCAATGGTCGCCATCATCATAAGCACCTGATCATTTTCAGTCATAGCCAGCTCAATGTTTGAATACAGAGCGCTATCGGGTAAATAGAAACTATTTTGGGATAGTAATGCTGCATTTTGATTAAAACGGAGCAAGGCAAGCTCGTTCCCTAACGCTTTGCAAAGTATAAAGAAGCTACCATCCTGATGTTTTATCAGTGTAGTCGATGCTCCTCCAAGACTAAACCCCTGAGGAGCAAAGTTATAGCTCGTATCCCACGAAAGGTTTCTGGCAGAGCTAATTTTACCTATCCAAAGCTCTGTCGATTTTGTACCTGTGAAGAAATAGCCCCCATCGTCGGTAGGCATAAAATCTATGATGCCTTCATTAATTAGAGGATTGCCGTATTCGTTGATCCAGCCCTGGGCTACACAGGAAATGCTTAGAAGAGTAAAAGTGCCTATAAAAATCGTAGCAATAGTTTTTTTTCTTAATATTTTCATGCTTGAAATGTTTAGTATACAACTTCATTTGTTACAAATATCACTGGAAAGGAGAAAAGAAAAAAACACAAATTCTTTGACTTATAACTCCATTAATTTTGTTATATTTATGATTATCAATTGTTTGTACCTTAATTTGTCAATATGATTGAAAGTCAACTAGTCCGGCTAATCTTTAAATTGTCCAGGCATGATCAAGTTCAGTTTGGTTATTTTCTGGAATCGGGTTTCTCTAAAAAAAAAGAAGACGTCAAGAGCTTGTATTTCTTTATCCTGGGGCATCAAAAAAAAGCAAAATCACAGCTGACGAAGCAAAATGCTTATCGATATTTATTTTCTAAGCAGGAAGTCGATACTACCGCCATAAGGCACCTTATGAGCTATTTGTTTAAGGCCTTACAACGGTTTCT
Organism: uncultured Saprospiraceae bacterium; assembly: GCA_964537285.1. Classification (GTDB taxonomy): domain Bacteria; phylum Bacteroidota; class Bacteroidia; order Chitinophagales; family Saprospiraceae; genus CAZHZT01. The sequence goes on along the minus strand of CAZHZT010000018.1, from coordinate 20,649 downwards.
TGTTTTGAAACAGATATATGAGCAGCCAAATGAATATGAGTTAAAAGTAGCTCGGGTAATGGGAACTTATGGAATTGAAAAAGCCAGAAAAGCCAGTTTGAGGAAGGTAGCTCAGTCTATAAAGAAGCTACCTTTGCCTTCTGTGGAGCAACATAGAACAGCTTATGAATACGAATATGAGCTTTACCAAAATACACTTCAGCAACAACGAACGGCACCAAAGAATTTACAGGAGGTAAATAATGCTTTGGATTTGAGTTTTATGGCTGAAAAACTTAAAAACTGTTGCTTAGCCCTGTCTCATCAATCAGTGGCTAATGTAGAGTACGATACCGGCTTACTTTCGGTTATTTTGGATTATCTCCATAATAATCCTCTTTTAAGCGATCAGCCTTTAATTTCTTTTTATTACTACTATTTCATGGCAGCCACAAAACAAGATGGTGAAGGCTTTTTTAAGAACCTTCAGGAAAAAATGCAACAACAAGGGCACTTATTAGAAAAAGAGGAACAACGAACTATTTACTTGCTGGCGATAAACTACGGCATCAAAAAGTATAATAGCGGCTTCAATTCTTATTTAAAAATCGTTTTTGAATTGTACAAAAATGCTTTAATCAATGAGTTACTCCTTGAAAGTGGTCGTTTGAGTCCGTATGCCTATAAAAATATTGGTGGTATTGCGCTTCGATTAGGCGAATTGGATTGGGCACATTCTTTCATTCACGATTATGAATTATTGCTGCCCGCAAGCCAAAGAGAGAACTTCGTACATTTCATGCTTTCCAAGTGGTATTATGAGAGCAAGGATTACAATAGTGCTATGCGTCGTCTTTCTCAGGTAAATTACAGTGATATTTTTTTGAATCTCGATGCGAAAGTGCTGCTTCTGAAAATATACTACGAATTGGAAGAAATGGACGCTTTAGAATCTTTTTTATTGAGTTTTCAGCGCTTCCTGGAGCGTCAGAAAATGATGAGTTATCATAAGAAGAACTATTTGAACACTTTATATTTTACTCAAAAATTGGTCCGCTTAAATTTCAATGATCGAAAACAGCTCAATCTTATGCGAAAGAAAGTTGAAGCAGCCAATCCGGTAGGAGAGAAAGAATGGTTATTAGAAAAGCTAACTAAGAGCGCCGATCCATCAACTTAGAAAAATATTGTTTTACCTCTTCCTGAAAAACCGGATCTATCAAATGGACATTCAGTTTAGCCGTCTGTTTGTGCTCATCCATAGTCCACTCAACAGGTTTTGAAGAATTAATCCAGGGGCAGTTCCATGCTAACTGGCGTGCTTTTTCTTTGGTTTCAATGCTTTCATCCATTGAGAAGGCTAACTGAAGGACATAGCTATCTAGTTCGTTCTTAACGGAGGATTGTCGTACAGGTGTTTTTCTAAACTGGTGATTCGGTATTCGGATGGAATCGTTTTCGGCAGTGGCTAGTTCTACATGAGTAGTATGAATTCCCACCAGTTTGCCCTTTGTTTGAGGTGAGTATTCTATTAGGTCACCAGGATTGAGGCGGCCTTCGAGATGCAAAAGAAAGCCAGCAAAAGCATTTTTCCAGAACTCCAAACCCGCAAGAAGAATGAAAACTAACAAGCTGGCACCTGCGAGAAAATCAATAGATAAAAGTAAATGAAAAGCAAAGACCGCAAAAAGCATCCAGCCAATACTTTTCAGCAAGAGTAGTACGCGCTGAAATCGCTTGTAACTATATCGCCTTTTTATAAATGGAGTAAATAAATAATTAAAGAAAATAAATGTAATATGAATGCCAATGCCTATGAGCAATAATTCGAAAAGCGTCAAAATATATTCTACTGCCATTGTTCGGAATTAAACAGGTTCAATTGATAATACATTGATTTCCTTCAGCCAGGCTTCGATATAGGGCCTGGATTTAGGAGATAAAATGAAAATGTTTTTGGTCGGCTCATAAATGAGCGAAGTACGGAGTAAGCTCTCAAGGTGTTCTTCCAGCCAGGGTGCACTTTGCAATGGAAATAATTTTAACAGTTGCTCTTTTGTTAGGCTTTTGTGTAATATGAATTGGTATAGCAGTACTTTCCATGCTGGGTTCTGAATAGTGGGAAATTCCACGGGGGACAGATCGTCAATAACAATTGTATAGTCTTCCAGGCTGTTGATGTTTGCTTTCCAAAGTTGCAGGGCCATTCCAATATTGCCATTGGTTAAGCGATGGAATTTGAGGAATAACTGGCGTAGTTGTCGGGTGGAAAGCTCTTTTTCACTTCTATTTTGATATTTAAAGTCCATGCCGCCGGTTCGATGCCTGTACAAAATTACATCTTGAATTTCCTTAACGGACATAGGGGATAAAAATATCGTTTGAATAAGGGCTTGGTTGATTTTAGTGGACTGACGCAGTGCCTGGAAAGCAAATACGCTGGCATTTAAAAGGAAATAATGGCGATTTCCGTATTTTTGAATAATTTCCGTCAATCGGTCAATAACCGTATTACCGTCGGTGCCTTTGAACCACCAAAGTTCAATGTCATTAAAAATGAAAGTGGATCTTTCCGGCAATGCTTCCAGAATTTCGGGAATAGATTTTGAGGAGTGGCAAGCATTTTGAAAGGACTTTTCCAGGTCTTTGTATTCAGCAGAAGTTTCGCCAAGGGGGAAAATATGATAAATCGGCCCGTTGAAATAAGTGTGCGCTATATGTTCTGTTAAGAACGACTTGCCGGAGCGAGCTTCACCAATGATTAAAATGCCTCCTGCAAAACCGGCATTTATATGATCTATGGCTTTACGTGCCATCTGCTCTTCACGCTCGCGATTATTGAGTTGATTTCCAAAGCCGAGATGTTTCCCGGCAAAAAGTTGCTGGTAGTAAAAAGGAAGTTGCTTTTTAAGCGCCGGTTTTAGTGAGATTGTTTCGGTAAAAGCGACTAACTGCGCAAAAGGGTTGCTATAGGCACTATATTGTTGCTCCAAACGAGCAGTATTCCAGTCCTTTTTCAATCGATTGAAAAATGCCGACCATTTTTCCCAATACTGTTCGAGCCAGATTTTACGTTTATCTACTCTTTTGGTAAGGAAAGACAAGCGCTCTTTTTGTCTGACCTGTTGCTTGAGGAAGGTAGAATTTTGATTGATTGCCAGGATTTCAAGGGAGGCATTATTTTTTTGAAGGATATTTTCCAATTCCTTAGGAAGAGATTCGGAAAGGATATCGAGTTCGTTTTGGACGTTGAGAATTTGTTTTTCGGTTTGATCAATAATTTCTGCCAGCATTTGGTTGGTATCGCTTTCTTCTTGTGCTGTGTTGATAGAGTAACTCAGGAAGTTGGAAGCGTTTAGTGCCTGGATATGAAATTGATTGACTCTATAGCTCAGCTCTTTGAAATATACTTCCAGGGGTTTATAGAGCTGTTCATTTAGAATGAGTTCCCCGATTTTTTCCAGTTTTAGCTCAATAGTTTGGAGGCTGCCATTTTGTTGGTTTTTAAATTGGTTCAGCGATTCGGAGGAAAGGATTTGAAGCTCAACAGGAAGGTTTTCTATTAAGGCGGAGGAGGGCTTTTTGAATTGTTGAGCATAATTTTCAGGGAATAAAACATTCTCGTCGTCCATGCGGAACAATGCAGCATTAACCTGCTTTAGCTGGTTCTGCTGTGCGTAGTTCTGAGTTTGGTGGATGTTATCTACCAGATTCTTCAACTGGAGTCTGAAAGGTTGAATGAATGCATTTAAAAGTTCTTCTCTAACTGTTTCGACCAATTGACCGAGATGCGCACCAGTAGACTTAAGATCGAAACCTGCTTCAAACTGCTGGTGAAGTAAAAGCTGATTTTTATACCAGTAATAAGGGTAAGCTTCTATACCGCGTGTATATTCTTTAATTTCTTTTCTTTTAAGCGACTTTTGTGGGGATCGTTCTTTTGATTTATTGTCGTGCCAATTGGTTTGATGAATGATCTCGTTACACCAGAGTCGATCAATGGCTTTAATTTCTTTAACAGTGGTACTTTCTAGTTGTACCGCTAACTGCCTTAATGACTCCAGGGATTGAGTGCAGTTTTTCTGCACGTCATCCGTCCAAAGCCTGCATTTTTCGATATCGGCATTGGAAAACTGAGAGAGTAGGGTAGTGAGTTTGTTTTCAATGAGGTCGTAATAATCATAGATAAAGGTTAGGTGGCGGTAGCCGAAATCCAGGAAGATCTGATGATGCCTTGGGAGTGCAAAGGTTTCTAAGTAATAAGTCAGTTGTTCTTTCCAGGGGAAACGAACCTTATTGCCGGAAGTATTTTTTCCTTCCTGATCAAAGGCATTGAATTCAATGACGGCAGGCGCGTTAGCGAGAATCGCTTCGCGATCCTGTATCCATTTAGCGATAGCTTTATTAAATAGTTCGTACAATGTTTCCAGGTCATTTTGACGAAGTCCGACCAGGCGTTCTTTGAGTTGATTGAGTAGTTTAATAATATGATCATAAGCTTCAATGGCAGAGATTTCGGGTTGAAGTTCCTTAAAGAAAGTAATTACATCCTTTCGGGCATCTTCGACCAGGTTGATATAAACTTTGGAAATATGAATCAAACTATTCTTAATCAGTTCATTGGTGCTGATTTCGATTTGATGGTCTAAGCTTTTAATATGTTTTTCAAGAGATTCGTCATCAGGAAGTTCAAGAGCAACGGTTTCTACATTTTCTTCCCGCACAGGTTTCCCGGCCATTGCACGCAGGCCCAGGTCCGTAGCATCAAAATAACTGGAGGCCTTTACCAGGAGGGTGGTTCCAATGACGTCAACCAAGTCGTTGGTTTTCATTACAAATCGCTTTTCTCCACCTTCCTGAATATCAGGAATTCCAAGCATTACCAGGGCTGCTTCTGCGGAATGTACCCGCATAAGCTGGAATATTGATTTTTGTTCAACTGCATTATTGATGATCTTTATTTCTGCTTTGATACGGAACTGCTCCAGGATTTTTTTAATACGTACCTCGATGACTGGTTGGTCAATGTTTTCATTATTTGCAAGCAGTATGCGCAAGCGAGCCTGGCGCCATTTGTTGGATTTTAGGATGAAACGAGTGAGGCTCAGCATCAACTCTGCATTATTGCTTATATCCCGCCACCACATATCGATGGTTTTGTAATCTCTGAAGCCAAAGCGACGATCATAATCGAGATAAAGTACGTTATAATCCAGGTCGATTAGTTTTTGAGTCATTTGAGCAAACCACATAGGGTCGCGGGTATTTCTGGGCCATCCCATTAATACGGAATTAGGCTCTATCCCCGAAAAGCCATAAGTCGTGGCAATGGATTCAACGCCTTTAAAAACATTTTGGACTTCCAATCGACGCCCAAACATGCCGTATTTTTGCAGCGCTTCATCCGTTACCGCTTGTTTGTGTTTCGGAAAAAGTACAGTAGCTTCCGGGTTTTCAATCAAATCAAAGTTGGTAGCAATGCCGGCCTTACCTGTCAATGCATCTGCAAATTCGAGGAGATGCGGTCGTTGCTTAGTTCCTCCGCTGAATAGCAAAATATTCGGCTTCCAGTTTCTCTTATGTTCTTCATTGACATCCATGCGCTGGAGGCCTTTTTTTACCACGGAGGTCCACACACTATTCCAGATATCTCCGGTACCCAGGGTCAGTTCCTTTCGAACCAGCCACAGATAAATTCCCCCTATGATCAAAAATGCCACCAGCATGGCTAGCAAATCCAGTTGTAGCATTACAATAAAAGTAGCTACTGCCCCCAAAAAGCCCAACCAGCGACTCACTTTAAAGGTCGGACTGAAATCAGAACTGGCCCAGCTTTCCAAAAAGAAAGTAAGATTGATAAAGCCATAGGCGGTAAGGTAAAACATGGAGACAACTCGTGCAATTACGTCAAGCTCGCCAATCAAAATACCAGCCTCGGCAATAAGGCAGCATAGAAATAAAGCATTCCAGGGTTCATTGTTTTGACCTCGGCCTTTACCAAATAATACAGGAGTAATTTTATCTACGGAAAGTGCTTGCAAAATTCTTGGCGCACCTAATATGCCACCCAAAGCGGATGATAATGTGGCTCCCCAAATCCCTGCTAATACTGCCTGTGGTAAGAGCGCAAACTTGAAAAGAATATTATTGTCCGTCATCAACAGGTCGCGATCAATAGAAAAGGCGAGGAAAACAGCCAATATAATGTAGACCAGAAATCCAACCGCAATAGACGCAATGGTTCCTATTGGAATGGACTTTTTGGGATCTTTTAAATCGCCGCTCATGGCAACGCCTGCTGTGAAGCCTGTTACAGCAGGAAAAAAGATGGCAAATACTTCCATCATTGGTGCACTGTCCGCTCCGCTAAAGGAGGGAACCATATCAGGAGCAGATTCGCTGGAGCCAAAAAATATAGAAATCAAGGAGATGAAAATAGCCCCAAGGATGAAGAACTGCGTTTTCAATGCTACCGATGTACTGATCATCGCAATGATCATTAGCACAAGCAAGGCCGCTGAGCCTGTTAAGCGATAGCTATTTAAGTCATTTCCCAGGCCAAAGGATTCATTGAAACTTTCGGCAAAACCAACCAGGTATAGTGAAATACTTAAAGCCGTACCTACAAAAATAGTTAATCCGATCGCGCCTCCGATGGGCAGGCCCATACTTCGCGAAAGGACGTAGTAAATCCCTCCGGCACCTACCTTTTTATCCGTAGCAATGGAAGAAACACTTAGGCCCGTTGTGATGGAGATTACATGGGCTACAATTATAATCAAGATGGTTCCCCATAGCCCCGCGTTCCCGACTACCCATCCAAGACGGAGGTACATGATAACCCCAAGAATAGTAAGAATGGAGGGCGTAAAAACGCCGGCAAAGGTCCCGAATTTTTTTGCGTCTGTCATAGTTGTTTTTAACCATATCTTGTGGGATATGGTTCATTTGGGGTATTTGAGTATGGCCACAGGTGCGGTACCGCACCTGTGGCCATACTCAAATACCCATTCGTTTTATTATATATCGAAAATAAGGAAAAATTGTGGGATGGCAAAAATGGAAAGAACATTCACGTTTTTTGTTAAAAAAAATCCTACCCTTAGGCAACCTTTTCCCTACTTTTGCTACATGCCTAAATAGAAGCTAATTACGAAATATGACCGTAGACGATCAGCATCTTGTTCAAAAAGTTCTGTCAGGTGACCAGGCGGCCTCGGAAGTGCTTTACAGAAAGCATGAACGGCATTGGTTCCGGGCTGAAATATGCGCTATCAGAAAGATGGCATGCCCGTGCTTCCTTAACATACGGCTATAGCATTACAGAGAACCATACAGAATTCTTAAGCTCTACCTTTTGGAAATTCAAAACTAAATCTACGCCGCTTCGCGGCGATATTTTCTTCTTAGGGAGGCCGAAAGGGCTATTTTGCGAAGGAAAATAGCCCTTGCGGCCTCCCTCTCAAAGGAGTTTCGCACCGTAGGCGCGTTTATTTTTCAAAGCGAGAATCGCTGACTAATTTATTTTAAAAATTTAATTTTAATCATTTAACATGAAACCATTATTTGGCTTTTTAGCATCCGCTTTTGTAGCACTAACTCTTGTATTCACGGCTTGTGAAGATTCTACTGATAATCTTACTGACAATGTTGCTCCTGCTGATAGCAGCTTTTTAGGCTCCTTGAGCGGGCAAACAGACACTATTTACGGCGACGAATACATCAAGGTAATTGTTAATCCAATCGTGGAACTCGAAGATTGCGACTGTCCGGTTTCTGGTACGGTCGAAATTATTGAAGAAGACGAGATTATTGCTGTAATTGATTTTGGTGACGGCGAATGTGATGGCATCGTTACGGTAACCGAAGATGGCGAAACTTACGAAATGGAATGTACAGATCTGGATGATTTCGAGGAAGATGACTGTGAGCATGATGATGAGGAGGAAGAAGAAAAATATGAAGAAAAGGTTGTCGAAGAAATCGTAATAATTGATGGATGTGATTGCCCGGTTTCAGGAGTTATCGAATATTATTTAGAGGACGAATTGGTTGCGGTTGTTGACTTTGGTAATGGTGAATGCGATGACGTTATTACCATTACAGAAGACGGCGAAACCTATGAAGTTGACTGCGAAGAGTGGGAAGAATATAATGAAGAAGAAGAAGATGATGATGAGGAAGAAGAAAAATATGAAGAAAAGATCGTTGAAGAAATCGTAATAATTGATGGATGCGATTGCCCGGTTTCAGGGGTTATCGAATACTATTTAGACGATGAACTGGTAGCAGTTATCGACTTCGGCGATGGTGAGTGTGATGGTGTTTTCACTAAAACAGTAGATGGCGAAACTTACGAAATTGATTGTGAAAAGTGGAAATATGATGATAAGGACGAAAAGTACGAAGAGAAAATAGTCGAAGACATCGTTAAGATGGACGGTTGTGAGTGCCCGGTATCTGGAATCATTGAATATTATTTAGACGGGGAATTAGTAGCCATTCTTGATTATGGCGACGGAGAATGCGACAATTTAGCTACAATAACTAAAAACGGCGAAACTGTAGAGTTTGAATTAGAAGATTGTGAATAACTTATCCAACTTGTAAGAGGGGAGCCCAAAAGTAGTCCTTTGTTCCAGACAGGGATATTTTTTGGGGTCCCTCTTGCAATTTTCTCCAAATATTCTTAGAATTGTAGGAAACAAAATATAAATGATGACATATGCAGCCCAGTCTATACCAGAAATCCTGATTTATGAAATGGTGGATGGCTCGCCTGTTTATTATAAAGATTACAAAGATTACCTCAAGGGCCGGAAACCAATTGAAGCTATCATGGGGAGTGGAAAAATCCAAGCGTTGATCATCGCAGAGCTTATTTTTCTTTTGCGATCTTTCTATGGAGATGAATACCTCATCTTTACGAATGAACTCGGCATCCAGTTTTCTAAAAATTCATGGAGAGCAGCGGATATTGCAGTTGTTAAGTCAAAATTGGTAGAAGAGCTGGATAATAAGTATCTTACTATTCCACCTGAAATAGTGATTGAAATTGATACCAAGGCAGAATTGAAAGAAGTTAAAAATCCTTTGGGATATTATCAGGAAAAAACGCAGGAGTTACTTCAATTTGGAGTCAAAAAAGTGTTCTGGATCTTTACAGAGACGGGTAAAATAATGATTGCTCATCCTTCTAAACAATGGAGCATTGTCGATTGGGATCAATCCATTGAAATAACTTCGGGTCTGGTTGTGAACCTAAAGACTATACTTGACCGAAAAAAATAGAATACTGCTTAGGTTTCTTTATTTAACTTCAAACCACACCGTATTCTTATCCTCTGGGTCCCCGCCATAGTTAACCGTAATCTCCTCACCGGCAGGAATATTTTTCAACGCGAAAAAATCCAGAGTGTCATTTTCAAAATCCGGGCGGTATTGTGCATTGGGCGTATAGGAGTGATTGTACAAACAGCCATAGCCAAGCGGGATGGCGCCATATTGGTCTTCATCCCCCCAGATGAAATAATAGTCATGCAGTTTTGTTTTGTGTATTCGTTTGCAATCTTTGGCTGAAAGCACCAAAACCGGACTTACCTCTATGAGCGATCCTGCAGAAATAGCTGCAGCAGTGAACACTCCGCGCCCGCCTAGTTCGCTGGGCGCAATGAAAAGCGATGGAAGAATTTGCATTTTAAAAAAATCAATTTTCTACAGATCTTTTACCCAAATGCTCAAGCCTACTTTCTGAATTTCAACTTTATGAGACTGGCCACCTTTAAGGATTTTAATTTTTTTATTTCCTTTAATTCCGTTCACATGATCAATAGCCCCGTTATTACCGATTAACTTCCAGTTTCCTTCCGGAAGTTTAGGAAGCTCAAAAGTAAAGGATTCGTCGGAAGTATTTAGCAAAATCAGGACTTTTTCATCGATAATATAACCCAGGCAATACTTGTTTTGAGGCTCTATCCATTTATAATAGCCTTCTTCAGGTTTATCAGCGATGCGAAATACCTTCCCATATTCACTTAGTCGGAAATGGATAAGCCCTCGCCAAAATGCCTGCATACCCTTATAATCCGCGTAACTGCCTTCATCAGACGGGGTTTTCCCGATGTTTTCCCAAATAAAATTATTAGCTAATCTTTGATTATATGTATCCCTTTTTCCATGTAGGTAAATTTTATACCCTTTTTGGGTTGTTTTCACTACTTCCTCAAGGGGGGCTGCCCCTTTACTACGCATAATTTCCGTTCCACCATGCAGGACAATAGGGCCCAAAGAGGTAAAAAGAAGGGTAGCCGCAATTTTAAAATGATCCTCATCGACGCCAAAGCGGCCGTCGAAACCCTTTGCTGCAAATTGGTCGGCCAAAGCCCAGTTATCATGAATATCCAGGTAGTTGATGCCGTTTAAAGGCGTATGATCATCGGGAAAAGCAGCTGATAATCCCAGCTTGACTCTGTCGCGCTCGTCCGGATTACCACCTGCCCAGCCACGATCTTTTTCTTTAGATTTCGGATTTGAAACTGGCCCTTTGAAGGCATTTCGTGAATCATCCTGAAAGAAAGTAATAGGAGCATCTGCCTTGTACCAATCCCAGGAGGGGTTTGCTTCATAATCCGGATCATTGGAGGCAATCCACGGCTCACCGTATACGATTTTATCTTCACCAATAGCTTTTTTGAGTTTAATGAGGGATTGTTTATCAATTTGCCCAGCCAAATCTATGCGGAATCCATCCACTCCAAACTCATTGATGAAATGCAAGCATTGGTCGATAAGCCAACGTTGCACCATCGGGCGGTTTTCGGTTTTTACTTCATTGCCGAAAGCACCGATATGCTTGAAATCTTTGGTACGATAATAATAAAGCTTATCGAGTGCATTGAAATGGAAGTTTTGGTGCTTTCCGTCCATATTTTCTCCGGTATGATTAGGCACAAGGTCGATAATGACGGCAATGCCCTGGTCGTGAAAAGCTTGTACCAGCTTTTTGAATTGCTCTCGCTCTTCACCCGGCGCTGTATCTTTTTGCCGGAATTTAGATTCGATGGCAAATGCATGGGTGGTTCGATAGCCCCATTGATAGTTTTCTTCGCTTATCCCCTGAGAGATCATATAGGGATCGTCAGAAAAAGAAGCCTTCCAGTCATCATCAGGAAAATGGAGGAACTCTTGTACTGGCATAAGGTGTACGACGTTGATCCCGAGATCTAACAGATAATCGAACCCTATAGGTTCTCCTAGGCTGTTGGTGAGTTTCCGCTTTGTCATTGCCGGAATAGTGCCCTTCAGCTTGTCCTCTACGGGCAGCTGATCCGTGAAATCCTGAACATGCACCTCATAAGCGATCACATCTTCCATTTTGGGGATACCCATTTTTAGAGGAGTAGCAGGCTTAGTGGCTTCCCAAACCCGGGATTTTCCCCAGGCATCCATATTTACGCGTGCATAAGGGTCGGAGATATGTTCTTTTTCCTGTTCATAAAAATGGCTGCCTGGTTCTTCAGGGCCATGCACGGTAAAATCGTAGTAAATACCCTTCAGGTTTCCGGTTAGTTCCGCTTCCCATACGCCATTTTCATCCTGTACCATTTCGACCACTTTATAGGCTTTCTCCCCGTCTGATTTTTTATAAAGATACAGCTTCATTCCTGTTGCCCTTGGAGCGAACGCCCGAAAAGAAGTAGACTGGCCATCAGAACTAATATTGGCCCCCAGAGGCTTGTTGCTATACATTTCCCGGAACCAGCCGTCAAAAGAACAAAAGGTTTTTAGTTCTTTTTCGGGGATTTCAAGGAAATATATTCGCTTTATATCCAGTGGTTTTGCAGGTATAATAAGTGTTTCATTTACCGTATTGGGCAACACTTCTGCAATGGGAATCGCTTCCCCCTGAGCATTCGTTAAGCGGTATGCATCCGGTTTCAGAGGCCTTTCGATACCGCTTATTGAGGCCCAAATAGTGGTTGGGCGCCGTATTTCAGCTTTGAAGCTCGGCGCTTGAAATTCGTGCATAAATACAAGGTTTCCGGCTTTTTCATTGGGAGTACTTGCCGGTGGCGGCATCCAGTCTCCCTCATTGATACGGAATTTAAACGCGCTCAAGGGAGGGATGTTCTTGAATTCTGGGTTCGCAAAAGGCAACGCCCATAAACTATCTTTCAGCGGACGAAGCGCCCAGCTGGCCTCTTCCATGTCCTGGCTCCAGCTTCTGAAACTACCCGTGACGGTTACCCGTTCAGGAGCTACTTCATAAAGGTTGGAGGGAAAGAGGAACCAAAGCGTATCCTCTCGTTGAGCGTAGCCCTGGCTAATTTCATACGTTGAAAAGGATTGAGCAGAGAGGAAAGTTATGTTGCCCAGAAGGAGTAGGAGGATAGCGGTTCGCTTGAAAGGTGTATGCATGCTGTATCGTTTATTTCAAAGGTAGGGAATTTGGAGATAAAACGGAAGGAGTTTTTTGGGAATTGGCTAAAGAAGCGAATTACATCATATGCTGGTTCCGAGATGACCTCGGAACCAGCGTTCGGGGAAGGCTAAAGCCTCAATGTCCTCAACTTAAGCCTTTTCTTTGCCTGGCGCTTTAGCGTCAGGTGTGATGCTAAGATTTGTGAGGGCTTTAGCCCATCAATAACAAAAGGGCTAAAGCCCAAACTGGTCATTATTTCCTCCCGGCACTGAAGTGCCGGGCTATAAAAGATATAAAAAGCTTAAGATGACGGCATGAAGGCTAAAGCCTTCGCCGCTTCCAACTAAATTATCATTTTCATAATCCTTTCAAACCACTACAAACAATAGCTTTTGACCACATCTACACCATTCATCCATTCCAAAATCCAAAATCTACCTCCGTTTTTACGAAATTTTCAATAAAATTTTTTTTCAATAAAAAATTCATATCAAACCACTGTGTAATTTATTGTTTTCAACATAATTGGTCTTTTTACAAATTTTGCAATCAAATGGTGGGGATTTTAAAAAATTTATAAAAAATTTGAATAATTTAAAAAATGATATCATTTTGCACTTGTAATTACGAAATTGTTAATCATTCAAGCAGAAAATTATGTGCGGAATATTTAGTTATATCGGAAAATCGAAAAGCTTACAAGAACTGATGCCTCATTTTGATAAAGTACAACATCGCGGACCAGATCATTCCAAGGTCCTGGCCGTGCGCGAAGATGTTGTCTTTGGCTTTCATCGCCTCGCCATCAACGGACTCGATGATATTAGCAACCAACCTATGCATCTCGATGGCTGCTGGTTGATCGCTAATGCTGAAGTATACAACTATAAATCATTGGCAGAGCGCTATAGCTTCCAGCTACAAACCCACAGCGACTGCGAGATCATTATTCATATGTATCGTCGTTTTGGTATAGAGCGCTGTGTGAAAGAGCTGGATGCAGAGTTTGCTTTTGTATTATACGATGAAAGAAGTGGCGAAGTCTATGCTGCCCGTGATCATCTCGGGGTAAGGGGCATGTACTTCGGCCAATCCGCCGGAGGGCATGAATTTGGCTTTGCCAGTGAAGCTAAAGCTTTGACCTTTTTTGATAAAGTTCGCCAGTTTCCGCCTGCGCACTGGTGGAAACTTTCTGAGCCGACGACTTTCCACGAGCATTACGATTTTCAGTACCCATTGCATGATATGGAGGAAGGAGAAGATATGTATCGCCAAATCCGTTATTTACTGACTAAGGCGGTTATTAAGCGCATGATGTCTGATCGTCCTATAGGCAGTTTGTTAAGCGGTGGGCTCGATTCCTCCCTGGTGTCTGCCATCGCCAACCGCTACCGCAAAACAGAGGACCCTATTGAAACCTTTTCCATTGGGATGATCGGCTCTCCGGACCTGGAAGCGGCACAAGCTGTTGCTGATCACATTGGCTCACGCCATCACGGAGTAGCCCTTACCGAGCAAGATTTTATCGATGCCCTTGAAGAAACCATTTACACCACCGGCTCCTGGGATGTAACTACTGTTCGTGCCTCTACGGGCCACATGCTGGTATCTCATTATGTGCGCGATCACTCGGACGTAAAAGTAGTATACACCGGCGAGACCATTGATGAAATGGGAGGCTACCTTTATTTTCAGAATGCTCCTTCAGCGGATGAATTTCATTCCGATGCGGTGCGATTGTTGAAGAATATTCATTATTTTGATATGCTGCGCAGTGACCGAAGCATTTCTTCCGCTGGTCTGGAAGCGCGTGTACCTTTTAGCGACAAGGCTTTTATGCAGTTTTATATGGGCATTGACCCTAAGTTGAAGATGTTTGATGGTAAGCGCATCGAAAAATACCCATTGCGTCGTGCCTTCGCTGAAGAAAATTTAATTCCGGATTCAGTTCTCTGGCGCCGCAAAAATGGTTTCTCCGATTCTGTAAGCAAGCTAAAACGTTCCTGGCATCATATCATTCAGGATTATGTAGATACCAAAGTCTCGGATTCTGAATTTGAGCGCCATAAGCATGACTTCCAACATGAGCCACCAAGAACTAAAGAGGCTTATTATTTCCGCAAGGTGTTTACGGATTTCTATGGCAAGCATCAGGAACTGATACCTTATCAGTGGCTGCCGGTTTGGTGCGGTGATATTGCGGATCCTTCGGCAAGGGCGTTGCCGATGTATGCGGGGGATTGATTTTAATGTAGTTCCTGAAGCACTAGAAGACGAAATAGGGGCTGTCTAATAAGTAATTCGTGTGGTTTGGGCGGAGTATTTTCTATTGAGGGATGTTCTTTGTTTTAAAATTTTTACTAAAAATTTCAAAACAAAGAACATCCCTCAAGAAAGAAAATTTTCTGCCAGTCGCAACGAATATACTTGTCGGACAGCCCCTATTTCGTCTTTTAGATGATTTTATTTGGTCGAAACCATTATTAACAGCCTGCTAAGCCAAAAAAGAATACAAATTCCTGATTTACATAAAAAATCCCGGTAAATCCTACCCAATCCCATTCAATCCTAGTTATCTTTAGCTCTAAAAAATAAACAATGAAATTAATCCATCGATTCATAATCATTTGCTTAAGTCTATCGGTATTGATTGGCTGCCAAGGTAAGGGCAAGGAGGACGAAAACAATAGCGTCAAAAAGGAAGGTGCTGCAAATCAAACAGAAAGCAAGGGGCTGCTTACCCCTTCTTTCGGGGAGATTGCCTTTAAAGATGCATTAGCTGCTGCACAAAGTACAGAACTGGCCGATATTTGTATTTTGGACTATCGCTTGTATAGCCCGGATAAAAATAACTTCATGTTTATCCATGAAGGAGAGTATTTTTCTTTTCGGAAGAATGAATATGGCAGTTGGGAAATGAAGGGGAATCGTGGATCAGCGGCTCGTACAAATGTCTCCGATGCCTTCCGGCAAGCTATCGATAAACTTTCCAGGGTACAGTTGGTAAGTCGCTGTTTTGATCGGAAAACAGAGTTTTCTTTGGAACTAAAAGATTTTGACCTTTCTTCCGTTGGGCAGGTTTCTCCAAATGCCGGAACCTACAGCCATATCGTTTTTATCAAACCTTATGAGCCCCGAAAAGAAGGGCAAGCGAATCGCACAGTGACCATACCTGTAAAAGACGGGGATGGTTGGTCCTATTATTTGGTGCGTTGATTGAAATGGAAGTGCTCCATTTCAATTAACGCCAAAAATGAATGTTATTTAAAATAAACAGCCTCATTCTCAGCACGGTAACGTCCCCTGATGCGTCCCCCTTTACTAGTGCCTTGAATTACTTCGATTTCGTAGGTTCTATCCATGTAAATAATGCCAGGGCCTTTACCAATTTGTTCCAGGTTATTTTTAGGCAGGATGATGCTTTCGCTTCCTATATCATTGGTGGTGGCGACTTGAGCGTCATTTTCGTTTTCGCCATTAACGAACACGCCGACCCTTTCGTTTTCGAGGATAATGCCGCCAGTCCAGAAGAGTTCGTAAGAGCTGTTACGGGAAATTGTATCTATGTCGGAGGCAAAGGTAATCACCGGAGTTGTAATCGAATTTTCATATTTTTCGCCTTTTATATCTGTAAATTCAAAGGTTCCATTGGAAATGAAGCCGGAAAATTCTTTTTCGTAATAGGATAACTCCCCAATGAAAGTAAGTAAGTTGCCGTTGAAAGTCACTTCAGAAGGATCGGATAATCTCAAAGGGGTGCCTAAGGCATTTCCAAAACGGAACCATGCTCTGGCGTAGGTGATATCCTGGTTGGCATTGTAAAACAGCTCGTAGGTAGTGTAAATAGTGTCCTGGTCGACGAGTTCTGATTCTTCAGAGCGGCAACCAATAAAGAACAATGTGGTAAGGATAAAAGGGAAAAAGAACTTTGATGAAAACATCGCGGTTATGGAATTTGGTGATATAATCGGTTTTGTTCAGGTGCTTGTCTACATTTGAAAAACGAACAGAAAAGCGTTTTGATGCTTAGGGGCTGGTTAAGCTTAAATTAAGTTTTGTAAATAATTGTTAATAGGTTTTATTGAATTTTGAAATTGAATTTGTACTTTTAACGGAACTATGCAGCCTTTAAAATCAATTGGTCTCATAAAAGAAATTAACATGAATAGAAAGCTCAGCATTTTCACAAGGATATTTGAGTGCTTAATCTTTAGTTCCTTTTTTGTTGGATGGGCGCATTCTCTGAATGCTCAGAATACAGCAGCTACAACCCCTAAGGTAGTTTATGAACAAGGAAAAATCATTGGAAGTCTTCCGTACGGTCGGCATTTTTATATCATAGGCAATAGTAAATTAGCGAACGGAGCGATAGCAGATAAGGTTTCAGTGAAAATCTGGACAACTGGTTCTATCAAATTTAAACGGAATCAGGAAATCCCTGAACCCGCGACTGAAATAGTAGAGGCATTAGAGCAACAAGAGCCTTTAGTAAGTGCTGAATGGTTAGCAGCTAAGTCAGATAAACCCGATCAGTTTCAACTGTATATCAATGAAATGCTTCGCCCCAGAACGGAGTACTTTGTTCGCTTTTCCCTATTTAAATCTTTTAGTTTTGAATTGACTCCCGAAGAAAAAGACGAGGTTATTCTTAATATAACATCGGAGGCTTTTCAGCAATACCGCGTTGAGAATCAAATAACGGTGCCTCAGTTAGAGAAGATAATTAATCAAGAAACCCAAAAAATCCTGGAACGTCGCCTGAATTTAAAAGAAGATCAGCTCTTAGGAACAATTACCGATCAGCAGGATGTATTACCGACGCTAAGCGTGGATGAAAATACCCTCAGCGACCTGTCTGTTTTGTTGGGTAGAATGAGTAGCAAACAGAACCTCATTGAAATGAACAACAAAACCATCGCCCTGGAAATCAAGCCTGTACTGGATACTGAACCGGAAGGTTCTGACGATTTTCAATCCGCTCAGGAGGAACAAGCGAGCATTGAACGGCAGAATAGACGCTTGGGCAGACAGCGCGATTCGCTTAAGCTTGTGCTCATTGATCGCTTGGAGGTTGTTCGCAGGCAATTGGTGCGGGTAAGTTCGGAGTTATCTATTTTAAGACCCGAAGCTTATAATATTTCAGAATTGGATGCCGTAAATATTGGTACTTCTTTTGGAGGGGCTGTGGTTGGGCTTAATTACGCAAACAGGGATGCCAGAGATTTTGATGTGTTCAGCTACACGGCCTTGAAGTTTCATTTTCTGCCCATAGATAAGCGTATTAATGAGCCTTATTTGGACGTATTTTTCATCAACAGGCTGTCTTTTCTTCTCGGAATATCCTTCACAAGCGATTTTAATTACAAAGGAGATGAGTTGGAACCTGTTATCGGCTTTTTTCCTATTCTAGGTGCTAGTTATGACCTTAGCCGTTATTTTTCCGTAGATATAGGAGCCACCATGTTCAAGCAAAGGGCTCTTAGTGGTCTTTCTAATTCACAGGAGTTACGGATAGGCCCAATTATTGGCCTTTCCTTTGATTTTGATTTACTTAATCGTTTTAAATCTACTTTTACCGGAGAAAAGTATACTGTTAATCCTAGTGGTAACTAAAAGCTATTTAAGTAGTTCACGGAATTAAACTACATAACCATATGATGCTCTTTTGTGCTGACTCTGCGTTGCTCAAAGCCTTGCTTAACAAAGGCTAAGCGCGGTTTTCGCGCCTTGATTCAGCACAAAATAGCTATCATCTGTTTGGTAGCCCAATTCCATGAACTACTTAAGCTGAAAATGATAAAAAACTATTCCTATTTTACGTCTCATCGGAGGTGGTTTTTTCTCATTTTCATCAGCAAAAGCAGTTTTTAGACAGTATCCGGAAAAGAATCAAAATCTTCTACAATTTGTCAAAGAACTAAAAACATTACGCATGCCTAAACCTAAATTAACATTTTTATCTGATCCTCCTATAGTGGTCAATACAAAAGAGTACCAAAATGTTGAGATCGAGATTGAACCAAAGTCAACTGATTTCTGCAAAGTTGTGCTATCTGTTGCCGCTAGGTCAGTTTTTTTTGAAAATGGCCAAAAGAAGCTTGAAAAGAACGTTACGATAGCCCCAAATGAGGAAAAAGTATCCGTGGAGCTGCCATTAAAAATGAAGGTCGAAGAACCTGTTAAGTACTTCGTACTTTTAACGGCCAATGCTTTTAATAAAGAGAATGAAAAGTCATTTACCAAACGCATTGAAATGGAAGTAGATGGTACACTTACCGAGAGTGACAGCGATAACGGTAATGAAGACCCCATCACTTAGTAGGTTTAATGAATTATTGATCATTTAAACCAAATCAATACTCAAAAAATATTTTATGAGAAATTTACTTTTTGCTCTTTTCTTACTTTCAACCTTAATCGCTTGTGACCTGCAGGATCCTGAGGTAGGCGTTTTTACGGAGGATGTGATTACGCTTTCCCTGGAAAAAGAAGATCTGCTTGCTGATAGCTTAGATAGAGTGGAGCTTACAGCTCAGTTGCAGGCTCAGGCAGATGCCAATCAAACGATCGTTTTTACTACTGAGGAAGGTTACTTTGCGGGAGCCAGCAGTGATAACCCGGACATGTTTGAAATAAAATCGTCCAGCAAAAAGGCCACAGCAACTTTGGTCAGTAGTAATTTAGCCAGAGATGAGATAATTTTATCTGCACGGGTTAGTTCCGGCGACGGAGCGTTTATTGCAGAGCAAAGAGTTAATTTCGTGAAGGCGGCTCCGGAGTTAATGATTCTTAAACTGGATGAAGGGGTTATCAATGCTGATCGCAACGACGTTACCGACCTAAGGGTCAGTTTATTTCGCAATACAGGTGTACCTTCTACGAATGCTCGGATAGACTTTGAAGTAATCGAACTGGATACCGCAGAGGTAGAGATCTTACCTTTTGTGTTTGCAAAAAATAGTAATGCTTCTGTAAAAGTCAGAAGCTCCAATGGGTTGCCGGGTAAAGTACTTATTGAAGGAACCGTTGCCGGCGAAAACGGTACTATCCGGGATACGGTAGAACTGGAACTTCAGTGATCGTTCCTTCAAAAACCTTTTGAGCCGGGCCATTCAACCAAATATCGGAAAATGTTTGCTGTCCGGTCATTTTAAATTGAACGGACAGGCTGCCTCCCTTGGTTTGAATGTCAACTTTGCCTTCTAAAGGTGCGTTTTGATTTGCAACAGATGCCAGGGCGCAGGCGGTAACTCCCGTTCCACAGGAAAGCGTTTCTGCCTCCACCCCTCTTTCATAGGTGGCAACTACCAATAACTGGGGTTGTTTTTCTACAAAGTTGACATTTATACCCTCTTTCCGAAAGCGGTCAGAATAACGAATCAATTGTCCGTTTTCAACTACCTGAATATCAGTGAGGTCTTCTACAAATACTACATAGTGTGGAGAACCGGTGTCTAGGATGTAAGCATCTTGCTCCTGTGTGATGTTATCAACATTTTGCATTTGAAGCGCTACCCAACCGTTGGGAAGTATTTTGGCATGGTGAGGGCCATCAATTGCCAGGAAGTGGTAATTGTCTCTGGGGGTGGTAAGGCTGGAAAAGTAAGCCGTAGCGCACCGTCCTCCATTACCACACATAGAGCCGGGCATCCCGTCGGCATTAAAATAAAGCATTTCAAAATCGTATTCATCATGCGATTGAAGGGCTATGAGCCCGTCCGCCCCAATACCAAAATGCCTTTTGCAAAGCGCATTGACATTTTTTGGGTTGAGAAACGATGAAAAAGCCTTATTTCGATTATCGATCAGGATAAAATCATTACCTGAGCCGTGATATTTTTGGAAAGGAATATTCATTTCTTCGGGTTTGATAAGGAATCAGGGAATGGTTGTACTTGTTCAATTTTTTCCTTCGGAGCATTGCTCACCTGCCAATACCTAAGCAACATTAGTGCTCCAACAAAAAGAATTATGGCTAGAGAAATATAAGAAAAGCGCCACCCCCATACGTTTCCAATGTATTCGCCATTCCATTCATCCCAAAGAGAGTCTTGTTTTTTATGATCTTTTTTATCTTTCATATAAATTAAGGTTCTGGATAATTTTATTTAGTCGAAATTAATTTGGGAGGTCCCTAAACTAGAGTCATCCCGAATTTTCGAAATGGCTCATTTTTTATAAAACCTTTGCAAGATTATGTTAATCAGTGGATTATCTACTTTTTTCTTGATAAAAAAGTAGCAAAAAAT
>CAZHZT010000017.1:58812-63469 GCA_964537285.1 uncultured Saprospiraceae bacterium | reverse complement strand
TACAGCCTTGATTTTTTGCTACTTTTTTATCAAGAAAAAAGTAGATAAAGCCTTGGTTAACACAACTATGTGAAGATTTTTCCTTAAAACCATGATTCATCCCGAATTTTCGGGATGAATCATGGTTTGTATAATTCTGTATATTTGAAATTTAACACCTATTCTCCATGAAATCATTTAACATATATCAGGCATCGGGCCAGGGCCAACTGCCAGAAATTAAACCGAACGAAAAGCTTAACGACCCTAAGCTCTACCTCCCTTCCAAGGGCTTGGTAAGTGCTGTAAATGTGGCGCTTACGCTTGGCCAGCCATTGTTGCTTACCGGAGAGCCGGGAACGGGCAAAACCCAACTCGCCCATCATATTGCCTATTTTTTCAACTTGGGCAAACCCTTGATCTTCAATGCGCAGACTACTTCCACGGCCAAAGATCTTTTTTACCGCTACGATGCTTTAGGGCATTTTCAATACAGCCAAACCCAAACGGAGCCCCTGACTGCTGAGCGGGTAGAAGAAAATTATATTAAATATGAAGCCTTGGGGGAAGCTATAAAAAGCAAGCAAAAACGAGTAGTGCTCATTGATGAAATCGATAAAGCGCCGCGCGATTTGCCGAATGATGTGCTGGCAGCTCTGGAAGAGCTTAAATTTCGGGTGCCTGAAATCGATGATGAATTTGTAGCGGAGCCCAGCCAGAAGCCTATCATTATTATGACTTCCAACTCGGAGAAAAACCTGCCGGAGCCTTTCCTGCGCCGGGTTGTTTTTTACCATATTCCTTTCCCTGACCATGAAATGTTGCTGAAGATTTTAAGCGCTAAAGTAGAGGGCTTTGGACAAAAAGACATTGAGCCCATTATTGCTCATTTTGAACATATTCGGAAAAGCAAGCGGATAAAACTCCAAAAGAAACCGGCTACGGCGGAGCTGATCCAATGGGCTTCTTTGCTGTATACCATGAGTTTTGATCCGCATCAATTGAGTAAACTGGAAAGTATATCTGATGACGCCAGGGAGCAATTGCAGATCTCTTATTCTGTATTGGCCAAAAACAAAGAGGATTTGAAAACCTTAATCGATCAGCTTTAGCCCATAGATGCCGAATACCTTTAAATATCAACTCCTCGCCGTATTGCTGGACCGCCTGGAAACTGAAGGCTATCCTTTAGGTACGGGCAAGTATTTGCAGATTCAGCAATTGATGCAGCAATTGCCTGATGATTTGCCTAGGGAGGAGTGGGGGTATGTGTTGGCGCCTTTGTTTGCCAGAACAGAACAGGAGCAAAAAGATTTTTATGAGTTGTTTGAGCAGTGTTTAAAACAAGTGACTCCTGAAAAACCGGAAAGAAAGGCGATTAAGAAAAAGGGGCCGCAAAAAACAAGCTTTTCGAAGTGGGTGATTGGGGTGGCATTACTCTTGTTTTTTTGGGGGGCCACTTTCCTGCTGCTTAATCAGGAGCCAGAAAAGGTGGATATTTTAAAAGTTCCCTTTCGCTTGAATGCCGGAGATTCTACTACAATCAGTATTCAGGATCATGCATTAATAGAACCTCTAAAACAAGATTTTGAAAGTGTTATAAAGCGGGAAGGTAAGATTGTGGAAACAAAGATCAAGTCGCCATTAATTTATTCTTTTTCAGCTCCCGATGGTCCACTTGGATTGGATACCATAGAAGTATATCTTGAAAGCTTTACCGGAAAACAAATCAATGTGCAGTTTTTAGCCACCATTTCTCCACAACAAAGAGTAGTAGAGAAGGAGCCTACTCTTTCTTCAATACTAACCTCTTTGCGACAGTTCATCGCCAAACAGATATGGTGGATGTGGTGGGTGATCCTTTTATTGTTTGCTTTACTGATATTGATCTATATTAGACGGCCGGATGAAGAAACACCATCGGAAGGAGAATCAGAAACCACAGATGAAACGACTTTGGTCGCAGAAATGGAAACAACAGATAAACCACCCTACTTCTGGAATATTAAGACCAACGATTTACCAAATATTTCCTTTGGGTACGCATTTAAAAACTCTCTGACTCGCTTACGCCAACGAATTGCTCAACAAGGAATTGCTTTAGATATTCCCCAAACCATCCAAGCTACCATTGAACAAGCGGGAATGCCCAGCTTCCGTTATCAAAAGCGAGCTCGTCCTCCCGAATATTTGCTGCTTATCGATCAGCATAATCAGGATGATCATCAGGCGCAACTTTTTGAAGCGCTTTACCAGGGGTATCGGGCAAACGAGGTTTTAATAGAACGCTTTTTCTTTTCCGGCGACCCCCGGGTATGTTTCAATAAAGAACATCTGAATGGTATTCGACTGGTTGCTATACATCAACGCTATCGTGAGGCGCGTCTGATTATTATTTCCAATGGGTATACTTTCCTGAGTGATATCACTGGTAAGCCTGCTAAATGGACGGGGCTTTTCAACCACTGGAAGGATAAGGTGTTGTTTACTTCGCGCCCTCCTTCCAATTGGGGCCGACAAGAACGTCAGTTGAAGCGACTTTTCCCAGTATTGCCTGCTGCCATTGAAAGCTTGAATTTCTGGCTTGATGAGTCGGAATTAGAGGAACCTCATTTTGAGCAATGGAAAGAAAAACTGAAAATCCCCCAAGATGATTTTGTGTTGATTGACAGCGATATCATTGGGAGTCTAAAAGCTTCTTTTTCCCTTCAGGAAATGAAGTGGATCGCAGCTTGTGCTATGTATCCTAGTCTTCACTGGAACTTAACGCTATTTGTCGGCCACCGATTGTCTGATCCCGAAGATCCTCTCCTCGATTTTAGGCACCTGAGTCGCTTATTTCGTCTGCCTTGGTTTGTTGAGGGGCAGATGCCGAAGGTCATAAGAGGCATTTTAGTGGAATGGTTAAGTAAGGAGGATCAAAAGCTTCTCTCGGATGTTCGTAAATGGCTAGTAGAAATTTTGGAGGATAATCCACCTCCTAAGGACTCCGTTGCTTTTGAGGATTTTCAGATGAACCTATTGATCAATCAGTGGATGTTGGCTACTGAGCCTAGGGCGAAGCAAGCACTGGAAGATAAAATCACCCAGTTACTGGAGTCGGGAGAAGAAATAGATATTACTATCATTAAGGAGTTAGAAGGGGAGCCCGGGCCACTTGATTTTGTGTTGCCGGATAGCTGGAGAAAATATTTATATCGTCTAAATTTGGAAACTCCGGTTACATCCACTGAGCAAGAAGGGGTACAAGCTGATTCCTCAAGCAGTAAGCCTGATACAACTGCCCGTTCACCTTTAATCACTGAACTCCTTAATACCTTGGTTCTTGTGGAAGGAGATACTTTCACTATGGGCTGCCTGAATGAAAGCCGTGATGGTAATTGCGATGATGATGAAAAACCGCCACATACCGTGAATGTTCCTTCTTTTTACATGAGCAAATATGAAGTGACGAACGAGGCTTTTTGTGCCTTTTTAAATGAAAAAGGCAATCAAGTAGAAGGTGGGACCCTGTGGTACAGGGTTGACGGCAATTCAAGTCGAATTACGGAAGAAACTTCTGATAGTTTTATGGTAGAAAAAGGGTTTGAACGTCATCCGGTCAATTACGTTAGTTGGTACGGCGCCACTGCTTTTTGTGCATGGTTGAGCGAAAAAAGTGGCACTAACATCCGCCTTCCCTCTGAAGCAGAGTGGGAGTTTGCCGCCCGAGGGGGTAAAAAAAGCCAAGCTTATAGGTATTCAGGTAGCAATAATCTGGATGAGGTGGGCTGGTATTCGAGCAATAGCCAGGGTGCCACCCATATTGTGGGTACCAAAAAAGCGAATGAAATAGGCTTGCATGACATGAGCGGTAACCTCTGGGAGTGGTGTCAGGATTGCTGGCATGATTCATACGATAATGCCCCTTCTGATGGCTCCCCCTGGTTAGAATCCGGTCAAGGAAGGTGTAATGCGCGCGTTTTGCGTGGCGGCTCCTGGAGCTACATCGATGTCGATTGTCGTTCGTCCAATCGCAGCGGTTACAGTTCCATTGACAGGTACAACGATGTCGGGTTCCGTTTCGTCCAGGGTTTTTAACCTCTGCCCTTTGGCCCTTTTACCCTCGCGATCTAAATAGTACCCCCCGCGAAGGATGTGGGCATTTGTTCGTTATAAAAGCAGTGGTTGTTGTTTTAAAAAATGGTGGTATTTGTCAGAATCAGGATTCTCAGGATTTCAGGATTCCCGGGATTAGAGCGGAGGTGAATTATTAGACTTGTTCTGTAGCTGATGATGGAGCGTAATTGACCAAATTTTATTTTAGACAAGGCGAAAAACGCAGGCATAACTTGTCCCGAATGTCTTCGGGAGCCATAGCTACGTCGAGTATTTTCAACGCAGTATAAAATAAAATTTGGCAATTCAAGCCCATTAATCAGCTGCAGAACAAGTCTATTACTCATTTGGATAAGCTAAGCAGCAAAAGTTTCCCTACTGTATAATCCTGTGAATCCTAAAATCCTGAGCATCCTGATTCTGACAAAAAAAGGTGTAGGTCAGAGGCTCCTCACCTACAGATTTTCCGGAGAAACAAGGTTATTCTATCCAATTTCTTCCGAGTAGTGCTGGCATCAATGTCGTCAACTAAAGCTGTTTGTAGCCCGGCACTTCAGTACCGGGGGGAATAGTTGTGAGA
>CAZHZT010000017.1:0-58712 GCA_964537285.1 uncultured Saprospiraceae bacterium | reverse complement strand
CGACATTGAGCGGAAGCCCACAACACAAGAACAATAACCAATGATGTGCTTCCGCAACTAAAGCTGTTTGTAGCCCGGCACTTCAGTACCGGGGGGAATAGTTGTGAGATTGGGCTTTAGCCCCTTGGTTATTAATGGGCTAAAGCCCGGATAAATATTAGCACTACACCTGGCGCTAAAGCGCCAGGCAAAGAAAAAACTTGAGTTGACGACATTGAGCGGAAGCCCACAACACAAGAACAATAACCAATGATGTGCTTCCGCTACGCGGAAGTTGGTCTCTATGTATTATAACCCTGGGAGAACCGAGGCTACGATCAGGAAGGCCTAACGGCCTGCTTTAAAGACTCCCCAAATTAATTTCGACCAAATGAAATCATCTCAAGCCTGTTTTTTGATTTGATTGATTAAAAAACTCAGGCCGAAGGCCTAAACAAACCTATTTCAATCACCTTGGAGCGCAGCTCCAAAACCCATCCGCGTCATCCGCGTAATCTGTGATCAAGTTCTCCTATCACCGTCAAATTCCCTTTCACTTTATCCCCAACTTTTACCTCCACCTTCGTATCCAGAGGAAGCAACAAATCCACCCGCGATCCAAACTTGATAAAGCCCAGCTCCTGCCCCTGTTGCACTTCTTCATTCGGATGCAAATATTGCCGGATCCTACGCGCTACCGCCCCCGCAATCTGGCGGATCATTACCTTGCCATTGTAGCCCTGAATAACAAGCGTGTTGCGCTCATTCTCCGTAGAAGACTTCGGATGCCAGGCGACTAGAAAATTTCCCGGATGATATTGCAAATAAGCAACCTTCCCTTTGATTGGAACCCTGTTCACATGAACATTCCAGGTAGACATGAATATCGATACCTGGATCCGGTAATCATTGAAATATTCTTTTACATGCACTTTTTCAATAACCACCACTTTCCCATCCGCAGGCGCATAAATGAGCCGATCCGAAACCTTGGGGATGGGGCGCCGGGGGTTTCTGAAAAACTGAATCACAAAAGCAATGCCTCCCAAAGCTGCCAGGAGAAACAGGAATTGCAGAAATGGAAACAGCCAGCTTAATAATAGGTAAAGGGCTGTAAAAATTACTGCGCAAATAATTATCGTTATAAAACCTTCGCGATGGATCATAGGAAACCTTCTTTTCTGAGGTAAAGATACAAAGCCGCATAGGGTAAAATGAAAATTAAACTGTCAAATCGGTCTAAAAAACCGCCGTGACCGGGGAGGAGGTTGCTGGTGTCTTTTATTTTGAAATGCCGCTTCATCGTAGATTCTACCAAATCTCCTGCCGGGCCTAGAATGGCGACAATAGCGGCCAACCGAAGCCATTCGCAGGGCAATAAATCATCAAAAACATAGGCTTCGAGGAAGGAAATGCCTATGGTGGCAATGGTGCCTCCCAAAACGCCTTCAACGGTTTTATTCGGAGAAATGCGGGGTAGAAAGGGCGTTCGTCCTATCCAGGACCCAAATAAATAAGCTCCTGTATCATTG
Source organism: uncultured Saprospiraceae bacterium (assembly GCA_964537285.1). Taxonomy (GTDB): domain Bacteria; phylum Bacteroidota; class Bacteroidia; order Chitinophagales; family Saprospiraceae; genus CAZHZT01. Next base: position 57,201 of record CAZHZT010000017.1, on the reverse strand, counting down.
ACCCACGTCATGGAAACAATCCCGAAAACAATGTTCGGAGTGAACGGCCGGTAGGCATCCGAAATAAAAAAGATCAGAAAAAATGGCATGCCGATATAAATGAATCCTAAGGCGGCAAAGCTTACGTTGTGAAAGGGAGCCTGTGTGCTATCATCGATCATTTCTACAAAAAGCAGTAAAAAAAACAAGGCTATCAGAAAGAGGAGATACAGGAAAATATCTATTCCTAAAGAACCAAAAACGGGAAATCGATTGTAGTAGTAGTACAAGTACAGAGAAAGGCCAAAAGCAATCCCTATCCACAAACGGATACTATTGATCACTTTGTGCTTCCCTTGCTTGAAGGTGAGCTTTAACAATTCCCACAAGCAAAAGCCTGCAATGATCAGAAATAAAGTATAAAAGGTCCATTTGCTGATAAAAATTCCTGCGAGCATGGTGCCCACAAAAAATACCGCTGTAATCAATCGCTCAGAAAATCCATTCATGGAGTAATTTTATCGTGTTCTTCTGCTTTGGAGGCTTGTGAAATCGTATATCCTACAACCGGCATGGCTAAAAGAGATAATATTCCCAGCCAGACAGGGTATTGTTCCGAGGTTTCCATTTCCATGGCGCTGGCCCTCATCTCTTCTGTCATAAAATATTGTGCTACTACCTGAAACGCATTATTAAAGAAATGCGCGGCTATGGGCACCCATAAATTGTTGGTCCAATACAATAAATAGCCCAGAATTGCGCCTAATAATACCCTCGGCAGAAAGCCTTGAAACTGCATGTGCACCGCACTAAATAATATCGCCGCTACCCAAATAGCTAATATCGGATTTCGAAATTGCCTTTCTAACTGGCGTTGCAGCACTCCCCTGAATAAGAGTTCTTCTCCAAATGCAGGGACTACGGCAATCAAAAATAAGTTCATGAGTAATTCCAAAGGCCGATCTGTCAATAAAATTTGCTGGATCACGTCATTGGAAGATTCTTCCAGGGCAATCATCCATTCAGGAAGGGGGATCTGCTTGTTCAGCCAGTAGGTGTATTGGGCAAAAGGAAAGGCTACAAAAATCAATAAAATGCCCAGCATCAACATCCGGCCGGAAATAACCGGCCTGAAGCCTAAAAAAGAGGCCCATTTTTTATTTTTTATCAAAATGGCTACCACAATGGCCGGAATCAGAAAGGTGAAAAGCTGATTCAGGAAAGCCGCCAATCGAATAATATTTCTTTTTTCAAATGTATTTTCTTCTGAAATGGTGTCAAGCACTGACTCGATGGAAATGCCCCAGAGGCCGCTTAATCCAAGTGAAATACTGCTGCCGATCAGGGTAAAAAAGAAAACGGCCAAAAAAGCATAGAGTAAAATGACAATAGGAGGGTACGTCAATGAGTCGCGTTCGGGAGAAGAATTGAAAAAGGATTGATCGTCAAGCATAAACTTTAAGGATAAATGAATACTTTGCGTAAGACTAAAAAAAGGTTAACAATGAAGTTATTTGAAAAGTTATAAATTGTCGAGGGCAATGTATAACTTTTCAAATAACTTCAATAAAACATTTTCCCTGAGAATTGTTCCAAGCATTTAGATCAAATTGTATTATTTAATCAGCCTATATGACAAGATTAAGCGTAAATATAAACAAGGTTGCTTTAATCCGTAATTCCAGAGGTTCTAATCTGCCGGATTTGATTAAAGTAGCGAAAGATTGCGAAGCTTTTGGTGCGCAGGGGATTACCGTGCATCCCCGGCCGGATGAACGCCATGTGCGTTATGATGATATCCCTCAACTCAAGGAAGTCGTAACTACCGAGTTGAATGTCGAGGGGAATCCGACTCCTCGGTTTATGGAATTGGTGCTTGCCCACAGGCCCCATCAGGTTACCCTCGTGCCCGATGCCCCGGATGCGCTGACATCCGATGCAGGTTGGAATACAAGCAAACATGCCGACTTTTTAAAAAATATTATTGCTCAATTAAAGGATAAAGGGATACGGGTTTCTATCTTTGTTGATCCGGTCAGGAAGCATGTTGAAGGAGCTAAAGCGGTGGGCGCAGATAGAATTGAGTTTTACACCGGTCCTTTTGCAAAACAGTTTACGGAGAATCCTGAAAAAGCAGTTGCTGATTTTACAGAAGCTGCTGTGTTCGCTCATGAAATCGGCATTGGTATCAACGCAGGCCACGATTTAAATCTGGATAATTTGAATTTTTTTAAAAAAAATGTTCCGTATCTTCTAGAGGTTTCTATCGGTCATGCACTGGTTTGTGATGCTTTGTACTTTGGGTTGCAAAATACGATTCAGATGTACCTGAAAAAACTACAATAGCGGGAAACGGTTAACGGGAAACGGTTAACGAGGTAGATTAGTAATTCCGTTCCCCGTTGACCGTTCCCCGTTCCCCGTTGACCGTTTCCCGTAAAAAAAAGGTTGAAGTTGATTAGAAATCAGTAATTTCTTTTATGAAAAAAATAAAAATACTCGAAGTAAAATCGGAAATTGGAGCTGGAACAAGAGGGGCTAGTATGGCTGTTGATGCCATACGAACAGCCGCCTTTAATTCCGGCAGTTCCTTGTTTAAAGATTGGGTTTCTGTGGAAATACCCGATAACAATCACCTTCTTTACAGTGAAATCGATACGCCTCATGCTAAGTACATAAGCGGCATAGCTTCCCTGTACGAGCGGATTTGCGATGCAGTGGCTAATGAACTGGAAATTGGTGATTTCCCTCTGGTCATTGCCGGAGATCACGCCTCCGCAGGAGGGACGATGGGCGGAATCAAAAAAGCCATAGGTCCTCAGGGGCGCTTGGGAGTTGTCTGGATTGATGCCCATGCCGATCTGCACAGTCCTTACACAACGCCTTCCGGCAATGTTCATGGTATGCCTTTGGCCGCAGCACTTGGCATTGATAATCAAGAGCATCAGTGCAATGATATTCAAGGCAAAACGCTTGAAAACTGGAATAAAATGAAAAATACCTGCGCGCTCAATCCTTGGGTATTGCCTGAAGATGTCGTACTCATAGGCGTTCGGGATAAAGAAGGTGAAGAAGAGTATCTTATTGATAAGCACAATATCAAGCTAATTGGTGTGGATGAAGTACGCAACGACGGGATGGCTAATGCTGTTAAAAATACGCTCGAGCAGCTAAAGGATTGCACGGATATTTACATTTCTTTTGATGTAGACAGCCTTGATAGTGAGTTGGTTTCTGATGGTACCGGTACGCCGGTTCCGAATGGCTTTCTCGAAGGGGAAGCACTGCAACTGGTGGAAGGCTTGTGTAAAGATGAAAGGTTGCGTTGTTTCGAACTGGTGGAGGTTAATCCAACACTTGACAGCAAGAAAAATAAAATGGCCGAAGTAGCATTGGCTGTGCTGGAAAAAGTGGTAGAGGTATTAAACTAAAAACAGGAGTCATCCCGAATTTTCGGGATGACTCCTGTTTCTTAATTTACTGTAAACTTCAGGGATTTTAATACCGCTCCTTCCGCATTTTTAATTAAGGCCTTCTGGTTTCCGGCGAAATACAACTTTTTTGAAGCATATGTGCGCATAGAAGTATGCTTGATTGCCAGGGGTTGAGTGTGTTGTAGCTCACCATTGTAAAGCCATTCTACTGTGATGGTTTCTCCGACCGTTCCCTCCGAAAGTTTGATCCAGCAGTAGATCGTCTGATCTTTCTGGAAGTTGGTGTTTATACCTATTGGGTCACGTTCTCTTATTGTATCACAGAGAACGGATTCTTCAATGTTTTGAGCAAAAAGCGTCGAAAAAGCAGAAAAAGAAAGAAATAATCCGGCAATAAGAATTTTGCGTTCTTTGACAAATTGTGTGGAACTTCAAAATGATAAGCCTTGAATGCCCTTGTGGCTGAAAGGCTTATCATTTTGAAGTTCCATTTCCACAATTTATGTCAAAGAACTAAATTTTGTAAAGTATTTTGTTGGCTTTTTATAATATTACCGGCATGTTTACTATAAGAGTAACAAGCTTAAATGTTAAAATTAAAAAAGTTTTTTCAAGTCTCATTTTTTGAGACTGCTCCGGTTTAATTTTGAATACATCAAATCGCTTCAAATAACCTTACCGTTACACTACCAAAAAAACTAAGACCTACAAGGTGTTTTTGCACCGAATAGAAGCTTTTTCATTATCCGGATGGTAAAAAGAGTGGGATTCCTAATGCCACTTAAAAAACATTGGGCGCAATGCCGAAATGCGTTAATGGAGGCGAAATAAAAATTTTTAAACCAATATGAAAACATTAAAAAGACTTTTGTTTTTTGCGTTAGTTATTCCGTTTCTTTTCGCTCAGAGTTTTACTACACAACTGGCTGATTTGGAGTTATATCCAAGCCAGAAGCATGAAGAAGATGCTAAAATTCGAGTCATCATTGATACTGGTCGGAAAAAGTTTGATTGCGAAAAAGGCTTTGGTATTTGCACAATAGTTATTGAAACCAACGGCATACCATTGCCACTTACAGGAGGCGCTTCCGGGGACATTTTCCTGACTGAAGGGAATAAATTGCAAATGGAATTGGATAAATCAAGTGTGAATTCGGCTACTCATCAGGAGTATTTTGCGAGTGGTAATTTTCGGATGGACGAGGAGTTTGTCATTACAGATGAAGTTGCGTCTCATTTGGGGGTGCGTAGATATACCATTAAAAGAGGTGTATACCCCATACGAGAAACGAATGATCAGTATTTAATAACATTCTGAAGCTATTCCAAAACTTGCTTTTAAGTGGGCTTCTCAATGCAGGGGTTTTCATCTCCGGGTAGTTATGAAGAATTGTGAAGGTGTGGGCTAATAGTTTACAGCAGCTAACTACAGGAGAGAAAACGCCCTGCCCACTCAAAAAAATACCAAACCGTATGAAAAATATAATAGTTACCTTGGCAGCATCAGTGTTTTTTGCGTTCCAGGGAATTGGAAATCATTTTAAAGAAAAAACTGAACAGACTTCTGCCAAGCAGATTCTGAAAATCTCTGTAGAAGCAGAAATAGGAAGTAAAAAGTCAAACTGTAAACGTTTTGGCTTCCATATTTGCCGTTTATTGATTTCTACAGAACTAAATGTTGTAAAACCAAACGGCGGCCTGGGAGAACTAAGCACAAGCGAGGATGGAAAACTTCGACTCGTATTGAAAAAATCCAGTATGACACCTGAAGGGAAATTGTTTTATTTTGGTGGTTCGAACTTCAGAGTTGATGAAGATTTTCCTCTTCCTGATGAAATTACTCAAAAGCTACAAATTGAAAATTATGTGATTAAAAAAGGTGTTTATCCCTTTAGGGAAACCCTTGAATCTTACGAAATTACTTTTTAAGGATGCTAAGCAGTTCCCGGAACAGGGCGACCCAATTCCAGGAACTGCTTAAAAGACCCGTTCTGTAGTTGTTTAACGGACTTAAATGGCTAACTTTTATTTTTTACTGCCTTAAAAATACTTGAGTTCACTAAGGCTACCGATAGTATCCGGGGTAAGTTACACCTGCGTTGGGTTTATTTCATTTTGTTGCTATCTCCAAAGAAAAAACCTTCTCAAAAACAGCGACAAAATGAAATACACCCCCTGTTTTCCGTCTTGCCTAAAATGAAATTTGGATATTTATATTTCATCAGCAGGCTACAGAACAAGACTAAAATGTTTCCAATAAACTAAAAATACAGATCATGAAAAGGATTCAAAACGTATTGGTTTTTGCTCTGTTCTTGAGCTCTTGTTTAAGCTTTCTTAGTTGTAACCTAATATTAAAACTGAGTTATGGACTTAAAAAGCCTAAATTGGAAGATTATGAAAGCTTGTCTAAATTCTTAGAAAAGAAAAAAGTGTCGTTTTCTAATGTTTATGCTCCTAAAGATCAAGCGGCCTTTGAGAAGGTTCTTTCCTGGATTGGCAATGGAATTCCTGAGGCACTTTTCTTTAATCGAGACTTGAAACTTGTCCAATACAAGGATCCGAACAATACTTGTAATGCTGGAATCGATGCCTTCATCGACTCCATTCGGAATATCAACCAACATCCTTTTCAGGATACCTTAACCTTAGGGAAATTAGGAAAAGAACTGGTGGATGCCAATACACTTGAAGCTTTTAATGCAGAAGGCCGGGATCAGGATGCCTACATACTCATTTTTTGGACCCGATATGCCGGCAAGCTTAATAATAACTTGAGAGCTTGGCAAGAAAGCATTCAAAATGCTGAGATGGAAGGCTTAAAAATCAATGAAGTGTTTGTAAGCCTAGATTACCAGGAATTTTGGAAAAAAGAAAAAAGGGAAGAGATTCCCGATTAAGAAGCTGTAAAAAACCTAAAACTTTATGAAAACGACCATTCTTGTTTTTCTATTCTTTTTTGGAGAAATGATAACGGGCTTGCAAAACGACGGCAAGTCAATGGATAATTTCAATGCTCAAAAAGGCGAAATCGCTGTGACAATAACTTACGGTTCCCGAAGTGGATGTTTTGGAAGCGGACCTTGCCGGGTAGAGGAGGGTACAAAGGCTGACATGGAACAATCCGGGCTTTCTGGTATGGCTACAGGGTACATGTCTCTGGTTAAAAACGATAGACTTATTTTGAGGGTCAGCAGAAACTCCATGGATAAAAAAACTTATTTGCAACAATTTCGAAAAGGTGTTTTTTACGTTCCTAAGTCTATCGATATTCCTGATGAAGTCTCTGCCCAATTTAATGTAAAAGAACAAAAAATAAAGCTTCCAAAAGGAAATTTTCCTGTTTCCGAAAGCAAAGATGGCTTCATTTACATAGCATTTTGAGCAACCTTATCCTCTTATGAGGTAAAACTTTATGATTAGTGCTTGAAGCACTAGATGCCTTGGGTTAATTAGCCTGAATTGGAAGGTATGAGAACCATGCCCTTGGCAAGCGTTTCGGTGTAAGAGCCTCCCCACTCTGCAGGGGGAGGCTCTTATACCGAAAAGAATCGGGGAGGAGCAAGGAGTGTATACTTCTCAACTAAAATCAATAGACTTGTTCTGTTAAAAAGACAATAGATAATGCAAAAATATTTACATAATAAAAAGAGGAAAAAAACAAGATTTACGCTATTACCGTACAATGGAAAAAAAACAAAATTTATTGGTCCAAACAAACTATTCTGGAGCGTATTAATAGTTGGATGTCTGGGGTTTTCTGTCCCCTTAAATGCTGCAAGCTATTTAAGCTCTTCTGATTCAAGTTTCAAAAAGCTGGAATATTCCTTCCAAGCGGAAATGAAGAGCTTGCTTAAATTTTATGACCCGGCTTTATACAAGTTCAGGCATAAAATTCATGATGCGAATACAGGTTTTTTGAGGCTAAGAAAAGAGGATTGCCCTGTTGGAGCGCTAAAGTATTTGGTCCGCAAAAAACTATTTCAGGATTCTTTGAATGTTTTGGAAAAGCACCTGAAGATAGATGTGACACTACTACGATTTAAAAAGGGATTGGAGTTGATGAGGCTCATTTATGAAAAAATCCTGGGATTGGACCACCACTTTTCCACCCTGAAAACCTACCAGAATGTAATGTCCTTATCTAATCCGCACTCTTATGAGTCGTTTAAAGAAATAAAAGAAGTAATTTCGGCAAGGCTGAATAAAAAAAGCGCAGTCAAATTGCCGGCTCTTTGGAATACAAATCCTATTCTTTCTGCTACCTATTCTATCGTGGCTTCCTTTGTAGGGGATGAAGACCCCAAACTGAAAGAGAAAGATCTGCATGAAATCAGCTGCATTCTTGATTTCACGGTTCGTATGAGTAATGATTTGTCATTGATTTATTATGAAACGGAATTTCTGGAAACAAGTAATATCAGTTTAAAAGAAGACTGTCATAATCTGTTTGAAGAATATGTGAAGCCCATTTCTTATGCTAAACCTTTAAAAGAATGCCGAAAAGAAGATGATTGGGAAGCCGTTTATGAGGCATTGGGGAAATATGGAGACCACATGAAAACACTCGTTGGTAGTGAAGGCGGCGAAGGAATGCAGTCAGATCTTTACAAAATGCAAGTCGATCTGGAGTTTTCTGTTGACAGGCTGCTGGATTTTATTAACAGGTACGCTGGTTTCATTCAGCAGGGCAAAAAATATTATCAGAAGTTTGAGATTATTATTCAAAACTATGCAAATGAAGAAAGTTGTGCAACGCAATTACCTGCTGATTATGAAGGACTCAAGAAAGATATCATTTTTTCAATTGAAAAGTTTGAGGAGTCTTACAACATTGCTTCGCTAAAAGGTTCCAAATTAAAAGATCTTCTCTATGGCAGCGGATTTAATTAACCCCGTTCTCGAGAAGAGGGTTTCTTTGGAAAGAGGCACGCGGCTGCGTGCCGCTCTCTAACAATAATCACTTCTCTTACAGGCAGCGACAAAATGAAATGCATCTATCAAGCATCTACAGAACAAGTCTATTAACCCAAGTTGCAATGAACGTGGGTTAATAAGGGGAAATTTGTGAAGAACGGAGCCGGTAGGTGAAACTTTGAAACAAACTACCGACTATTTAACTTCATCTGAAAAGTTAGTTGTCCGTAATTATTTATCATTCTTCGAAAATACTATTCCTTTTTTACCTTTATATCTATATTCCAGGGGATTTCAATTTAGTAATCCAAGTTGTGAGGAATAAAGTCTAATAAATCGCAGCTTGCATTTTGTAATAGTATTTTCAGAAGATATTTGGATGCCAACAGCATTGGAATACAAAAAATGGTTCGACCAGTTGTTCGAAAGATATTACGTTGGTCTTTGTAATTATTCCTTAGCTTTTCTTAAAGAAGAATCAGCTGCTGAAGATGCTGTGCAAAGTGTAATGACAAATGCATGGGAAAAAAAAGAAGTATTGTTCAACGAAGAACAGATTGACCGCTGGTTAATCGTTGCAGTAAAAAATAAAAGCATAGATGCGTTAAGGAAAAGAAAAAGGTTGATCCCCCTTAAAGACGAGCAGCTTGAGGATCATGCCATAAGTGAAACATCGGCCGAGAAAAATATTTCCACTGAAAAATTGGAGTGGATAAAACTTGCTGTAAGTCAGCTTCCTGAAAAAACAAAACAAGTTTTCTTGTTAAGTCGGCAACAAGGCTTGACTTATAAGGAAATTGCTGATGAAATGAATATTTCTCCAAAAACAGTGGAAAACCAAATGTCCAGGGCATTCCGACTGCTTAGAGCTTTTTTTAATGATTTTCCAAATCCTTTGTAACCGCAATCGAAAGGAAACGTTGAAAAAATAGGCCTATTGGCCAGCTTTTTGTTCTTAAACGTTTACCAAATGAGAGGGTGTATTTCATTTTGTCGCTGTTCTTGAGAAGGTGTTTTCTCTGTAGAGAGGCACGCGGCAGCGTGCCTCTCTACAAAATAATCTTTTCTCTTGCAAGTAGCAACCAAATGAAATACACCCAAATGAAACCTCCTTGAACCTGTAATTTTGTTTGGATATCCAATTCATACCGTAAATTATTGGAAAGAATAAAAAAAAGCCGTAGAATAGGGGTAGAGAACTTTTAAATCGATTCTTAGTTGAAAGTGGAATCCCGAAGCCGATTTAATAATGACTTTTTCTTTATAATTAAATGAAAGATATATTTAAAATATTACCAAAGTATTTTAATAAAGAAGCTACTGAAGAAGAATCTCAGGTACTTGAAGAATGGAAAGCTGAGAACCCTTCAGATTTTGAATGGTTGCAACTTACCTGTAAACATTGTGACCAAATTACCTTTACCAAATTTGATGCCTCAAAAGCTCTCCAAAAAGTCAAACAACAAACAGAAAAAGCAGATAAAGGAAAGACTGCCAAACGTGTCAACCTTTTCAGACAATTTGCCGCAGCGGCGGCAATTGCAACGCTCATAATTGCTGGTGCCTCCTTGTGGTGGAGCCACAGAACTATTTCCCTATACTCAGGCCATCAAATGCAAATGGTCGAATTGCCTGACGAGTCTCGGATTTCTTTGAATAAAAACGCTGAAATAAGGTACAAGGCTAATTTCTTAAACAATAAGGAAAGAAGGATTTCATTTAAAGGTGAAGGATACTTTGATATTGTAAATATTTCTAATAAGCCATTTGTTATTGAAGTAGGAAATGCTGAAGTAAGCGTCTTGGGAACTTCATTTAGTATAAAGCAAATTGGTCAAAACCTTTCTGTTGTGGTGGACTCGGGCAAAGTGGCCTTGAAAAGTACCAACTTAAATCTTTCAGAAGTGCTTTCCGAAGGAATGCGCGGAGAAATAAAGGAAGATGAAATCCTTGTTGAAAAAAATACGGGCCTCAGCCATTCTTCATGGAAAACCGGAGTCTTTAGGTTTACTGACGCTCCTATTCTTAAAGCCCTTAACGAATTGAATGATTTCTATGAAGATAAAATCCGAGTAGAAAAGAATTTTCAAAGTGATTGTTTATTCAATGGTACTTTTAATAATACACCTCTCGAAGAAGTAATTGCAACAATGGAACGAATCTGCGAATTAAAAGTAATCAGAAAAGAAGACTATTTTATTTTAACTGAACGATAGCCCGAAAAAATTAAAAGCTTTCCCAAAAAGAGGTTCTAGATGATTTCATTTGGTCGAAATTAATTTGGGAAGTCATTAAAGCAGGCCGTTAGGCCTGACTGATCGTAGCCCTGGGTTCTCCCAGGGTTATAAGGTATAGAGACCAACTTCCGCGTAGCGGAAGCACATCATAGGCTATTGCTCTAGTATTGTGGGCTTCCGCTAATGTCGTCAATTTATGCTTTTTCTTTGCCTGGCGCTTTAGCGCCAGGTGTAGTGTTAATATTTATCGGGGCTTTAGCCCATTAATAACAAAAGGGCTAAAGCCCAACCTGACAACTATTCCCCCCGGCACTGAAGTGCCGGGCTATAAAGAGCTTAATTTGATGACATTGATGCTAGCACTACTCAGAAGAAATTGGATAGAATTACCTTTTCCTAAGGAGGATCTGGGGATACGATCAAGTAGGCCATTAGGCCTGCTTTTTGTTCTTAAAATGTTTACCAAATGAAATCATCTAGAGCCAAAAAAGAACACTCCTCAAAATAGAAAATTCCCTGCCAATCGTAGCGAACATACTTATGAGACGGCCTCTTCTACAAAACAAGTCTAAAGTCCAATATTAATTGCTTAACTTAGGGGACGTTTAAAAGCATTTAGACGTTCCGTAAAAGAGATTTTGTATTTACCAGAATCTACTTATTACATTTGCATGTAAATAATAGACTCGTTCTGGCAATTCTGGATTTGGATAACGAATACTAATTACCAGACTTGTTCTGTAGCTGCTACAAAACAAGTCTGGTAATTAGTATTATCGCGCTTAGGGCGCGTTGATTTTTCCAGACCCGAATTTGAAATTACAAATACTGCGTATGCCGCGTGTTATATTGTTCTTGGCAGCTATCTTTCTAGGAGCCTTCCAGCTTAAGGCTCAAACGGATGTTTTTGAACAAATTGTTCATCTTCAAGGGGGGAGTACGAGTATAAGGGAAGTATTAATAGAACTTGAAAAAGAAACAGGTCTTTCCTTTGCTTATAACAGCCGACTGATTCCGGTCGATAAATCCATATTGCTGAATTTTGGAGAGCTTAAGTTGCTGGAAGCGCTCGAACTTATTTTTTCGGGCGAGGGAGTTGGTGCACAATATGTGTATGGTCAAATTTTACTTTATAAGGAAGAAGAAAACCTCTCAGAACCAAACAAGCAAGATTATCTGAGTCGCATTGAACAAAAGGTGATTCCACCAAAATTTAAACTCTCCGGAAAGGCTTGGGATAATGATGCCGGCTTGCTTTTGCCTGGTGTAAATGTATATGTCGAAGAACTTAAAAGAGGCACAGTTTCGGATGAGCATGGGGCCTTCGAGCTAAACCTGCCAAGTGGTTTTTATACCCTCGAATTTTCTTACATTGGTTACTGCCCAGTAGAGCTAAGGATTAAGGTTCATAGCCACCTTGAATTAGAAGTATATTTGGAAGATGCAACAGACAGGCTGGGAGAAGTGGTTGTTGTAGAGCCGCCGGTACCAGATCCCACTCAGGAAATTCAAATGAGCAAACTTCATCTGAAAATTGAAGAGCTGGAATCCCTTCCTACCTTTTTGGGAGAAAAAGATGCATTTAGAGTTATGCAACTTATGCCTGGGGTGCAGTCGGGTAAAGAAGGGCAATCGGGACTCTTTGTCCGCGGCGGGCGTTCCGACCAAAACCTGGTGCTTTTAGATGGAGTACCCATTTACCGGCCACAACATTTGTTGGGCTTATTTTCCTCCTTTGACGGCGATGCCTTGCAGGAAATAAATTTATTGAAAGGTGGTTTTCCTGCGCGTTATGGAGGCAGACTTTCGTCGGTTGTTGATGTTAAAGTGAAACCTGGAAATAAAGAAAAAATAAAAGGAGGCGTAGGCTTGGGTTTAGCTTCTGTGAAGGCAAATCTGGAGGGACCAATAGGACAAAGCTCATCAACTTTCTATGTTTCAGCCCGCCGGTCTTTCTGGGATTTGCTCACTAAGCCTCTATCAGAAATCCTCTCCGATAATGAAATGTCTATCGGTTATCATTTTAAAGATATCAATGCTAAGTGGCAAATAGATCTGGGAGACTCAGATCGACTTTCTATTACGGCATTTCGTGGAGATGATCAATTTAGGTTAAAAGAGTTTTATGAAGACCACTTGCTTGATATTAAGCTGAGATGGGGAAATTCTGCGGCAGTAGCAAATTGGCGTAAGATAATTGGCCGGGATTTGGTACTCAATTCTAACTTAGGGTTTACTCAGTACAAGCTCGACTTTAACTATGATGATGAAGTTGTGAACGGGCGCTACCAGTCTAAAGTCATCGATCTAAAATCCAGCACCAAGCTGGCGTGCCAACTAAACGACCGGCATTCGATGAATTTCGGCCTGGAGGGGGATTTTCATCAATTTATTCCTCGTTCTTTAACCCGTCATGATAGTAATTCTGATTCCTTGACTTTCGAAAGTCGCTCCAGCTTAAAGGCTTATTCACTCTCTTTGTTTGTCGAAAATGATTTTCGCCCGTTGAAAGGCCTGGAAATGAATTTGGGCCTTCGCTTAGTACACTTTAGGCAAAGCGATGATGTGTTCTGGCGCCTGGAGCCGCGCTTGTCCACTGCATATACTATGCCTGGAAATTGGGTGTTGAAAGCTGCTTTTGCAAGGATGGGACAAAATCAGCATCTGCTCTCTGGCCCGACAATAGGGCTACCTCTGGATTTTTGGATTCCTGCATCTGAGGCAGCTTCTCCACAAACTGCAGATCAGTATTCTTTAGGTGTCGTTAAGGATATTGCTAGCGGACGTTTTGAAGCCTCTGTGGAATTGTATCAGAAAAAATTCAGGAATATTTTAATCCCTGTTTACAATTTTTGGTTGCCTTTCGGAGAAAGCAGCCTGACTGCCGCTTTCCAAGAGCCTACCTGGCAAAATTATTTTGCAAGCGGTACCGGTAAAAGCAAAGGAATAGAGCTTTTATGGCGTAAAAAAACAGGATCCTGGAAAGGATGGTTAAGCTATACTTTATCCTGGACGCGTCTCCGGTCTTCGGCCATCAATCAGGATAATCCCTTTTGGGCTAATTATGACAGAAGGCATGAGCTAGGAGTCGCTTCAATGGTCGATATTAATGAAAATATAAATATTTCCGCTACCTGGGTATGGGCTTCCGGACTGCCGTGGCGGCTGCCCGTAGCTCAATATAAAGTTTATTATCCCAATTATGGAGGAACTTATCCTGTAAGAGAGTACGAAGACTGGAACTCAAACCGAAGGACAGAATCTTATCATAGGTTAGACCTGAATATCTCTTTTCTTAAAGAAAAGGAAAGCAGTACGCATAAACTGAGCCTTGGGGTTTATAATGCATATTTGCAAAGAAATCCGTTTTTTTATATCACTACAGAAAATGAGGAGGAAAGACTGGAAGTGCGAAAAATAAGTATCTTCCCCATTGTGCCTTCAGTGTCGTACCACATCGCTTTCAAATAGGAAAACCTGAAGCACTATTTATGGGCCGTAGCCCCAGGGAGGAAGATTTTTTGTCGTGGAAGTCCTTTTTAAACAGTTATCTAAGCCAGAACAATGTATGATAGAAAAAATGCTTTTTAGAATATTATTACTTCTAACTTGGGCGTCTATTTTAGTCAGTTGCAATGATTTTTTTGAACAAGTCGTAGAGGTAGAAATACCAGAACACACACCTGTGTTGGCGGTTACCTCCGAACTGAAGGCAGGAGATACCACTATTCAGGTTTGGGTAAACCGAAGCGTTGGTGTTTTAGAGCCTGATACCGGGGCAACTGAAGTGGAGAATGCTTTGGTTGAAATTTACAGAGGTACAGAACGCCTGCATGTCATTCCTTTCGTAGATCATACGAATACTCCCTTTTACAGGTTGGATTTATCCAATCCTTTCAAAGCAGAGGCTGGTGAATATGTCTTGAAGGTAAGTGCTCCTGGTTTTGAAACAGTGAAAGGCCAAATGGCATTCCCTTCGGAAGTGTCAATAATTGAAGCTTCTTATTTAGAAGATGGCGCTCTGGACGAACAAGGGGGCGTGGCTGATAAGGTGTCCTTGACTTTTCAAGATCCACCCGGAGAAGATAATTACTACATTGCAGGTTTGATGGCTATCGATGAAATGAATACCGCCAGCTTTGATCGCTTGTATTCGCTCGATCCGGCCGTAGAAGGAGGAAGGGGAGAGGTATTGATAAACGATCAAACTTTTGAAGGGGAAAAACGCACCATTGACTTTTATTTTCGGAATAATTACTCTCAACAACAAAAGGTTTATGTGGCTTTGTATGCTGTTTCCGAAGAACACTACAAGTTTAGCCTGGCAGTAGAAAACTACGAATTGTCGATTAATAATCCATTGGCAGAACCGGTAATCATTCCTAGTAATATTGAGGAAGGGTTTGGATTGTTTTCGTTGATATCGCCTTCTTATTATAGGCTTGATTTCTAATGTGTTGTGTAAATTAAGAAATTAAACTAAAATTTGCATGTGAAAAACTTTCTATTATTGAGAAAAATTAGTAAATTGAGTTGATGAAAGGGTTTTAACTATTCCAATCATCAAGGGGCAATAGTTTATGTCAGAGCGAACCAGGTTTACCTGCGTTCGCTATTTTTTTAGATGCTCCAGTTGTTTCAGCAACCAATCACGATCACGTAAGGCTTTGGTTTGATTGATTTGTAAGGATAATTCCTTTACACCCTGATGAGTCATTGAATTGGAGTGAATGATTTTGTTTAGAAACTGGATGAAGTTTAGATATATATCTTTGTGGTAGCCGAGTCCCTGTTTTCTGTAGATATATGTTTTTAAACTGCTTAGCAAGTATTCTAATGATTCCACTTCTTTAAGTTCGTAGTACATTTTGGCTAGCATCGATTTTGCAGATAAGTTGTGGAGAGGGTCCTCGTACTCCATTTGGAGTAATAAAGGCATAGCTCTATTATAATCTCCCTTTTCAAATAGAAGTTTGGAGAGGTTGAAATTAAAGAAGCCTTCTTTTTGCCTGGCAGGAAGTAAGGGTTTGAAGTCGTAGATAAATTGTTCAACCCAATCGTACTCTTTAAGCAAGAGGCCAATAGCAATTATGTTGCTGTAGGTAGCAGATGAGAGTGTACCATCAGTGACAAATACTTTTTGTTCCAGACCTGATCTGTAAAGTTCAAACCCTTCTCTTATAAATTGTTTTTTCCCGAGATTCATCCTTCGGATGCAGCAATTGATGGCTATTAAGTATAAATCCCTCAACTCTTCTTGATCAAAGGACCAATAACTACTGAGGAGAAGGCCTTTTAATTGCTTGAGGTCAATATCAGACTCAATGTTCGAAAGTGCTTGATAACCGTGGTAATATGCACCTATTGCAGGGATCTTGATGTAATGGTGTTTTTCTAAAAAGACGAGCACGCTGTTTAACAGGCCTGTATCATACGATTTTTTGGCTACGGATTGATGGCTTAATAATACACAAGCACTTTTCAACTTCTCGGCAATAAAGGAAATATCCTGAATATTACTAAGCTCCTGAAGGTTGAAATCCTGCGTACGTCCAAGGGATTCCTGAAAACGGTATTTTTCTAATTCCAAATAATACTGATTCGTATGGAAACGAGCGTTTCTTAATGGAGAGGCCTCTAGAATATCAGAGGCTTTCTCGACATGCTGAAGGAGCGGGTTCTCCATTTTTAATTTTCGAAACGCCTGGATCAGGTATAGTTGCGGCCTAAAAGGATTTGACTGCCACTCTAGCCAAGCCAGGAAACTTTCAACGGTTTTCAACAAATAGGAATTTACATGATGCAGCTTTTTTACGTCGAAAGGGGTCTTAGGATAAAGCTTTTGATAGATCTTCTGCTCATCTAGTCTAGGGTTGGGCTTTTTGAGTTCTGTCCTTAAAATGGAAAAAAGTTGTTGCACAATTGAATGCCTGTTATGAAGAGGAGATTTGATAAACTTGGCTAGCAGCCTCATTTCTGGTTCATCAATTTTTTTAAGGATTTTTATAATCTTGTAATTATCCATAATTTTTTTCGATAAAAAAATATCTTAAGAAATTGATTAAGATGAATTTATGGGTGTAATTAAAATAAAAAATCCGATAATGCCAAAAAAATGTTTTTGGCAATTCCCCAAATAAGCGTCAATTTTAATATTAGTTAACAGAAAAAACTTTATAGTCCTTTGAGAAGTATATTATTCGCCATAAAATGGGTTTTCCTGATACTTGTTCTCCAGCCTTCTGCTCTGAAAGCACAAGGATGGGAGAAAACATACGGAGGAGCAGGGGAGGAAAGGATCAATGACCTATGCGCGACCCCCGACGGTGGTTTCGTTTTGCTTGGCCATTCGACAAGTTTCAATAGCAGTAAAGATCTTTTTGTCGTTAAAGTGGATGTTGATGGGCATGTTCAATGGAGTACTAATTTGGGCAAAGCGAATTTATCGGAATTTGGTAATGACCTGGAAGTTCATCCTGATGGAGGCTATGCTATTGCAGGTACGGCTTCAATGGAGAGCAAAACTTATGTTCTTGCTGCGAGGATAAGCGAATGGGGGGATTCGATATGGATGAAAACCTCTGAAGTGGATTCCGTTTATGGCCAGTCCATGCAAGTTACTTCCGATGGAAGCTATCTGATCGCAGGGTATAAAGAGGTTCAGAAACTGGATTCTTCAGGAACGCCTTTCCTTGATCATGATGTGTTGCTGTTGCAATTTGATAGCTCCGGGGACTACAATGAGAAAACCTTTGGAGGTTTACAAAATGATGAAGCCAATGTTATCATCCCAAGTCATGATGGATATTTTTATGTAGGAGGTTATTCCAAAAGCTTTGGAGCAGGAGGCTCCGATGGCTATATTCTGAAGGTAAATGCAACAGGAGATACACTCTCTCAAATGGCCATTGGCTCAAGTGATGATGAAGTTATCAGGGATTTATGCCTGTCGGCAAATAATGAATTGCTCGCTACAGGTAGTTTTTTAAATCTTGGTAATAACGAACAAGATATTTTTATTGGGCGAATGGATTCTACAGGAATAATAGAATTAGCCACAAATGTTGATATCCCGGGAACCCAGCACGGAAACAGTATACGAATTGAAGGAAACAATACCTTATTGATCACTGGAGAAACTAAAGTTTCTCCAAATGTAGACCGGGATGTTATCTTGATCAGAGTTGGTTGGGATGGGGTATTAAACTGGTCAAATAAATACGGTGGAGGAGATGGGGATGGAGGTAACGCCGTTCATCCTCTTAATGACGGGGGGGCTGCCATTGCAGGTTTTACAAATAGTTTTGGTGCCGGAAATACAGATAATTATCTGATTCGAACCGACTCCTCGGGCCTTTCTTTTTCAAACCTTATTTCCGGAAGGGTACTGGCCATTTTTGATCAGGACTGCCAGGATTATACGAGTGATCAAGGAATACCGAATTGGATAATCGAAGTTACAGATGGGGAGAGGAGCTTTTATGCCTCCACCGATACGAATGGCTTTTATTCGGTATTGGTAGATACAGGGAGCTTTTCGGTTAAAATTGCTACTCAACATCCTTCCTGGTTGCCTTGTGTTAATGAGTATCCGATAGCCTTTTCAGGGAAAAATAATACTATTAACATTGAAATTCCGGTAAAATCATTTTATGATTGCCCTCAGTTAGAGGTGGATATTTCAGCTCCCTTTTTGCGAAGGTGTTTCCCCAGCGTATATACGGTTTATTACAAAAATACAGGAACACGAACAGCAGAAGATGCTACCGTTGATGTAAGTCTGGATCCATATATGAGTTACTTGGACTCTAGTATTCCCTACGTGAGCCAAAATGGAAATACTTACACATTTGATTTAGGGGATGTGGCTGTTTTTGAAAGTGGTTCATTTAAGGTTGAAGTGTTATTAGACTGTGACTCCACAGTTACCGGCCAAACGCATTGTGTTGATGCCCGGGTATTCCCGGACACCTTCTGCACTCCGATAGATCCGCTTTGGGATGGAGCCAGTATAGAGGTGGATGGCCGCTGCCAGGGAGATTCAGTCGTTTTAACCATAACTAACCTGGGAAGTGCAATGGCTGCTTCCTTGAACTTCATAATAATTGAAGATCATGTGGCATTACTGGAAGCTCCTTTCTGGCTGGATAGCCTTCAGGATACCACCTTAGTTGTATATCCGGAAGGAAAAACGATTCGGTTCGAAGCAAATCAAAGCCAGGGACATCCCGGAAATAGTTTGCCTGCAGTAACGATTGAGGGGTGTGGAGGAGAACCTTACAGCACCGGCTATGTGATTCAGCTTCCCATGAATGATGGAGATCCATTTGTCGATATTGATTGTCAGGAAAGTATAGCATCTTACGATCCAAACGATAAACGAGGATTCCCGCAGGGGTATGGAGAAGAGCACTATATAAGCGCGAATACAGACCTGGAATATGTTATTCGGTTTCAAAATACGGGTAATGATACCGCCTTCTTGGTGGTAATAAGAGATACTCTGTCAAGGCATTTGAATTTTGGGAGTGTTCTTCCCGGAGCAAGTAGTCATCCTTATGGATTTGAACTTTATAATAACGGGGTTATTAAGTTCACTTTTGAAAATATTCAATTACCGGATAGCACTACTAATGAATTGGCTTCCCAGGGGTTTGTGAAATATCGTATTGCACAAAAAGCTAATAATCCAATAGGTACTGAAATTACCAATTCCGCAGCTATATATTTTGATTTTAATACCCCGATTATTACTAATCAAACAATTCATCGGATCGGTGAAAACTTCATAAAAGTAGATAGCGTAGTAAATATTAAAGAACAAATAATTGAAGATGAAATAAGTGTCAATGTCTATCCCAATCCTTTCGATGATCTCGCACATTTTGAATTAACAAAAATTGACGTTCAGGAAGCTGTTTTCCAGCTTTTTGATCTGCATGGAAAATCAATTAGGACCCACTCTTTCTCTGAAAACCTATTTGTTTTTAGAAAAGACAATTTACCAGATGGGGTGTATTTTTTCCATATTTTTATCAACGATCGAACTCGGATTAGCGGGAAAGTGGTGATTGGCGGAAACAGTTAGTAAAATTTTCAAAAAGATTTCCACAGGAAACTAACTGAAGCTCTGACACTTTATTGTTGCCCCTTGTATTGAATGGGCCAAGTGATAAATACAGCGTTACACGCGATTGGCCCATTCTCTTTTATTCTTTAACCCTTTTATTGATATGCAAAGAGTTTTTTACATATTGCTCTTTTGGTTAGTCTTTGTTCAATACACTAAGGCACAACTTAACTTCCCTGCTGCTCCAGGTGAAGATTGTTCCGGCGCACCAGTGCTTTGCAGTTACAATGATCTTCATGGTTACATGTCAGAGGGACTACCTATACCTAACCCTATAGCTCCTCCAGACTTTTGTGCAACATCTTTTGATAATGTGCAGTGGTTGGGTTTTGTTGCCCACTCTAACTTTTTACAACTTGAAATTGAAGTTAGTAATTGTTTAGGATCCCTTAGCCCTCCTATTGGAGGTATTCAGGTAGGAATCTATGGCGCAGATGATTGTTGCGAAGGCTTCTTTCCCGTTTCCAATTGCTATTCAACTGGAAACCCGAGTACAACGGTAATTCTTTCCACTAATATAAATCTGGTACAAGGAGATGTTTATTATTTAATTATAGATGGGTTTGCTTTCGATGTGTGTATGTGGGAAGTGAGCATCGTAAGTTTTAATAACTTACCGCCATTAGATAATCCAGTTGATGTTTCTATAAATGGTCCGACTATCGTTTCCGGAGGAAACACAACTACCTATACTTTAGATATTGACACAGACAATAATGATAATGATTTGAATGATCCCGATTGTGAATATGATCTTGTAGGTTCCTGTGGAGGTGCTTGCTGGATTGGCGATGCAATAGTTAGCTGGACTGTGCCGCCAGGGGCTACAATTGTCAATCAAAGCAATTCGTCTCCTTATTTCATAGATGTGGAATGGGGAGATAATCCGGGTGGGGAAGTCTGTGCTTTAGTAGAATGGGAGGATTGTGAAACTGCTGATGATATAGAAGTATGTCTGACCATCGAGAATACGGCTTCTTATTGTGAAAATGCTTTTCTATTGTGCGGGGAAAACCTGGATGGGTATTCTGGAAAGCTCGATACGAACTTTACTTCTTATCAGGCAGAGGGAGGTAGTGGCGTGTTTGAATACCAATGGCTAGGGAGTAATGTGCAGAATCAGGCTCTTTTAGAAGTGTATCAACCGGGTAATTACTATTTTGTGGTCACTGATTTGTTGACCGGATGTTTAGATACGGCATTTGTTAATGTGTTTGAAGATTTTTCACCTCCTATTGTTGATATTATTCCGCCTGAAGAAATTACCTGTTTCCAATCAAGCAGTGTTTTAGATGCTACAGGATCTTCAAATGGATCTGATTTTTCTTATGCCTGGTACGATGAAAATAACAATTTTATTGGAAATAGTCCACAGCAGGATGTTAATTCAGGAGGGGGATATAGTTTAGTCGTTACGAATATTTCGAACGGTTGCTCGGCAGAGGCGGAAACAATTGTACCGACCGACCTTCAAAGTCCGGACATAAATACCTCTAGTGACGGAGTTTTGAATTGTGATATTTCTTCAGTTGAGTTATCAGCTTCTTCTTCAATGCCTGTTTTTGAATATGTTTGGACTTCTCCAAGCGGGGAAATTTACAATCAACAAAATCCGAACGTAAGTGAACCGGGGCTTTATGAAATTAAAATTACGGCTGATAATGGCTGTACTACGATAAGCTCTGCTTGGGTAGAAGCGGATACAATCATTCCGGCACTGAGTATGTTTGCAGATGGTGTTTTGAATTGCAATAATAACGATGTAGAGATTCAAGTAACGTCTAATAATCCAGATGTCGCTTTTACATGGAATACTGCTCCCGGAAATATTTTTGTAAATGGTCAAGGTGAAAGTGCTGTGGTTACGGCTCCAGGTGTTTTTGAAGTAGTTGCTCAGGCACCGAACGGATGTACTAATAATGCATCTATTTCAATTGATGGAGATTATGCTCTTCCCGGGGTAACAGCATCTGATGGGATAATTAATTGTATTCAACCGATTTTTAACCTAAGTGCAATATCCGACGACCCATATGCTGAGTTTAATTGGTCTGGACCAAATGGCTTTTCGGCACCTGGCCCATTCGCACCCACTGATACGGAGGGAGCTTATGAAATAATGGTTACTGGTCAAAATGGTTGTACCGCATCCACTGAAGTGGAAGTAATTGCCGATACGCTTTTACCTGAATTCAGTATTTCTTCAGGAACCATCATCTGTGCCGATACTTCTGTTCAAATTATTGCGGAAAGCAATCAACCGGATATAAATTACCAATGGACCGGGCCAGCCGGGAATACTTTTACAGGAAAAACTATTGAGGCAAGCCTCCCCGGGGAGTATATATTAGAAGGAAAAGCTCCTAATGGCTGTACAAATGTGGCTACTATTCTAGTTGAAGAAAATTATTCTCCTCCACAGCTGGAAGCAGTTGGCGGACTAATTAATTGCGCTCAAACCGTTTTCAACCTAAGTGCTACATCGGATGATCCTGATGCGCAGTTTTCATGGTCCGGGCCGAACGGGTTTTCTGCATTCGGGCCAACAGCACCTACTAGTGTTGGAGGAGTTTATGAAGTAATCGTTACTGGTCAAAATGGTTGCACTGCATCTACTGAGGTTGAGGTCCTTGTTGATACCCTTTCCCCTGAGATTAGTATTTCTTCAGGAGTAATTACTTGTGCGGATACTTCTGTCCAAATTATTGCGGAAGGTAACTTGCCAGGAATTGAATATCAATGGACGGGCCCGGAGGGCAATATTTTTAATGGAAGCGTCATTGATGTGAGTCTGCCGGGGGCGTATTTACTGGAAGCAACTGCTCCGAATGGTTGCAGTAGCACTTTAACAACTGTCGTAATAGCAGATCTTTCAGCGCCTCAATTAGTGATTTCCAGTGAAAAGATTACCTGTTCAGAGCCATTTGTAGAAATCTCCATGTCTTCAAACTTGCCTGTATCTTCCGTTAATTGGATCGGGCCCGATAACTTTGAATCTGAAGAAATGTCTCCTGAAGTTAATGCAGCAGGAAGCTATGAAGTCTGGGTTATTTCTTCTAATGGTTGCACTTCAACAGCACAGTTTTCTGTAGAAATAGATACCATTACTCCTGTACTCAATGCATTTTCAGGGGTAATCGATTGCGTAAATCCTACAACTCAAGTATTAGCAACGTCTAATCAACCAAATGTTGCCTTTTTCTGGACAACCCCAGACAATATTCCTTTAGTCGGAAATGTAGTTGATGTTTCCATTCCTGGTTGGTATCAATTAGAAGGAGTTGCTCCCAATGGGTGTGCGGGTTCTTTAAACGTCTTTGTTGAGGGGGATTTAAATGCTCCTGATTTTACGCCTGTCGGAGGTGTGATTGATTGTAATAATAATTCTGTTAATCTGGATATTAATTCAACTGAGCCTATTGCTTCGGTATTATGGAAAACGCCTGATGGGGTAATAATTAGTCAACCTAGCCCGGAAGTAAGTTTGCCTGGGGCTTATTCCGTTGAAGTGACCGGTGAAAATGGTTGTACATCCATTGATACTGCTTTTGTTGATCTTGACCAAAACGCTCCAAATCTTTCCGTTTTCGGTACCGGAAATTTAGATTGTAATATTACTTCGGTTCAACTCATTGCTTCTTCTACTACTTCCAATGTGATTTTTGAGTGGAATGGTCCGAATGGGTTTGTTTTTGAAGGAAATGCTACATGGGTAGATACGGTAGGAACTTATGATGTTGTAGCGACAGCTCCTAATGGTTGTATAAATGAAGCGAGCTTAATTGTAACAGGTAATTACGAATTACCTGAAATGACTATTGAAAGTGAGGATTTGAATTGCAACCAACAACCTGTAGAAATAATCGCCAGTTCTAATAATTCGTCCGGTTTGAGCTTCCTCTGGACAGGACCGGGAGGTTTTTCCTCCACTTCTCCTAATCCTGAGGTTAATCAAACCGGACTTTTTGAACTCATGGTAACGGGCTTGAATGGCTGTAAAAGCTATGATAGTGTCGAAATAAATCTATTGCCACCTGTAGAGCCTATTATGTCGTTTATTCCTCCTTCTTGCGTGGGAGAAAGTGATGGTGTGATCATCGTCGATACGGTTCTTGGTGGCAGGCCTCCTTACGAAGCTGTTTTTAATAACTTTAATTATGAAAATAAAAGAGATTTTGGCCCATTACCAGCAGGCACATATCCTCTTGAAATTATAGATAAAGATGGCTGTAAATGGACTGACCCCGTCGTCTTACAGGATCCTGAACCTTTTACCATGAGTATCGGTGATAATAGAATAATCGACCTGGGGGATGAAGTTGAGGTGCGCCTGCAGTCCAATTATAAAGTGGATAAAATACGCTGGTTTAAGGGCGAAGAACTCTTGGAAGAGGATTTATTCGAATTGATCTTAAATCCTGTAAAACCCTTCGTTCTGTCTGTTTCGGCAGAAAATGAATACGGTTGTGTATCCGGCACCTCTATTGAAATAACTTTTACTCAAAAGAATCTGGTATACGTACCGAATGCCTTTAGCCCAAACAACGATGGGAACAATGATTTTTTTACGGTATATTCCGGTGAAGGCGTAAAGGAAATAAAGAGCCTCAGAATATATGACCGCTGGGGAGGGTTGCTATTCGAGCGTCAAAACTTTTTACCTAATCTAGAACACCTGGGATGGAACGGAATGTTCAAAAATGATTTTGTCCAAGAAGGCGTATATGTTTACCTTGCTATAGTGGAGTTGGTAGATGGAGAATTAAGAGAGCTATCAGGAGATGTGACTGTTAAAAGATAATGAGATAACTCTTAAGTTGCTTCCAATGCTGTTCATTGCCCCCGCCCATTCTGCCGGGGGCAATGAACAGCATTGGAAGCAACTTATTTAAATACACTTTCTAAGACAACGTTTTTACTATAAAAATTGCCATTTGTGATGTAGGAGACCCCTCATATGATTCCGGAGTTTACTTTAGAATGCAGAATTTGGGTAGTTTTGATGATGCCGATGTGAATATCATTTCCAATATTACAAATGATTCAAACACTACAGATCATTGTGATAATGAAGCCGTTCTGAGCGTTTCCAGAATCGATCAGGATACTGCGAACCCTCTGACTGTTGAATTGATTGTTTCACCTTCATCTACTGCTACTCCAGGATTGGATTACGAACCACTTCCTTTGGAGGTGACCATTCCCGCCGGAGCGTTTTCAACAGAAATACCCTTTATTATTTTTGGCGATGATGATGTAGAAGGAGAAGAAACGATAATATTGAGTCTGGCAGCATCTTGTAATTGCGCACTTTCAAGTACTACGTTCTTTATAAACGACGGAAAACCTCTGGAAATATCGGCAAATAATGTAATCGATTGTATCCAGGATTCTGTGACCTTAAGCCCGGTAATTTCCGGCGGATTGCCTTTTTTAGGAGGAGAATATCAGTTATTTTGGAATGGAACGATCCAAAGTTATCCAGATTTAAGTGTTCCTTTTGAAGATGGAAAAACTTATGAACTAACTGCTGTCGATTTTTGCCAGGATACTGCTATTGCATCTATTCAATTGGACGTCTTATCTTCTCCGGAATTAGATATTCTTTTCCTGGATGGTGAATGTGGCCTTTTTCAAACGATCGGGATGGCAGCGAGTGGTGATGCAACTGAGGTCGAAGTAGTTTATTCCTTTAATGATATGCTAAGTGTTGATACCATTTCAGTAGGAGACACCTTGGAAGTAACTCTTGATACTTCGGGTTTGCTTTATATTTTTGAATTGTCTTATCCTGATTTTGGATGTACTGTTTCACCTAATGAAGAAGTAAATATAGCTCTGGATTTGTTAAATGTAGAGGTTACTGAAGTTGGGCCAAGCTGTTTTGGCAACGATGGCAGTATAACCATCGAAGTACTAGGTGGGGATTCACCATTTATCGTGGAATGGCCAGTTGCTAATCAAATATATACCTTCGTTGATCAAGCAACTTTGAGTAATCTTTCTGAAGGGGTATATGAAATCTCTGTTGAAGATGCGTCCTCTTGTGCTGCTCAATTAACGGTGGAGCTATTTCCATATCAAGAGCTCGAGCTCGAACTCATTTCTCTTGTCAATCCATCATGTTATGCTTCAAATGACGGAGTCATCGAAGTGGAAGGGGCCGGAGGTCAGCCACCTTATGTTTTCCAGTGGAGTAATGGAGAAAGCGGGAATAATGTGAATAGTTTGGTAGCGGGTTCTTATAGTTTGACTTTGACAGATGCTTTCGGTTGTTCCATTGATACCGTCTTCAATCTAGTAGAACCAGATAGCCTCGGGGCGTTAATTGCATTTGACGAGGTAGGTTGCCCTGGAGGGGAAGATGGCGCCATAAGCGTAGTTGCTTTTGGCGGAATACCTTCTTATAGTTTTGAATGGTCAACAGGGGACTCTTTAGGGAATCTCGTGAATTTACCGGAAGGCATATATGAGGTTACTGTAAGTGACCAAAACGGATGTTCTGTAACAGAGTCCGTTGAGGTAGGGATAGACTTTGATCTGGTGCTAGAAGTGACGCCATCCTCGGCGGTTATATGTGATGGTGAGGCAGTGACTCTACAAGCAACACCGGGTTTTGACAATTATATCTGGTCTGATGGCCAAGTCGGGACTTCTTTTATTGCGGTTACAGAGGCAGGCCTCTATTCTGTTGAAGCCTGGACCTATGGAGGCAGCTGTGTGTTTTTGTCAGAAGAAGTAAATGTGGATGTTTTACCGTCTCCTGCTTCTCCGTTAATTTTCGGTGATTTTACCCCTCAGGCAGGAAAACCAGCCTATTATTTTACTTTCCCTTTTGGGGCCTTAAGCTATGAATGGGATGCTGTTGGTGGTTTTATACAATCCGGGCAGGGGACTTCGACGGTTAAGGTACTTTGGCCTGATGAAGGTCAGTTCACTCTTTATCTTACCATTACCAATAATGTTGGTTGTAGTACGACTGCAGCAATCCTGGTTACTGTGGGGCCTGTGTTAAATGCAAGCAACTCATCAGCTTTAAAGGTTTTCCCAAATCCTGTTGCCAACAAGGCTACTGTTATTTTTGATGTAAAAGAAACCCAACAAGGTCTTTTAGAGTTGTTGGATGCCAGGGGCCAGCGTCTTTTTTCACAAAGAGTAAATCTAAATACTCCTTATGAATTAGATGGTACCGGGATGGAGCCTGGAGGGTATTGGCTGAAGCTAATCGTGGATAGAAAAACATTTACAACTAGAATAATTATACAAAAATAGGAAATATTATAAGGGGCTTGGTGAGAAGAATTTGCTTGGCTGGCTGTTCGTTTGTTATTTTTCTCACCAAGCCCTTAATCATTTTCATTTACAAAAGATTTGGTGAATTCCTTAAATTTGTTGATCTTCTCAGCCGAAAAAAAATTTTTTGAAATCATACCACAAATAAATGGCAATCAACAAGGAATCCATTAAATCAAAAGTCATTAAAGGGCGTTTGGAAGAAGCAATTGCGGACTTAATCGAGTTGACGAATCAATATGATAACCGGTTAAATAATTATGCAATTATGCTGTCCGGGCGCTTTCATTCTTTGCAGAATGACATCAACATGGGAACGAGTACGGGAGAGCAAAGAAAAACAAGCGAAGCAAGATTGTTGGGGACCATCACCAGTATTCTTGATGATGTAGAAGAGCATTGGACAATCGGAGAAGCCCCCAAAGATCCCGAAGGGCCTGCCAGTAGTGGGAAACGAACTATTCTTTTCTTGGGAGCGAATCCGAAAGATACCGTTAAGTTGCGTTTGGATGAAGAAGTTCGCAAAATAAAGCATAGCTTAGAACGTAGTCAGAAACGCGATTCTTTAAAGCTTGAACAGGAATGGGCCGTACAATTCACTGACCTTAGGAGAGCGCTAATGGAAAAAAGCCCAAATATTGTACATTTCTCCGGGCATGGTTCTGACTTGGGAAAGATCTATCTGGAAGATATTTCTGGAAATGGGGTAGAGATCAAGCCAGAAGCACTAGGTGACTTGATTGGTTTATTTAAAGACTCTATTGAATGTGTAGTATTAAATGCATGTTATTCTGAAACTCAGGCACAGGAAATTTCCAAGCATATCAAATATGTCGTAGGGATGAATACAGAAGTTCCGGATAAGGCTGCCATTGAATTTGCGGAAGCTTTCTATGATGGCGTTGCCAATGGTAGGGATTTTGAATTTGCTTTTAAGCTGGGCCGTATAGCAGTGGACTCTTACGATCTGGACTCTGCAGACATTCCTGTGCTGATCAAAAAATAAGATTTTTTTTAGCAGCTTCAAAAAAACAGCCATTCTCGCTTTGGAAATCCAGAGCCAAACTTACGCCGCTTCGCGGCGATATTTTCTTTTGAGTGGGCGAAAGGGCAATTTTGCTAAGCAAAATTGCCCTTTCGCCCACTCAAAAGAAATTTCGCGCCGTAGGCGCGTTTATTTTCCAAAGCGAGAATCGCTACAAAAAAAGAGGGTGTATAATTTTAATTATACACCCTCTCCTATATTAAATCTCTATCTTATTAAAAAAACAAATCTTTTAAAGTCTTTTTAATTAATAGCGATTGCGACCACCGCCGCCGCCGCCGTATCCGCCGCCGCCATAACCACCACCGCCGCCACGGCGATCGTTGTTAAAGCCTCCGCCGCCGCCTCTTCTTCCACCACCGCCACCGCGGTTTTCTCTAGGCTCTGCTTTTTTTACAACAATTCTTCGTCCATCAAGTTCAGCGCCGTTAAGGTCTTCAATAGCTTGAAGAGCTGCGTCATCGTCAGGCATTTCAACAAAGCCATAGCCTTTTGAGCGCTCAGTAAACTTGTCAAAAATAATTTTAACGGAGTCTACATCACCATAATGTTCGAAAGCTTCACGCAAACCATCTTCATGCGTGTCAAAATTCAATTTTGCAACAAAAATGTTCATTAAAAAAAAATTTAAAAAAAATAACTAAAAACACTATAGGATCCTTGTAAAAAGGAAAAAACATAGAAGGGAGAAAGGATGACATGCAAGAGAAGAAACGAAGTGGGGAATTACAAAATTACCTATAAATACTATTTCTAACTACTTGATTGCTATCTCGATCTGCGAATCTAAATTCTGCTCTTTTACACAGACCTATAAATACAAGACAATAATAAGGGTATTTTAAATAGGAATCCACTTTTTCAGCAAATTTATTTTTGAAAAGCAAGAATATTTGATGCAAAAAGCGAAATACAAGGTTTTTTTCTTGAAAACATCTTTTTTTTTGCGAAGGCATTTCATTTTGTGGTTCTACATAATCCCATTTGGTAAATATTTAAGGCCGATCGGATTTATTCCATTTTCGTAAAATGGGGCAACTTTTAAAAAATGGATCGATTTCGACAAAGGTTGAAGCAATTTTGCCTTCTACCCATTCATTGATGAAAATATTTTGTTTTTGCTCCAGGGTAGCTTGTCGAATTTTGGAATAATCGAGATTAAGAGAAGCTTTATGCGGCTTTGTACGAGATTCCAACAGGACTATTCGAAAGCCTTTTTTTCCTCTGAAGTCAAGGAATCCAATAGGCGTGGTGATATCTCCTGCTTCCAGGGTATCAATAGCAAAATAAATTTCTGGTTCTAGTTCACTGATTTCGAATACTGTTGATCCTGTGGAAGGATTAACCATTCTGCCATCATTGTTATAGCTTTGTACTTTTTCGGTAGAAAACCTCTTGACTGCTTTGGAAAAGGATATGGAATCTGAAAGGATCAGGGTTCTTACAGAATCCAGTTTTGAATAAGCCATAGCTAAATCGGGTTCCGTGATTTCCGGGTCCACCAGAATATGTCGTGCATGCACTGAATTTCCCCTGCGTTCCAATAGTTGAATAACATGAAATCCAAACTCGGATTCGATGACCTCCGAGATTTCATCTCTTTCAAGGTTGTACACGGTTGCTTCGAATTCAGCTACATAATCTCCGCGTTTGGCCCAGCCAAGGTCGCCACCGGCACGGGCGGAGGCATCATCTGAATGCACTCTGGCAATCTCGGCAAAGTCCTCTCCGTCTTCCACTATTCTACGCCTGAGTTCTTCCAAACGCGTAATAGCTCTTTCTCTTTCTGTCGAATTCGCTTTGGGGTAGTAAACGATTTCTCGTACTTCTACTTCTGAACTAAAAAATGGCAAACTATCTTTAGGAATGGTTTCAAAAAAACTTTTCACCTCAGAAGGGGTAACCGAAGCTTCAGTCATCAATTGGCTTTGTAGCCGCTCCACCATTATCTGATCGCGGAGATCCCTTCTGAACTGGGATTTTACTTCGGAGATGGTTCGGCCGTAATAGGCTTCGAATTGACTAATATCACCATTCATTAATTTCAGAATCCTGTCAATACGGGCCGTTAATTGAGCCTCAACTTCTTCATCGGTCACTGTAACACTATCCAGTTTTGCCTGATTAAGCAGTAATTTTTGGGTAAGGAGGTTATCTAAAATAATACATCGAAAAGAATCCGGAAGAACCCCTCTTTCTGCTTTCACCGCTGAGAACTGCTCTTCGATTTCGGAAAGTAAAATGATCTCACCTCCTACTTTAGCGACAACCTTGTCGATTATAGATCTAGTCTGAGCAGTACTATCCATTATGAATAGGAAAATAAACCCGGTAAGTATCAATGATAATTTATGTGTCATTCTAAAAATCTTGAATATTTAATGTTTTGCGATCAACTGGGAACGATACCGAACCAACTGCGTTGATCGTTTACCTTTTTTCGTTCCTGGCTCTTTTAATTGGTATAAATGTGCACATTATTTCGACGGATCTCTCTTTCGTAAATTTCATCTCGTGTTTCTTTGAGTAATTCAATTTTTTCGTGGTGAAGAATTACTTTCTTGAGTTGATCCTCAATAAAGTTAAGAGGAGGATATTCATTAGCTTCTTTATATTCGAACACCTTACACCAGTAGTGATAGCTCTCATCGGTTACCTGGAAATTTCCCCCTTGAGAAAGCATTTGCACGGAGTAGCTATTAGGGGGCATAATATCCACAATTTGGTCTATTTCATACCAAGAGCTATCATTAAGCAGCACTTTTTGAGTGCTTTCGATGCTAAAGCGCATGAGCGCGCTGAAGGCCGTGGTATCTTGTGGAACCTTGCTCCAAATATTTTTTATTCTGTTATGCTCGGGCAAATCTTTGGGAAACTGGATGAAAAAACACCGGATAACGGGCTTTTCCAAAATGTATTGATCTTTATTTTTTTCGTAGTAGTCTAGAAGTTCCCTTCTTGAAACGGTTGAGTCCACATTTGCTTCAACGAGCTGCTTCTCGAAGTTATGTACGATTAGCGAAGCTCTGTAATCTCTTACCAGCTGATCTATATTAAGGTCTTTGGAGATGTTTTTTTCTGCTTCATGCATTAGCAAAGCATCCCTGGCCCATTTTTCCACAATGGCATTTAAGCGGAGGAGACTATCACCGTCCGATAGCCCTGGAGGTACTAAGGCTTTTACTTCTGACAAGTACAAGGTTTTATTGTAAACTTTTGCCAGAACACGGTCTTCTTCAATACTTTCTTCTGTAACTGGTCTGCATGAATACAGACCTAATAAAAGCAACGGCAGGAAGATGAAAAAACGTTTTAATTTACAAATTGTAGCTATTTCTTGGTGTAAAACCATATAATTTATCAAGTTAGTAGAGCCTCATTTATCTTAATGAGTAGAAAAAAGAGCTTAAAGTTGTATTTTTTTTCAGGAGATTTTTCGAAAAAAAACCTGAAAAAAATCGCTCTCGAAAAAAAGAATATCCTCTGCCTTCTATTTCTAGTTCTTTGATATAAATTGTGGAAAATGGAACTTCAAAATGATAACCCTTTCAGCCACAAGGGAATTCAAGGGTTATCATTTTGAAGTTCCACACAATTTGTCAAAGAACGCTATTTCTTTATCATGCTATTGAAAACATCCTCATTAATCTTCACTTTGTAGGTATCTTTTAGTTCTTTTACCCATTCACGTTCAAGGTAGTCCTGGTAGTCAGCGATTACATATCCACGAGCTTCATCAAGGGTTTTTTCAGTCGGAGGAAGGATTTCTTCGATTTTCATAAAACGGAGAGATTGGTCGCGTGGATCTTTGCGAGTTTCGGTAAGGTAACCAGGCTTCCAGTCGATTTTATCCAATTCAGCATTCCGGTTTTTTTCATAAGTATTTTCCTGGAAGGAAAGGATACGTTTTTCAGGCGTATTAAATTTTTCCAAAACCTCCAGAGGAGCTTTTTTGACAGCGAGGTTTCTGACTTTATCAATCTGATCTGCTGCTTCTTTTTCCAGAATGTATTCACTTACTCTGGCTCTTTCTTTCCAGCGATAATTGCGGCTCACTCTAGGGAAGTAAGCTTTCAGCCCGGTCGTATCTTGAGAAGCCTTATCCCAGACTAACATTTTGGTTGCTTCGAAAAGGAGGATACCTTCCTGATACTCCCTCATTAAAGACTTGAACTCCGGGTATTTGGTTTCGAGTTGTGTTTCTTCAAATTTCAAGCAACTTTCCTCGATGAACTCTTCATAGAGAGAACGACAAACTTCGGCCGGATCTGAGGAACCGGAGCGCAAACGCGTACGAGTAGATTTTTTACAAAACTCAGAGAAAGCGCTGGTAGAAAACTTGGAATCTTTACCTAAAGTAAAGAGGGTTTGATCTTTTTCAAATTTTGGTTCCTGCCATTTGTAGGTTAGGAATTGCTGATCAAGGGAGTCTATAAAGGTTTGAAGCGCTTTTTCGTTCTCCTTGAATTGATTATTTGTTTTTATACGTTCGACCATAGCCGTTTTAGCATTTTCAAACCGGCTGTCACGTTGGATTCTGGCTTGCAAACGTCTTTTTTCAACAGCGAATTCCTGAAGGGCTTTTTTATCAACCCTTTTGATAATGTGCCACCCCACACTGGTTTTAACGGGCATGCTGAAGTCCTCGTCTTTCTTTAAATTGAAAGCAGCATCTTCAAATGTTTTTTCGTAACGATTGATACCAAAAGTGCCAATGTATCCTCCTTTTTTAGCGGTTAATTTATCTTCAGAGTGTACAGCTGCGAGCGAGTCGAAGCTAGCACCATTAAGTAAGGCTTGATGAATATTATTGATGAGGGCAGTGGCCTCTTCTTCACTGCGTTCATCATTTTTGCGCAACAAAATATGAGCAGCTTCCATTTCACCGCGTGCTGGCCTTACTTCATTTACTTTTACGATATGGTAGCCGAGCTTTGTGCGTGCCGGGCCGCCGAACTCCCCAGGTTTCAGGCTATATGAAAGGTTTTCAAGTTGGTAGAAACCAGATGGAAGGAGGGCGGTGATGTATCCAATTTGGCCGCCGTTATCTTTGGAGTTTTTGTCGTCGGACATTTCTTTGGCCACGTCCTCAAATTTTTCTCCTTTATTTAATCTTTTCATAGCCTCCATAGCTCTTTCGTAGGCTTTTACGGTATCGGAAGAGGCTTTAGGCTGAGTAGCAAACAAGATGTGGCTAATATGCACATCTTTTTGAATGCGGTCATATGCTTCTTTAACCAACTTATCCGTCACTTCCTTATCAATGAGGTAAGAATTGGCCAGTTGTTTTCTATACCCTTCCAATTCTTGCTTTAATGAAGGGATAGTATCCAGTTGCATATCTTTTGCTCGTTGTACCTTCAGTTTGAACTTCACGTAGAGATCGAGATATTCCTTGAGGGACTCTTTTGAAAAGTTGGCCTTTTCACCGTTCGTTTTGCTGTAAATGTACTCGAATTCAGAAACGTGAATCGGGTTTCCTTCAACTGTGAATAAGACCGGGTCGTCTGTTTGACCGAATAATAAAGTTGAATAGGCTGTAAAAGTAATTAGAAAGAAAAAGATCGTTCTTAACATGCCTTTTATTTGATTTTTGTGTTTTTACGGAAAAAACTTATGCTAAAATTATCAAAATAATAAACATTCTTTGACAAATTGTGTGGAACTTAAAAATGATAAGCCTTGAATGCTCTTGTGGCTGAAAGGCTTATCATTTTGAAGTTCCATTTTTTCACAATTTATATCAAAGAACTATAATAAATACTACCCCTTAACGCATTAA
The DNA here is from genome assembly GCA_964537285.1 of uncultured Saprospiraceae bacterium. GTDB lineage: Bacteria > Bacteroidota > Bacteroidia > Chitinophagales > Saprospiraceae > CAZHZT01. The sequence goes on along the minus strand of CAZHZT010000017.1, from coordinate 23,384 downwards.
GTCAAAGGTTTAGTAATAAAATTGTTCGAAATTAATTCATAAACGGCCCAAAATTAGCAATTTTTGCGTCAATGGTTTGAGCACGACAAGAATTTTTATTTTAAACCTCTATTCTTCTCACCAACCAATAGGTTATTGCGCCAATAATTAGATTCGCCATACCAACCAGACTCTCCCCGGGCTTGTCCAGCATCATAAAAAACAAAATCCATACACTAACGGCTAAAAAGATAATTTGTGGAATGGGAAAGAAAGGGCTTTTGTAATAAGTCAATGTCGTTTTTTGTAGTCTTACTATAAATAATCCTGCTATGGTGATGGTGGTAAAGAGCTGTAAAACAAAACCACTGTATAGCAATACTAGTTCAAAAGAATTAGTAGCAATGAGGATTAAGCTAAGCCCGGTTTGAAGCCAAATGGCTCTTACCGGAATCCCGTTTTTATTTTTCTTACCTAGATATCTCCAGGTGGGGACATCTACTGCCATGGCTTGAGTAACGCGTGGCCCCACCCATATCAATGCGCTGATGCTCGAAATGAGAATCAGGGAAATGAGTGAACTGATCAATTGCCCTCCAAAAGGGCCTAGCATTTGTTCCGCTACGATTTGACCGACCTCTTCTTTGCCTATAAGAGAATCGAGTGAGGCTTGGTTTAAAAAGGCAATTTGAAGCAAGATGTATAAGATGCTCACTACAAGGGTGCCAATGATTAGGGAGCGGGGAAGGTTTTTATTAACATTATTGATTTCTTCTACAATATAGGCTGCTGCATTCCAGCCGGAAAAAGAGTAAGATACATACACCAGTGCAACTGCAAATGCTGGTTTTTGCCATTCGTCTCGCCAACCTTCTCCCCAATTCAATGCATTATAAGCAGGGGAATAGCTCATGGCAGCGGCAATGAAAAACAATAGGAGCACTATTTTCAGCAGCGTAAAGAAATTTTGAAACAGACTGCTTTGCCGGATATCAAAAGAGTGAATGATCGTAGCCGCAATTACGGCAGCAGAAGCTATAGTCGTTCCGCTGAATGGCACATACTTTTCTGTATAGGCGCCCATGGCCATAGCGGCCAATGCTACGGGGGCCGAAAAGCCAACGGTAAAGGAAACCCAACCGGAAAGGTAACCTAAGAATGGATGATAAATTTGTGATAAAAAGTGGTATTCACCGCCTGATTTAGGGAAGCGCGTACCTAACTCAGCATAGCTTAAAGCTCCGCAAAGGGCCGTGAGTCCGCCTATGCTCCAGAGTATAAAGATGCTCCAGGTGTTTTGTATGGCTTTAAGCTGAAACCCCAGGCTTGTAAAGGCACCAGTTCCTACCATATTTGCCACGACTATAGCACTAGCGGTAATCCATCCTATTTTTCTTTTTTGATCCATATCTGAATGGAAAAGATCAATTTGTAGGAAAAAGTTTAAAGGTACTGCATCAAATTGAGAAAGTAGGTGCGCGAGCGCGCACCTACTTTCTCAATTTGATGCAGTACCTTTAAGTAATGATAAGAAAAGGTCTAATTACTCAACTTTGGATTATTCAACAATTCTTCATCCGTTAATGTATGCAAAAACTTTATCAGGTCTTCTTTTTCCTGTTCGTTGAGATTTAAAGGATGGATGAGTGAGCTTTGTCCTTCTGCTTGTTGTCCTCCTTGATTATAATGCTCAACGACCTCTTCTAAAGTCGCAAGACTGCCATCGTGCATATAAGGAGCGGTAAGCGCTATATTCCGAAGGGTAGGAATTCTGAAAAAACCGCGGTCTGCTTCGTTTAGAGTAACCCGGTACCTGCCGGGGTCGGCAAATTCTTTGTAAAGGCCGTTATTCTTAAATTGGTTGGTAGTGAAGTTAAAACCCTGGTGGCAGGTACTGCATTGGGTGCGTTCACTAAAGAAAAGTGCCATGCCGCGTTTTTCACTTGAGTTTAGGGCTGAAGAATCGCCTTGGAAATGATAACGATCAAAAGGAGCATTTCCACTTAAAATGGTTCGCATAAATGCTCCTAAGGCTCTGCTAACTGTGAATGGAGTGGCTTTGTCCTGGTAAGCTTCCTGGAATAGTTCCGGATATTCGGGCATTTCGTTTAGCCGGTCTGCAGCACGGAGCGGGTGTAAGTCCATTTCGTTTTCATCTTCGATAGGGACAATAGGTTGAAGGTCCAGTTTTGGAACACCTCCATCTTTATTGATAAGTTCTAAATAGGCAACATTAGCCAGAGTCGGAGCATTTCGCATGCCCATCCGGCCATCAACGCCCGGACTAATTGGAACATTATCGGCAAATGCCAGTGTTTGCTTATGGCAAGAGGCACAGGAAATGCTTGTGTCTCTGGATAAAATGGGATCGTAGAATAATTTTCTTCCCAGGCTAACACGGGCTTCGCTTAGCTGGTTGTCTTCTGGTATGGCAGGCAGCGGAAATCCTGCGGGAATCTCCAACTCATAAGAGGAAGGATCCTCCAAAGGGGGATCTTCCATCTTACAAGTACCAAAAAGAAGAATGATGAAAATCGTTATATGGATTTTTCCAATTTTATTCATGTTCCATTGAAATGGCATTCGGTACGTTGGCATTGAACTTTTGAGCCAACTCTAAATGATCTGCTACGTGTGTGATGTATTCCGTAGAAAGATCAATACCTTCAAATAATTTCTCAAAATCTACTTCTAGTTCCATGTGTGCATGATCGCCTTCGATATCTTTATGCATTTCAAAAGTAAAGTTATTAAGGAAATCATTGGTTCCGGTATGGAATTGCATAAGGGTTTCCGGGGTACCGTCACCGTCCGTATCCACCTGACCGTCAATGCGAATGAAGCGGTAGCCTGAATTCCATCCCCAATGCATACTAGGATCTTGCATGCCTAGTGGATCATCACTTGGACGGCTGGTAAAGTCAGCTTCTGATTGGCTATTGGTAGTAGGGTCTACACCGACAAAAAAGTTAATCATTTCGTAGTGGCCGCTTTCTACCTCGGCTAAGACGTATTCGCCTTCACCTGGTTTAACCAGTAAGTATTTGTCATCAAGGGAAATTGCATCGCCCTCTTCAGGCATTAAAGTTATTCCACCTACATAAAAGTGAGCAATATCGAAAGATACAGCTGTTCCGTTGATTTGGTAAACTTCGCCCGGAGTAAATTCCTGGTCGCCTACTTTATAATCGACCTCCATTGCCAGCTCGGTCATAGATGTCGTAGGAGTAGTTGTAGTATCTTCATCGTCATCACATGCGGTGAAGGTAAGTCCGAAAGCAACTAATAGTGCAAAAAAAAACAGAGGTGATTTTAAATAATTCATTTGTTTGTTAAATTTTTTTGTTAAAAAATGTTCTGCAAAAAAGACTTTATAGTCCTATTCGTTAACCGTTGACCGTTTAATCCTAATTATTTCATCGCATCGATAAAATTATCCGCAAGCTCAATAGCGCTATCTACCTGATCGAGCCTATGGATTTGAGGAGTACCTAGAATATCATAGGGTGTTTGACCTTCAGGAGCCAGAAACTCCTTGTAATCAATAGAAATCGGAAATTTCGTTGTCTGACCGTTTGTGAGTGTAAACGGAGTGAGCAATTCTTCTACTCTGTAAGTTGTGTCACCGCCGGTATGGAGCGCCACTTCCAATTCAAATTCTCCATCCCCATCGGTATCCACTTTTCCTTCATTACGATTAAAGATGTAGCTTTCCCAGCCCGTCCAGTATTGTCCGGTGTTCGCAAGAGGGTGACCATCTTCAAAATCAGCAGGAACCATTGAGTTAAGACTTGATTTAACTCCAATGCCGAATCTGATGCCTTGATATTCACCTGCTGGTAAGTTTGATTGATCCAATTCTATTTCATCAATAACATAGCTCAGTCCATTTTGGGCTGAAGAAAGGTCCAAATGTGCGTCATCTAATCTTATGCGATCAATTTCTTTAACTACGAGTTCACTGCCGTCTAGCTGTATAAGGCTTAGGTCTGAAATATAAAAGCTCAAGCTTGTAAAGATCATATCAAAGCCGTCGGGGTGCGCCTCAGCTTCGAATAACACCAAAGGGGTATCATCATAAGTGGCTCTGAACTGCAATTCCAGTTGAGTAGATTGCTGCGGCGCTGTCGGTTCATTCGATGCATCATCATCGCTACAGGCCACCAGGCCAAGTAGCAATAGAGAAAAAATAAAAAAGCGTAGGCTGTTCATGTGAATATTTTATTTTTAATCGTTCTTCCACAATTTGTCAAAGAACTTTTTTAATAAATACTGTCTAAAGAATAAAACATCATTTTCGGGGAAATTCCCCGCGGAAAAGTCCGAAATGTTTATTTCACTACAAATTTTTCTTTCTTTGACAAATTGTGTGGAGTTTAAAAATGATAAAACCTGAATGCCCTGGTGGCTGAAGGGTTTATCATTTTTAAACTTCATTTTATCACAATTTATGTCAAAGAACCAAATTTTTAATGCTTGTACCTTGAGTAGTAATTACTTTTAATATGAAAATACCTGAGTGTAACTTGCTGATATCCATGGTGTAACTGGAGTTGTTTACATCTTGATGTAACAGAATCCGTCCATTTATGTCAATTAACTCTAGTTTTTCAATAGTTGCTGTATTCGTTAATACCTGAATTTGAATCCAATCTTTGGCTGGGTTAGGTGTTATTTCTATGCTATTATCAATTGAAGGAATTTGAGTAGATAAAGGCGTAAAAGCCACCTGGTTATTTCTTGAAAGGATCCATAACTCGGGATCGAAATCAATATCCGTCACATCAAAGGGTAAAGTAGCAGTGAACTCCTGCCCGGAATATTGATGATCAAAAACTAATATAGAATCCCCCTGAGGGCCTTTGAAATGTATAGGAATAGGCATTTCAAAGAAGTCTACTGAGTTGTGCGAGGTATTTTGTTCTACTGTAAAAGCGATTTCCTGGTTTCCTGTTTTCCACCATTTGATGAAGTAAGAAGGATAGCCTTCGCCATAGAACCAATCTTCGAAAAACTCATCGAGATCCAGGCCGCTTTGAACTTCAAGGTGCATTTGAAGATCCTTGGTTTTAGCATACCCAAAGCTAATGTCCGGATCATTCAGATAATTTTTCGATGCTTGATAAAAATCCTGATCACCTAATTTCCAGCGCAACATGTGCAATAAAAGAGCCCCTTTAGAGTAAGAAAGGCGGCTGCTAAATATCCGGCCTACATTCGTAGTGTCAGGAACAAAAACCGAACCATCAGGCTGCCCGGTCACATGATTTCTCTTAGATTCCAACCAGTTCATCCAGGTGTTTGGTCCAAGACCGTGTTCGTAGGTTAAGCCTTCCAAATAAGTGGCAAACCCTTCATTAAGCCAAATGTCTTCCCAGCTTCCACAAGTAACTTTATTTCCAAACCACTGGTGAGCCAGCTCGTGTGCCTGTAAGAAGTGCGAAAATCCACCCATAAAGCTCATTGTCTGATGTTCCATGCCACCTCCCCAGCCAAATTGGGCGTGGCCGTATTTTTCATCAGCAAATGGGTAAAGACCGAAAAGGTCATTAAAGAGCAACATAATATCTACTGTTGCTTGGGTTTGAATTTGGGCAGAAGTCAGGTCTTCAGGAAATACATAATTGAGTACTTCGATATCATCACCACCTGGAACCGAAACGAAATCTGAGTACACGGCATAATTTGTAACGGCAATGGCAATGAGGTAAGCAGGTATCGGGTAGCGGTGTTTCCAGTGAAATGTTTTATGATCTCCTTCTACTTGCTCGCTCACCAATAAGCCGTTAGAAGCAACTCTATATGCTGAAGGGGTTTTAACAATAATATCAACGGAATCAATTTTATCTACCAGGTCCTGCTTACAGGGCCACCAATCTTTGGCACCATAAGGTTCCGAAAGCGTCCATACAATAGGCTGTCCATTGTGAGTTCCAATGCCGAAAGAACCAAATCCTGTTTGTGCGGGTTGTCCTTCATATTCAACTGTAATGGAGTCTAATTGATTGACCGGAATGGTTCCGGGCAGTGAAATCTTTAGTTCATTGCCTGAAAGTTTAGTAAAATTCATCTCCTGGCCGTGGTAAAGTATTTTATTGACGCTTAGGCTAATGTGCATATCGAAACTAATGGCATCGAAGTCAGTCTCTGTCGGGATGAAATAGGAAGTTATCTTTCCCTTAATATAATATTCATTAGGATCAACTTCCCATTCTAAGCGATGATACTTCAAGTCGTAATTATTGGTAAATGAAGAGGATCTGAATCCAGCCAAGTGCTGTGCTTGTTGTTGTTCTAAATGAGCAATATGCTTACAGGCGGTATTTTCCTGGGCTATAAGTGGATTGGTAGCCGCAAGGAATACAATAGTGAGTAATAGGCTAAACAATGAAAAAAGAGTAGTATTCTGCATGATTTTTAAATTTTTACTTAGCTAACAAACTACGGTAAACGCGCTTAAAAGTCAGTGACAAAAATTACCTAAATACTCTGGAACCTAAGTTAATAAACATTTTGAAGAGTTCTTTTTTCCTTCCACTTCGTTAAAAAGCCTCGCCGTAACTAAGGTTCCCGAAGGCATTCGGGACAAGTTATGCCTGCGTTTTTTGCCTTGTTGAAGAAAAAAATCCCTTCGTTCAAAATATTCATTAACTTAGGTTCCAGAGTACTAAAGCGTTATTTCATTACCTTAAAAATTACCTCCTGCCTGCCAACATTACCTCCATGATCATTTGCCATTATGGTTAGTTTAAGTTCAGTGTTCGTTGATGCTGAAGCCACCCAAAAAGTATCAATATCCAAACTACTACCAGCATGGATGTGATACAGTTTTTGTAAGAGCGTTCTATTGGAACTGGTTTCATCAATTTGCAATAAGTACTCATGTAGGGTGAAATCGTGTTTTATTTGAGCGCTTATATCCAAAGTATCTCCTGGTTTATAAACCCGGTTTGGGGCCGGGGAGAATACTTCGATAAGGGGTTGCATGCCCATATCTGTAATCGAAGAGTCGATTGGATCAGGGACGACTTCCTCGTTTTCACAACCTCCTAGAAAGAAAGCTGAGAACGTAATAATTGTTAGAATAATATGATTGCGTAACATGATTTTTAAATTGTTTTTAAACAAAAGCTTCCTGTTCATTAAAAAGAGTATAAAATATTCAATGCCATATAATCCCTTTGTTCCACACTATTTGCCGACCAAGTCTGAGCGAAGGGAGTCCGCCATTCCGCAATAAGGGCAAAGCGTTTGAAGTAAATATCCATTCCGATACTTAGAGCGTGCCCGCCGCCACCGCTTAACTCCATAGGTTCTCCATTTTCCCGGTCTTGATTAAAGTAATCGAAGGACCAGCCCAGCTTAGGTAAAACGGATACTTTTCTTGCTTCCAGCCAATAAAAAAGCTGGGTGTTGATGTTCCACCGGTCGCCAAAGCGAACAGCTGAAGGATTGGAAGTAAAGTGACTGTAGTTAAGGGTATTTATTAAACCCAGAGCTTTCCGGCGAAGAGTAAATATGGCTGTTGAATTGACACCCCATGCACCAGTGCCTGTCTGGAGATTTCTATGGACGATGTCGCCATTATACTTGTCATTTTCATAGGAACCCGTAGGAGCACTCACGCCCAAACCAAGTCTTAAGTTTACTCGCCATGGATTTTTCTCTTTTTCGAAATCGATTAACTCGTAAAGTGCAAGGGCTCGGGCATCCCCCAGTCCACTGAAGGAAAATTCATCTTCCCCAAAATGTTGAATATTGTTTCGGAATGGCAAAAAAGCCATTACCTGCCATCGTTTGGATACATTCCAGCGCCCCCATAATTCCCAGCTATTGAAATATTCTGTAGATGTAAGGGGCGTCTCCAGGTCAAGTAAACTTGGAGGATGGGAAGTAGAAAAAGACTGATGAACATAGCTTAAGCCAATAAAATGCTGCCGGAATTGAGGTAAAATGCTGTAACTTCCGGATGTAGCCGCACATCCACATACTTCACAGGCGTGAGCCTGTGTATAAATAGCAAAGATGGAAACGGAAAGAAGAAGGATCCGTTTTAACATAATAAAGGAGTTTTACAGTTAATGGAAAACAGTAAAAGAGAATCGATAAAAGAATTCAGGATTGATTTGAATGTTGACCACCTCCTTTGCTCGTCATATTGACTGACGTAGCAACGGAAAAGCATTCTTCCTAAGGAAGTTTCCTTTAAAGGCGATGCATCATTTATTACCTGACGTACTGGAAGGGATAACTTAAACTGCAGGTGGTCTAAACAGAGATAGAATGAAAGAAGCTCCTCTTAGAAAAGGAACGAAAGAAGGTTTTAAATTCAGGTTGTTGATGCCTGATATTGGTTGGTTAATAGAAAGTGTAGTACAGTAGAGAGTCAATTCTGTTACTTGGCTGAGGTTGGGCAGGCCTTGCTTATCCTCACTTTTATCTTGCTCTTTCAATTGCTCGCCAAGGAAGCACTTACCGGCACATTCTAATTGAGGCTTTTCGATATTTTGGCACCATTCAGTTGCGATGGCTTCTTGTTGAAGGTAAAACAAACCAGTCACCAGCGTCTTCGGAATTGCACTTAGAAGAACAAGCATTGCTAGTAATATGGTTAAAAATATCTTCATAAATACAAATGTATAATATTGTATTTAGAAAAAGCAATAAGATATACAGAAATGACAGAGAGAATACATTTAAAAGCGGGAAACAGGGAAATGCGCCATTTCCCGATTAATTACTCAGCGATTCCCACTTTGGAAATCCAAATATGAATCATTCCTTAATTTTAAGGAACTTCATGCTGTCACTGCAGTTAAAAACATGTGCAGTATATCAATGCTCTAGTTCCTGAAGCACTAGGACAGCCATGATTAACGGCATTAAAGAACTAATAAATATTATTACAAAACATGAGTCATCCCGAATTTTCGGGATGACTCATGTTGGAGAGGAGGCTAAATTGTCGGAAGCTTAGGTTACGGAGTATTTATCTAATTATTAAAATTGATTATATTTACGGAGTTTCTCTACCCGTAATATCGAAAAAATGAAAAACCTCCTTTTGGCAGTCGCTATTTTAAGCCATTCCTATGTGATGGCTCAATCTCTACCTGATTCTATTCAAAATTTTCTCAATGAAATTTCGACCGATACAGCTAAAGTCAATTGGCTACTCGATCGTGCAGATGGCCTAAGGCCGGCGGAGGCCTTTCCTTTTTTGGAAAGTGCTTATTATTTAGCGCAAAGAAGTGGTGATGAAAACAAATTGGGGCATGCTGCTTATCGAATTGGCTTCCATTTTTCAAGGCATGGTGATAGGGATACGGCGCATTATTTTTTGCAGGAAGCTGAGACATTGGCCAGGGAAACCAAGGATTCTTTCCTACTGGGCTATGCTTTAAATCGCTTGGGCATTAATTATGCCTGGAAAATAGATTATGAAACCCAACTTGATTACTATTTGAAAGCGCTAGAGCTTTGGAAAAAGCTGGGTAATGAAGTAAGGGTGGCGTACACTTATGAAAGCTTAGGTATTTTTCATTATAAGAAAGAAAACTTAAAAGAATCAAAAGAATATAGACTGAAGGCCAAGGAAATTTATGAACGCATCGGTGATTATTATGGCTTATTTGGTGCTTTGGGAGCTTTAGTAGATACTGAACTCCTCGAAATTGAAAACACTTTTTTTAATATGAAACCTGCAATTGATGCACGAATTAGAGAAGATTCTCTAAAGGGCAAAAATTATCAGGCTGTCAGAGATTCTTTTAAACAAGTACAACTTAATGCCTTCCGTGACGCTAAATCCTGGGATTATATCAAAAAAGGACTAGAAGCGTATCAAAAATTAAGTGAAGCACAAAAAAATGATCGGGAGGTTATGCGAGACTATGCTCAGTTTATCGGAATCATTAGTCAGTCATACTTGAAAATGGAAGATTATGCCAAATCAGAGACGTACAGAGATTCGGCCAATTTAATCTATGAAAAATTAGGCAATCCAACGGACTTACTTTACAATAAAGCATTCTATTTATATACTTATCAAAAAAGCAAAAATCATGAGAAAGGCATTCCTTTGGCTTTGAGCGTCATCGATGAACTAAAAGCGTCCGGCCAGGAGCAAATGATGTTCGACATTTATCTTTGGACCGCCACACTTTACAAAGCAGCAGGAGATTATAAAAATGCGCATAAATATCTGGACCTCCATTGGCGAAAGCTTTATAAAAAAAATCAGTTTGAAGTAGCGGAACTCCAAAAGGAGCTGATGATCAAGCATAAAACCGGAGAACTTACCGAAGAAATTAGCGCTCAGGAGCAAATCATTCAACAGCAGCAAATCATCCAATGGATAAGTATTGGAGGTATATTGCTTCTAGCGGGTTTTCTGCTATCATTGTTCAGAAACTATCGCAATAAACAGAGGCTGAATAAAAAATTGACTAAAAAGAACGAAGAAAACGAATTACTGCTCAAAGAAATTCATCATCGGGTTAAGAATAATTTGCAAGTTATTTCCAGTTTGCTGAGCCTTCAGTCCGCTCATATTGAAGACCCCAAAGTACTGAATGCTGTACAGGAAAGTCAGAACAGGGTGAAGTCTATGGGCCTTATTCATCAAAAACTGTATCAGGGCGAAAACCTGGCTGCCGTAGAAATGAAGGATTATTTACACACCTTGAGCGAAAGTATGTTGGATTTTTTTGGAGGGCATGCCGGGAATATTGATATACAAATTAAAATGGATGAACTGGAATTGGATGTGGATACGGCCATCCCTATCGGGTTAATCATCAATGAATTAGTGACCAATTCCATTAAATATGCGTTTCCCAATCAACAGGAAGGTGAAATTAAGATCAGCCTGGGCATTGACGAAACTAAACAACTGCACTTAGTCGTAGCTGATAATGGGATTGGAACTGATGAAAATGCAGAGTCTGCAATTGGCTCCGGAAGCGGTTTTGGTTCGCAATTAGTAAATTTACTTACTATGCAGCTCAATGGCCACATGCGACAAGAAAACAGGGAAGGATTGGTGACGGAAATGCGGTTCAAACAGTATAAAGCTGCGTAAAATATTTTGGGAAGCCCTCCCGGGGAAGAAATAAAAAATGTTGTATAAATCAGCGATTCTCGCTATGAAAAATAAACGCGCCTACGGCGCGAAATTCCATTGAGAGGGAGGCCGAAAGGGCCATTTTGCGAAGCAAAATAGCCCTTTCGGAACCCCTCAAAAGAAAATATAGCCGCGTAGCGGCGTGAGTTGGGTTTTGGATTTCCAAAGCGCGAATTGTTGTATAAATTGCATTGATATGGAAAAAGTTAAAATATTAATTGTCGAGGATGATATGATTATTGCAGCGGATATTTCCATGCAATTGACCAGAATGGGGTATGACATTACGGGCATTTTGCCACGTGGCGAAGATGCCCTGGATCATGTGGCTCAAAATACGCCAGATATTATCCTTATGGATATTATGCTTAAAGGAGAAATGGATGGCGTGGAAACGGCTCAAAAGATTTATGAGCGCTTTCAGATTCCTTTAATTTTTCTGACGGGCAATACCGATGAAGCTACTTTTAATCGAGCTAAAGTTGCCCGGCCTGAAGCGTACATCTCCAAACCTTTTAAAAAGTTAGATTTAGTTAGAGCGATTGATCTGGTCGTAAGTAAAATCCAGGAAGCAGATGCTCCAAAGTTGAGAATTATTGAGGGAAATGACCGTGACACTGCGGGGAAATACCTGTTAGATGACCGCATCTTTGTTCGTCTTAAAGATCGCATGGTGAAAATTTATATCAAGGACATACTTTTTGCGGAAGCAGAGCGAAACTACTGCCGTGTTCAAACCGCAGATAGAGAATACCTGATGACTGTACCATTGAAAGCATTTGAAGACAAGCTCCAGGCCGATGAATTTTTCCGTGTACACTGTTCTTTCGTGATCAATTTGACCAAGATCGATGAGCTTTCAGATACATATCTGGTGATTGGGAAGAAGAAAATACCTGTTAGTAAATCACATCGGGCAGAATTAATGGATCGATTAAAGTTGTTTTAAATTCAAGGTTCTTTGACATAAATTGTGATAAAATGGAGTTTAAAAATGATAATCCCTTTAGCCACCAGGGCATTCAGGTTTTATCATTTTTAAACTCCACACAATTAGTCAAAGAACGAAATCCAATTATACTGAATTTCCTTCCACTTGGAGCCTCATTCCTTCCATTTAAACCCAATCCATTGATTTCGCTTTGGTTCTTTTGCATCTTTGAAGTGTAATGAGTTATTCCTAATTTAAAACCTTAACATCATGCTATTTTATGTCTTTTTGCTCATTTGGGTCCGGCTAGCCTATGCCTTTTCTCAGCAAGAACCTCAGGAAGGGCAAGAGATACGTTGAAAAATACCCATGTCTTATCTTCGATCTCCATCTTTTGTTCGTGTTCATTTTCCGCTCGTACATAATATCATTCCATTCGGAATCCTGTTCCTGCCATTCGGACAAAACCGCTTGATTTCTCTTCGATTCCTCTGCATCTTTGAATTGTAAGTAATGCGGAAAAAGAGGAACTGAGAACAAGCAACGGAACAGTTATGAAGCCTTTCGCGAAAGCCCATAAGTTTAACTATTAAATCGTTCTCCGTTAACCGTTCCCCGTTAACCGCTAATCGTTTCCCGTATTTCTACGTGGTTTATCAGAACTCGAGTTTTTACGCTTTATTTTCACTGTGTTTTCGGTGCATCTTTGTACTGTAAACGAATTATTACTAACACTAAAAACAAAATTAAAATGGTCGTAGATTCTGTTCAAAATATCCAAAAAGCTTATAAACTTACTACTGATTCAAATGCCAGCCGCTCCAAGAAGAATTTACTTGAAATTATAGAGAAATTGCGAGAAGCTGCTTTAAGATCCATTGATGATCAGGCGCAAGCCCCTGTGTAGCCCCAAAAAACTAAATTGGATACCTCCACAAGGCGGTATCTGTCTAAGAAGGACCTTTTCCTAATCTAAAACCTCAACATCATGCTATTGTATTTCTTTTTGCTCATTTGGGCCCGGCTGGCCTATGCCTTTTCTCAACAAGAACCTCAGGAAGGACAGTAGGTAAGTTAAAAATACCAACGTTCCTTATCGAAATACCTGCTTTATAATCAATTTTATAACAAACTATTTACTTGTGTGAGGAGGCCTTGATTTAGGGAATTAATTAGTTAATAAAAAGAATCACACGGGTATTTTCAAAAACATAATCCAACGTGAACACTAAAATCTTTATTTAAAATAGAATTAAGCCGTCACTGGCTGGCCATCGCCTTTAATTGGGGAGTTATTCTGACGACAATATTCTTTTGCATTCAGTTTTTTCACCCACTGCTTTATCTTTTGGCAGTCATCATTATTGGGGCACGAATGCATGCTTTAGCAATTTTAATGCACGATGCATCTCATTACCGCTTTCTGAAGAACCGCAAATGGAATGACCTGGCAACCAATTTACTTACGATGTACTGGATATTCACTACTATTGAACAATATCGTCAGAATCATTTCCGCCATCACAACCATTTGAATACAGAAGATGATCCGGATTGGGCTGCCAAATTAGGGAAGAGGGCATTCACTTTCCCTAAAACGAAGCGGGCGTTCATTATGACTATCCTTTCTTACTTGTTGCTTTACCAGGGAGTTATGGATGCTGTTTGGTTTCTAAAACGCTTTAGCTCCGACGCAAAGAAATACAATAAAAACCCTAAGGGTTCGATTATCAGGCCGATTTTTTATATAGTGCTTTTAACTGCTCTGACAGTTACCGGTTTTTGGCCCTACTTTCTGGCATTTTGGGTAGTGCCCTTTTTGTCTACTTTTTACATGTTCCAATACATCCGCAGTGTAGCCGAGCATTTTGGCGACCTGTCCTATGATCACTTGCTGACTTCTACGCGCTCTATTGAGCCACACTGGCTGGAGCGTTTCTTTCTGGCACCGCACAATGTGGGCTACCATTTGGAGCATCATTTGTACCCCGGCGTTCCTTTTTACAATTTGCCGAAATTGCATAAATTATTGATGAGCGATGCGGAATACTCCGAGAAAGCACATGTGACGAAGGGCTTTTTTAAGGGCTTGTTGAATGAGTTGGGAGAGGTGGAAGTCTATGCAGCGCTTAAAAACCAAGCTTGAGGTAGCAGACTTTATTTGAGAATAAAGTCTAGTTCCTGAAGCACTAGGGTGAACTACTTATTGGGGCATATCTAAAAGCTGATCAAGAAAACTGACTGAAACATGAGTCATCCCGAATTTTCGGGATGACTCATGCTTGTAAAAAAATACATGGTTCTGTTAATCATAGCTTTATCTACTTTTTTCTTGATAAAAAAGTAGCAAAAAATCAAGGCTGGATTCAATTCTTAACGCTTTTTGACAGGCTGGCAGCCTAAAATGAATAAACTCGCCAAGGCTCAAACAGTATTCATTTTTTAACGGCTGCCAGCCTGTCAAAAAGCTAAATTGAATAAGGCCGGTCTTAAAGCATTGATTTACAGTATCTATTATTAAATATTATGACAAAATAATAAGGTAGTTGAATTATTGATAAATACAATATTTATTGAAATATTCCTTGCAAATACTCAACCGCCTGAGTAATAATAGAATAATCAAAGATAAATTCCATCCCTCTATCCTCCTCCAGTTCTTCTTTTAGCAGAAAGAAAAGAGCTGTATTCATTAGCGCTGTGTAAGGAACGCCGAAAACAAAATAGTTTTTCCGGACTTTGTGCCAAAGTAAGAGCATTCCCAGTCCAATGCCAATAAACCCGAAGAAAATAGATCTTGCGAGCAGCTCACCCTCTGAAGTCCTTCCCTTTCCCGTTTGGGAATCATTGCGTTTAGCTCTTTTTTTATCTATGGCCATTCGTTGAAAAGCCCTGATGTTTATACAGATGAAAATTAGGAGTAAGTAGAATAAGTTGATGGTCATGAAGGGAGTTTTATTTTCCAAAACGAGAATTACTGGGTTCTTTAGCACACTTATATTCTTAAACTCAAAGGTAACATTTTCAGAAAATCAATACATTTACTGTAATCCAATTCGTAAAAATTAACGCCTAGGTTAATATTATTATAGTAATCTCCTTGATGGTCTTTGTAATTCTTTTCTGATTGTAACTTCCATGCTCTGCCGTTAATTTTTTCGGCCAAAAACCACTTTTCTAAAAGCCGGGCTGATCTGCCATTGCCATCCCAAAAAGGATGAATATGGACAAATTTTAGATGGATGAGGGAAGCATGATAAAAAATTTGCTCAATCCCTAGCGTAGATTGGATTAAGTAGGCAATATCCTTGAACAGAAGTTCCATTTCACGATGTACATACTCCGGCTCAATAGCCAAGTACACTAAACCAAAATTGTCAAAAACCCCCATGCGCCCAGTGCGGTATACACCTTGCTTATCTTTTATGAGCAAGGTATTACTAAGAATTTTGTGCGCCACCAGCAAGTTCTTTTCATTAAGACTATTAGATTGTGCAAACTCATAGGCCTTAATTAATTCTTCAATCTCCTGGATTTCCTTTTGTGGTTTAAAGCTTTGGCCTGCGAGCATAGAATTCATAAATGAATTCACGTCTACAGTATTCCCTTCGATATTGGAAGAATAAACAGCTGAGGCTTTGGTGTTATACCCAAGCGAAATTTTTCTATCAGAAAAGTCAATATTGTCAAGCCATCCTTTTATTTGGTGCCCGACTGCTTTTTGATACTGGCGAAAATACTTTTCATCAATTATTCTCATGAACTATAATGGAAACTATTTCAGAACAAGTCTAATAGCTTACTAAAGTACAACAAATACTAAACACTTTCTTGTTTTATCTATATTATCATTCATTTAGTATAGGATTTTCCCAAATTTCTTTTGGAGTTTCACTGCTTTTCATAAATTTACTTCTACGATATGGTTCGTATTAAAAAACGTTTTCTGACAAATTGTGAGGAACTTCAAAAGGATCATCCTTTTGAAGTTCCACTTTCCAGAATTTCTGTCAAAGAACTTTTAAAAGCAATGAAACTATGAAGAACGCAAAACTTGTAATCACTTTTCTGTTCCTTTGTTGCTATGGAGTAGCTCTTCAAGCACAGATCAATGCGCGCATGTTGCGCTATCCGGATGTATCCGAAACGCACATTACCTTCACCTATGCCGGGGATATCTGGGTAGTGGCTAAAGAAGGCGGATTGGCCACTAAATTGAGCTCTCCGGAAGGCTCGGAATCTTTCCCCAGGTTTTCTCCCGACGGAAGCCAGATTGCTTTTAGTGGCAACTATGACGGCAATCTGGATGTGTATACCATTCCTACGACAGGAGGCATCCCTAGTAGACTGACTTACCACGGTTTTTCTGATTATGTTATTGACTGGAATCCCGATGGTAAGAGCGTCATTTTTTCTTCCAGGCGTACCAGTGGCCGTCAGCGCTACGATCAGTTTTTTGAAATTAGTACCAATGGAGGGCTTGCTGAGAAGTTAGCGGTTCCTTATGGAGAATATGGCTGCCCTTCTCCAAATGGTAAAAAATTTGTTTACACTGATAAATCGCAAGCAACCAGCACCTGGAAACGTTATCGGGGAGGTTCTGCTGCCGATCTTTTTGTTTTTGACCTGGAGTCCATGAGCTGTTAAAAGATCGTTCCTAACGATGCTAATGATGAACTACCCATGTGGCATGAAAATACGATCTATTTTATGTCGGACCGTGGCGCTGAAAAACGTTACAATATCTGGGCTTATAATTTATTAACTGAAGAAGTTAAACAGTTGACTAATTTTGAAGACTTTGATATTAACTTTCCTTCTATTGGGCCGAAAGATCTAGTGTTTGAAGCTGGCGGAAAATTGTACTTGATGGATCTGGCCACCAAAAATCTTAAGGAAGTAGAAGTAGAAGTAGTAACCGACCGCAGAATGCTCGCACCTCGTACTGAAAAAGTGAAAGACTTGATGCGTTATGCCAGTATTGCTCCCGATGGGAAGCGTGTCGTAGCGGAGGCACGTGGAGAACTGTTTTCACTTCCTGCAGAACATGGATATGTGAAAAACCTTACAGCCAGCTCCGGAACTGCCGAGCGTTATCCAGCCTGGTCGCCGAATGGTAAATACGTAGCCTACTGGAGTGATAAATCAGGAGAGTACGAGCTAACTGTTCGAGCTATGGATAAACCAGCAGAGGAGAAAAAGTTAACCAATTACAAAAAAGGCTTTGGTTACCAATTATATTGGTCGCCGGATAGTAAGAAGATGGCTTTCGTGGATAATGCTATGAACATTCGCGTTTATGATATGGATTCCGGACAGACTACCGATGCCGATAAAGGCAAGTCAATGTTCGAAGGTAGCTTGAGAGGTTTTTCAGTCAGCTGGTCCTCGGACAGCCGCTGGATGGCTTATTCGCGCACATCTGAAAGTGGCAATGCAGCTATTTTTATCTATGATACCAAAGAGAACAAGCTGAATCAGGTGACTTCCGCGTTTTATAATGATGTAAACCCAGCGTTTGATCCTGAAGGAAAATATTTATATTATCTTACAAACAGATCATTCAGGCCTGTTTACAGTGATTTTGATAATTCATTTACTTATCCTAATGCAACCGAATTTGTTGCCGTTAGTTTGCGTTCTGATGTCCTTTCTCCATTAGCCCCTCAGAATGATGAGGTTGAAATTAAAGAAGAGGATAAAGAAGAAAAGGAAACGGATAAGGGAGAAAAAAATGAAGACAAAGAGGAGAAGGAGAAAGATGAAGAAGAGGATGATAAGGAAAAAGATGAAAATGAAGTAAAGATTGATTTCGAAGGCTTTGAAGAGCGAGCGGTTATGCTTCCTATGAAGCCAGGTAATTACGGCAATCTTCACGCTGTAAAAGGTAAGCTTATTTACCATCATTATGCAAACTCTGGTTCCGGAAGTCAGGATCGCCCTATCAAGTACTTTGATATGAAAGATCGGAAAGAAAAAACGATCATGAGTTCAGCGAACGGATTTGATGTGGCTGCCAATGGTGAAAAAATGTTGGTTTTTAAAAATAGCCAAATGGGAGTAATCAGCATTGGTGAGAATAAGAAAATTGAAGATCCGATTCGTAGCAATGAAATGGAAATGGTTCTTGATCCGGTTGCTGAATGGAAGCAAATTTTTAACGATGCCTGGAGATTAGAGCGCGATTATTTCTATGACCCCAATATGCATGGTGTAGATTGGGATGCCATGCGGGATAAATACGGCAAACTTATTGACGATGCCGCTTCGCGCTATGACCTGAATTATATTTTAGGGGAACTAATTGGTGAATTGAATGCTTCTCACACTTATCGTGGAGGTGGAGACACGGAGCAGAACGCGAAACGTCGCAATTGTGGTTATTTAGGAATTGATTGGGCTATTGAAAATGGCCACTACAAAATTGATAAGATCATCAAAGGTGCTTCATGGGATGTGGAGGCGCGTTCTCCTTTCGCTATGCCAGGAGTAGATGTAAAAGAAGGAGACTATATACTGGCCGTAAATGGCATGCCTCTCGATATTGATAAAGAGCCGTACGCTGCATTTCAGGGTTTAGCCGGTAAAACAATCGAGTTAACATTAAGCAGAACTCTTAACCCGGATAGCGCTCGTTCCGTTATCGTAGAAACAATGGGGGGAGAAACTCGCCTGCGCCACTTAGCATGGATCGAGCATAATCGCAAAATGGTTGATGAGGCTTCTAATGGCCGTATTGGCTATGTATATGTGCGTAGTACAGGGATTGACGGTCAAAATGAACTGGTGCGTCAATTCATGGCTCAGTACAGAAAAGATGGTTTGATCATCGATGAGCGATTCAACAGCGGAGGTCAAATTCCTGATCGTTTTATTGAACTACTCAACCGTAAGCCCTTGGCTTTCTGGGCCGTCAGAGATGGTGAGAACTGGCAGTGGCCTCCGGTGGCCCACTTTGGTCCGAAAGCAATGCTAATCAATGGATGGAGTGGTTCTGGTGGTGATGCTTTCCCTGATTATTTCCGCAAGTCCGGCCTTGGCCCATTAATTGGTACCCGTACCTGGGGGGGCTTGATCGGTATATCTGGCGTGCCGGGTCTGATTGATGGAGGCTCCGTAACCGTGCCCACTTTCCGTATGTACGATCCTGACGGAGATTGGTTTAAAGAAGGTTATGGCGTAGCACCAGACATTGAAATACCCGAGGATCCTGCTCAGTTGGCTAAGGGCAAAGATCCACAGATTATGAGAGCCGTTGAGGAAATCATGAAAGAACTTAGGAATGATCCTCAGAAAAATAGTGTCAAACAACCTCCTTACGAAGAGAGATAAAAAGTAAAAAAAAGAGGGCAGGCCTGGGCCTGCCCTCTTTTTTTTACTTTTTATCTCTCTTCGTATTCCTTAAGCAGGGTTTGAATATCTTTCATAAACTGATCGACACTTTCAGGATCGGTACCATCGCAGAAAGAGCGAATGTGCCGGTTGGGGTCTACCAGGATTAGGCGGCCACTATGGTCAAAACCTCCGGGCGCATCAGGATCTTCGATAGCAATGCTGAAGTAATCATCGGCTATTTCGTAAATATCGTCCTTGTTGCCGGTGACAAAATGCCAGCGACTACCATCTACACCAAGGCCTTGAGCATATTGCTTAAGCCTACCTACCGTATCCCGTTCTGTATCGATGGAATGAGAAAGGTAAAATAGATCTGGCTCCTGCTCGAATTTTTCGTACAATCTAAGCATTTGTTGCTTCACTTTCGGGCAAATGGTCGGGCAGGAGGTAAAGAAAAAGTCAGTGATATACATCTTATCTGCAAACGTTGCATTGGTGATCAACTGGCTATCCTGGTTGACAAAGATAAAATCAGGGATTTTGTGATACACTTCCTGACCATTTACTTCTTTTTTTTGCCCCAGAATTGGCAATGGCTGATCTTCCTGAGGCAGAGCAGGGCAGCCGGTAATGATAAATGCAAGGGCAACGAAGAAGAGCGCTTTACTAATATTAAACATAATAAAATGGATTATCAAGTATTAATAAACTAGTTTCGGTCAACGGTCAACGGTCAACGGTGAACGAAAAATGGTTAACGGTCGGCCGTTAACCGTTTACCGTTCACCGTCAGGCTGTGAAAAAACTATTGAAATTGAAAAAATGTTAATTGGCAATCAGCCTGTTATGCAATTAAGGCGACTAAAAAATGGAGTTTTTTCACAAACTGCCGTTGACCGCAATTTTTTTGCCTAGTTCGATGCTTCCAAGCATAGCGTTTTTCACCTCTGTAATATTTCCTTTTTCCATTTCGAGGTATTCCATAATTTTTTTGTGATCGCCTTCTTTTTGAACATTGGTATAACCATTACTGAAGCTACTCATCCAGTCCATCATCATTTTATCGGCTTCTTCTAACTTATCCACCGCTTCTTTCATTTTAGCAGCGGTTTCGGTTTGCAAGCTTTCCTCTGCTGATTTTAGCTGCTTGGAAATATTGCGTTTCAGGCGGTTAATTTCCCCCATGCGCGGCATGACTTCGTCGTGGATATCCATCACTTCTTGCCAGGATTTTTCTTCCAGTTTTTTCAAATCGCTTACTTCTTCCTGAGCCGTTGTTTCACTTTTATTTTCTGAAGCAGCATTACAGGCTATCCATATTGTAGGAAGAGCCAGCAATAGAATGATTGGAAAATATTTTTTGTACATGATATTTAGATTTTAGATATAATGATTTAATGATTCTCAAACAAGATTGTTGAAATTTATACGGCACAAGGTAAAATTTCCCTTTTCCGTTGTCAGTGATAAAATTAACAAATGAGCTAATTATTGTCCATCCATTTAGTAACCACCTCACTCAAATCATTCATCACCGCATCCGGAGATATGCCGCTATGTGCAACGAAATTCTCATCATATTTCCCCGTTTGGACCAATATTCCCTTAATGCCCACGTGTTGAGCACCTAAGATATCATTAAAAACATCATCCCCAATCATAGCGGTATCCTTTGCAGAAACATTTAGGGATTCTAAGGCATAGTTGAAAAAAGCTGCAGAAGGCTTCCCAACAATCGCAGCCTCTTTTCCGGTTGCGTACTCTAACCCACTAATGAAAACCCCAATATCGATATAGTTTCCATCTTCTTTTTTATAAAAACGGCCTTTGTGCAAGCCAATAACTCTGCTGCCCTGCATTATCATTCGGAATAATTTATTCATTAAGGCATAATTCCAGGCATCATCGATATCTCCGATAACGATAATTTCAGGCTTTTCGTCCGTTTGAGTAAAGGCTTCAAATTCAGGTCTTACGTCATCATTAACCACCAAATAGCAAGATTTGATCTCATTTTGCTTTAAATAATCGACGGTTAGACTTACTGTAGTGATTATTTCATGCGTTTCAATGTCAAAACCCATACTTATTAGCTTTTTATAAACTTCTGTTTTGGATTTTGAAGTAGTATTGGTCAGTAAACGAAAAGGAATATGGTGCTCCTTTAGCATTGCAATAGCTTCTATGGAGCCCGGAACGACCTGCTTGCCCACATAAAGAACACCATCAATATCAATGAGTACTGCTTTAATTTGAGATAAGTTGAGCATTATTTTCTATCTTTTAAATCGCTACAAAATAAAAAATTTAATTTTTTTTAAAATTACATAATTGTGGGCTTTAGCCCGCAATTCTCCAATTTAACCCCCCAAGCCGCAGGCTTGCTAATCAGCACCATCAGTGTAATCTGTGATCAAGCTTGAATAAATTGAGAATTATCCCTAAATTGTTCCTACTCTTGAACCAAAAATAAACAGATACTATGAAAAACGTAACATTACTGGGGGGGCTTTTACTCTTTTTACTTACCCTAAGCGCTTGCCTCGAACAAGGAATCAACACTCAAAATATTACCGGAAAATGGCTGTACGAAGGGGAAACCAATAAAGGTTTTGATTTTAAATCGGATGGAACTTTTATTGCATGGGCTGACGGGCGGACTGTTGAGGGTGATTGGATATTAAGAGGTGGAACCATGTTGTGCGAAGAAGGCGAAAATAAATCATGGCATGATATTAATTTGATCGGAGACACCCTGCTTTGGGATCGCTCCTTTCTTGTGCGTGCTTCCACACGTGCTTTACTGGATCGCTACCTGGTAGCAGGGTGGAAGTACAAAGGAAGTATTCAGGAAACTTTTGAGTTCTTCGAGGATGGATCTTATCATTATTTTGGAGAGAAAGAAAGTGACTTTAAGAAGGGAAAATGGTACGTTCGCAACAATCGTATTGTTCTTGATAAAAATGAGGCCGGAGGGGAAGTGTATAGGCTTAACGGTAAAGAATTGATCTGGGGAGCGGATGTTTATACAAAACTTGAAAATAAAATACCGGATACTGAATTGACCAAATCCCTGATGGGAAGTTGGTACAGCGATGATTTAGGTCAAGGGTTGTTGTACACCTTCAGCCCAAAGGGACGTTTCACTGTGTATGACGGAAGGTATGAATCTAAGGGAAGTTGGCAAGTTAGTAAAGGGAAGCTCATCCTGGACAATGATCAAGGTTCGGCGGAAGAAGTACGTATCAGCGGAAATAGATTGCAATGGGGAGAGGATCTTTTCCAAAGAACAAATAAGGATGAAAAGAATATTTGGCAGTTTGAAAAGGAAAATGGAAATATAGTCGCAAAAAGCAAGGATGGTAAAGTGAGTAAAGTTGTTGTAAGGGATATTCCTGCTGGGAATCAGCAAGAATCTTACAAAATCCTTTCCAGTGTAGGGCCTTATGTTTGCCTGGAATGGAATTATGTGAATAAATCAAACCCGAGAGCTTCCGGAAGATCCTATGTCGTATACAATGGGCAATCCGGAGAAAAGGTACGTCTGATGGAGCTTTTTGAGGAAGAAGACCTATTGAAGGCTTATTTGAATGATGAGGTGGTTTTGGCTAACATAAAGGGTAAAAAAACGCCCACTTCTATACGAGAACTCATTGAGCGAGTTGATGGAGGCTGTAAAATGGATATGAAACTGAATTTGTTGGAATCTTTTGCATTCCATCATTTGAGTGAAGATAATGATGAAATTTCTGTTCATATTGCGCTGCCGAATGTGTGTAAAGGAGAAGAGGGCGAGCTTACTAAGTTGGGGCTTTATCTTCCTATCCCCGCGGAATTGGCTTACTATTTTAATTATGCAAAGGTAGCTGGTACATTACAGAGTTAAACATGCGTCATCCCGATTTTTCGGGATGACGCATGTTTTGTGAAATTCTTACGAAGATTTGTTAATCAACGATCTATCTACTTTTTTCTTGATAAAAAAGTAGCAAAAAATCAAGGCTGTATTCAATT
>CAZHZT010000016.1:0-64428 GCA_964537285.1 uncultured Saprospiraceae bacterium | reverse complement strand
TCCTTCCAATTTTCAAAGAACTGCTCTTAATTTTTTTTGTATGGTTTTAAAGTATAAAATAACAATGGAGAACTTTGCTGCGCAAAGTTCTCCATTGTTATTTTATACAACTAAGGAACGTTTAATGGATATCGTGCATCCATTTTTTCAGTATCGGCACCAGCAACAATAGTACTACGGTTGCTCCGAGCACCACGTATACACCCCATGTTAGATATACATCCGTAAAGGCAATCAAAGATTCACGGGGATCAGCCCCTTCCTGAGGTACGGCTGCTAATTTTCCAAGTTCTCCGGCAATTTTATGGGCAAAAGCAATAGATAAGAACCAAGTTCCCATAACAAACCCAACGATCTTTCCGGGGGACAGCTTAGTCACCAGCGATAAACCTACCGGAGAAAGACTCAACTCACCTGTGGTATGGAATAAATACATCACCATTAGGAAGATCATAGGAATCCAAACCCCTCCATCAGCATTAGTGGTTGCGAAAAACTTAGCCCCCAGAACAATTACTCCATATCCAAGAGCCATCTGAGCCAAACCCCAAACGAACTTCATTGGAGTTCTCGGTTCGCGTTGAGCTTTGCGAAGTCGCATCCAGATCCAGGAAAAAACGGGAGCAAGCAACATGATATAAAGCGGATTCACTGCCTGGAACATCGAAGTCTTAATTCCCATCGTATTCACGTGACGATCAGTGAAAAGGGTCAACGAACCTCCCGCTTGCTCAAACAATGCCCAGAACACCATGTGGAAGAAGAACAACACGATTACAACCAGCAAACGCTGTCCTTCTACAATATTTTCGTTGCGAATAGAGCCCAGGACCAAATAACCAATAATTCCAAAACCAGCCACCAGAAGAATGATGTTCATTATTCCTTCAGCATTTATCAAAAGAGCAAAAACAGGAATCACTGCAATGCAGCCAAGGATCATCAATATTTCCCGGTTCAGGCCAAGAAAAGGCTTCCCTTTAAGATAGGCCATATCTGGTGGGTTTCCTTTATCTTGATAGGACTTCATGTTGAAATAGAATTGTATAACCCCGATGATTATACCAATTCCAGCTGCAAGGAAACCATAAGACCACCCTACTTCCTCACCTAGGTAACCACAGGTTAAGGGTGCAAGAAATGCCCCGATGTTGATTCCCATGTAAAAAATGGTAAATGCCCCGTCTTTCTTTGGATCATCCTGATCGTAGAAAGTTCCCAGGAAAGAAGAAATATTGGGTTTGAACAAACCGTTTCCTACGGTTATTAAGGCAAGGCCGAAGAAGAACAGGGTTTCATTGCCGATAGTCGCAGCAAGAACAAATTGCCCTAAGGCCATAAAAATCCCCCCTGTAATAATAGCTCTTCTAAAACCCACCAACTTATCTGCCAACAAACCTCCTATCACAGGAGCGGCATAAAGCAAGGCATTAAAAGCCCCATAAACCCCATATGCTTTAGCATCTGCTTCTCCCTGAGATATTTGCTCAAAGAGAACCTTGGTCATGTACAAGGTTAGCAACGCACGCATTCCGTAAAAGGAAAAACGCTCCCATAATTCGGTGAAAAAGAGTGCAAAGAGTGCTTTAGGATGGATTTTACGCTGAGTAAAAATAATGAATGGTACCCAGATAAAAACAAAAATCCAACCAAAGATGAGTAAACCTAACGCTGAATCCATAAGTTAATGTCGATTTTGATTGTACTTTCTAATTATTTCGTATCTTTTGCGAGTAAATTAAGGCTAATTTCTCAAAAACATACAAATCACCTTATATTATTTTGATTTTAATGCCAAAATAACATTTCATTTCAATCATCCTCTTTTGAGGAACGTTCCTAAGCCTTCACCTCGACCTTAACCTCTTCTGCTCCATGAGCCAATCGCTTGAGAGGTTTGATAATTAAAATAACCAAACTACCAAAGATCACACAGAAAATTGCGATCCCTGTAAATATAGTAAATTCTCCTGCTTCTGCTGATAATTCTCCGAGCAAGCCGGCGACCTTATTCCCCAGGCCGGTAGCAGCAAAATAAGCTCCCATCATGAAAGCCACATAACGCTCCGGAGATAACTTCGTAATAAAAGAAAGAGCAACCGGTGATGCACATAACTCACCCAAGGTATGAAACAAATATGCCCAAATTAACCAATACATCGCTGATTTACCTGCAGACTCATATTCCATTGAAGCCGCAGACATGAACAAGAAACCCGTTCCCATGATAATGACTCCTATTGCCATTTTGAAAACCGACGACGATTCCAACCCACGCTTCCTCCACCAATTCCAAAACAAGCCCACTAATGTAGCAAACAACAGGATGAAAATGGCATTCACAGATTGAAACCACGTTGCAGGAACTTCATTCAAAAACGACCACCCAAGGTAGCGGTCCGTTTTTTGCTGAGCATATACATTCATCAACCCTCCTGCCTGCTCGAAGGCTCCCCAAAAAACAATAATGATCAAGAAGGAAAGATATATCACTAATAATCGATCTTTTTCAATCGGTTCAGACTCATTATAGAACACTATGGCTATCCCAACCGCCAAGCTAAGGCCCATGATTAACAAACCGTAATCCCAGGCCACTGTAAAAGTAAAAACCAAGCCAAACAGAGCAACCAAGGCTGTCCAAAGTAATGCATTTCGTTGATTAAATATTTTCAAAAAGAAATTTTCACTTGGAGCATCAACATCAAAGACTTTTTTCTCAGGCGCTTCACCTACTCCTTCTAAGTACTTCTGCCCGCCAATAAAAACCAGCTGTCCCAACAACATGCCTATTCCCGCTAAACCAAATCCATAATGCCAGCCATAAGTTTCTCCTACATACCCCACAATTAAGGAAGATGCTGCAGCCCCCAGATTAATTCCCATATAAAAAATATAGAACCCCATATCGCGTCTTTGATCTCCTCTCTTGTAGAGACCTCCCACCATAGTTGAAATATTAGGCTTTAAACCACCCACTCCAAGGATAATTAAGATCAAGCCCGTATAGAATGCCCATAGAGCATCAATGGCTAAGACCCCATGCCCTGCGACCAGCAGAAAACCGCCAAGCATAACGGTACGTTTCTGGCCCAAAAGTTTATCCGCTAATATCCCTCCCGGTATAGAGGCAACATAAACGAACATTGTATACCAGCCGTATAATGCATAAGCTTCGGCGTCTGCCCATCCATAGCCAGGGTTATCCCCATTGGCCTTAGAGACCAGGAATAATACAAGAATGGCGCGCATTCCATAGTACGAGAAACGTTCCCACATTTCTGTAAAGAAAAGGACGAATAGCCCAATGGGGTGGCCAAATAAATGTGCTTGTTGATCGGCAGGTAGTGGTTTAGACATGTGTTAAGTCACTTTTTATTCTATAAAACGGCCGTAAAAATAGTTTTTTTACGGAGAATAAGAACAATAAGCGACTTTTATTTTGAAAAGTTGAGAGAGACAAATGGGCCTAAGGGCGGCTGGCCAGCCGCCCTTAGGCCCATTTGTAGGTTTAATTCATGATATCCGTAACTGTTTGATCAATGGAATTTCGCGCAGTAAAACGCAGTTCCCAGCCGGCACTTTCAACAATAAACTTTAACAAATCCAGCATTTGATTTGCTTGCTTTTCGGCTGTTAGAAATAAATCACTACTACGCGCTTCTTCTATGATTTTGTCTTTAGCTATGCGATTTATTCTATTGAGTTCTTCCTGGGTAAAAGAATTGAACATTCCCTCTTTCAGGTCGTAGTAATCTAGCTCATGTTCTATATTAATAATGGTAGGATCTGGCAGATTACTTACAAGGACTGTTTTATCTTCAGGGCGAGCCTCCAGTTTTAAATTCGTTAGATCATAGCCGATGGATACTCTGCCCTGAACACGCACCAGCGCTTTTTTTCTAAATATGCTCCAATCATAGCCCCAGTAAGATTCAAAATCCACAAAATTGGAGTAATGCCCCTCTACGGTTACAAGTTTACATACCGTTTTAACTTTTTCCAGTAGCACCTCCGATTCTTCCTTAACTTTTTGCTCCATCCAGGAAGTGTAATATTGATAAGCCATGTACCCTCCGAAACAGGCCAGAGCAATGACAGCCAGGATTGCGATTCGCTTGAGTATTTTCATTATAAAGTTGGTATTTTTTGTTAAAAATACGAAAATAAACTCAGAAGAAACTTAAGTACTAATAATAATGAGGCTGTCTCATAAGTAAGAGTGGTATCTAAACTATTATTTTTAATCCACCTTGGAAGTCATATCGTATTTCAACCCTTTGTATTCTTTGAGAACTGCTTTGACTTTCCCTACAGATACAGGAGATTCTATTAAGAGGGGGACTCTATTCCTATCGTTAGAAACCCAAATATTCATCCTTGTATCTTTCTTGAAAACGTAGCCTTCAATAAGCTCCGGACTAAAGGCTAAGGTTTTAAACTTTCCAAGCCCTTTTATCTTCTTATTATCATCTTTACCCTGGTATTCAAGTTGAAGAGAATACTCTTTTTCATCCATAAAAATACGAATAGGGAAAGAGTGTCCCGGGTTGTGATTATCAACATTTAAATTTCTTGTATAATAAACAACCGACAGCATATCGTGGATGCAGCCTTGAATATCAAATTCTTTTTTCTTTGTTTTACCGGCAGTTCTTCCCCGGTCAGAAACAGCTTTTTTACCTTGTTGATCAAAACTGACCTTGTCATAAAGGGTATACCCTCCTTCGCGTATATTTCTTATAGACAATGAAGGCAGAAGCGTTCCTTTATCTACGTAAGAGTCATAATAATCGCGGACTTTAAAAAACCATTCGTAGAACGAGTAAGTCGTACCCACGGCAGAAAGGTGATATTGGTTTCCTATTTCCTCTACTTTGAACGTTACTTCACCAGCAGCCAACCACATTGGCGCTAAGTGATAATAAAGCTTATATGTAATCTCTTCCCCGTCCTGAAAAGTAGTATTTTGGATAGAGCAAAGGTTATTAACTCCATTTTGCTCATTTGGATCGGCGCTAACAATTTCTTCGCCGTTGTGGGGTAGATAGAAAGCACTTAGCATGCCAATAGCGAATGCCGACAGTGCAATTTTAAGAATGCTCATTTTCATAACCTAATGATTTTAAAATATTTACATTCGCAATAAAATGCAAACCCAATAACGAAGGCAGCATTAAATTTATTATCCAAAGGCCAAAGGCTGCCATCAGAATCGCTATTGTATCATCTGAGTAACTGCCCCAAATTATCAGGGCTGCTTCTCCTCTCGTTAGAAAATCTCCAATACCGGGCAAGGGGATGCTCGTTTGTATTAAAAAAATCAAGCTTATCCCGGCAAGCCCTACCCATGGTGGCAGTTCAATACCCCCCCCCCATAATAGAAGTAAGTACTGAAGGCTGAAAACTCCATATCTGAAAATAGTCAGCAAGAACAAAAAAACCAAAAACTTTCGGTCGTAGTGATCAAACAACTCCCCGTAATGGAAAGCTTTTAGCTTTTTCTTAATCCAGTTAAAGCGCGTCAGAAATAGCCAGAACCCCTCAAAATTCCACCATGCAGTCAAAACAGTAATGCTCCAAAAAATCACTCCAAAACTTAAAATCCTGATGGTGACATCTGGCACACCATTTATACTTTTCAGAAAGAATACAGCTCCAATCAAACCAGCCCATATTACGGTAGCAAGTTGAATCAGATTACTTAATATCATGGCCAGGACGGCTTTTGATACATGAGTAGTTTTCATAAGCAAAATCCTGCCTCCATATTCCCCTATCCTGCCGGGAGTGAATAAACCTAAGCTCACCCCTCCCAACACAGCTCTGGCTGCTTCGCTAAAGCTCTGTCTTTGAAAAGGTCCAGTTAATGAGCGCCATTTCAGCGTTTCGATCCCCCAATTTAGTGGAACCAATAAAATAGCGGTCAATAGATACAATTGCTTTTCATAGTCAAAAGGCTTGTTCCAAAAACTATCCATCGAGGATAAGCGCATTTTAGAATACAATTCATAGATGATCAATCCTAGTAGTACTAAAATAACGCCCCATTTGATGGAGAAAATGAACAGTTGTTTGTATTTATTTTTTTTTAAAAGAAACAATTTTTTTTTAAATTCGCTTTATTAAGTAGTTCATGGAATTAAACGACATAACCACATGATGCTCTTTTGCGCTGACTCTGCGTTGCTCAACGCCTTGCTTAACATAGGCTAAGCGCGGTTTTCGCGCCTTGATTCAGCACAAAATAGCTATCATCTGTTTGGTAGCCCAATTCCGTGAACTACTTAAGTAGTTCACGGAATTAAGCTGTATAAACTATCGATGCCCTTGGCAGGAAAGTTTTTGAGTTGGAGATCGACACTTTTTGGGGATTTTTCTTCGAAAAATCCCCAAAAAGTGTCGATCTCGAAGCAAAAAATACTTCTACAGAGGGCAAAGATTATTTATATATTATGACGATGAGTATTAAAGAACGTATCTTATTTAAATGTTAAAAAATGACCAATTTCAGGCGCATAATAGGTGTAGATCCAGGAACGAATATATTAGGCTTTGCTTTGATCGATGCTCATAAAGATAATTTTAAAATTATTGATATAGGAGTAGTAAAGATGAAAAAGTCTTTATCGCATCATGAAAAGCTAAAGCGTATTTTCGAATCCCTAAATGAGTTGATCATTGCACATCGGCCTGAAACACTAGCCATTGAGGCCCCTTTTTATGGTAAGAACATCCAAGTAATGCTGAAACTAGGCAGGGCACAAGGAATGGCTATTGCCGCAGCTGTTTCCCAGGGGCTTGAAATTGCAGAGTATGCTCCAAGAAAGATAAAGCAAGCGGTAACAGGAAATGGGAATGCCGCTAAACTTCAGGTTGCGGCAATGCTTAACAGCATCATCAAACAACCGATCAAAAGTGATCATCTGGACGCTACCGATGCATTAGCTACAGCTGTTTGTCATCATTACCAGACGAGCAGTTTAACCAACAATCAAAAAAGGTACGAAGGGTGGGAAGGATTTATAAATGACCATAAAGAAAGGCTGAAATAATGTGTTTTTTGATGGAGAGAAGCTCTTTTGGGGAGTTTTTCTCGAAAGATCCCCAAAAGCGCCTTTCTCGGAAAACATTTTCTACAGACGGCTTTTAATGTCCTCTGCCAGAGCCTGCATTTCTTCCGGGCTCATTTCCAGTGGAGTTCTGTGGAAGCCAATATCTCCGACTGATTGCATGGGCATTAGATGAACATGGGCATGCGGGACTTCAAGGCCGGCTACGGCAATACCGATTCTTTTGCAAGGTACAGCCTGCTCAAGGGCAGCGGCAACTTTTTTTGCAAAAACCATCAGGGGGCCAAGCGTTTCATCATCCAGATCAAAAATATAATCAACTTCTTTTTTAGGAATGACCAGTGTATGCCCTTTCATCATTGGTCTAATATCCAGGAATGCGAGAAACCGCTCATCTTCGGCTACTATGTAAGCAGGGATTTCTCTATTAACTATTTTAGTGAAAATGCTCGCCATGACAAGAGATGAATTTTATTTTTACTAACGGTCTGTTAAATAATTCAAGTTGTGATGATAAGAGAGAATGCGTCGATCTTTTAATTCAAAATCAAAGATTTCCTCTTTAATTCTCTCTTAAGTAGTTCACGGAATTAAACTGTATGAACTATCGATGCACTTGACAGGAAGGTTTTTGAGTTGGAGATCGACACTTTTTTGGGATTTTTCTTCGAAAAATCCCAAAAAAGTGTCGATCTCCAAGCAAAAAATGCTTCTACAGAGGACAAAGATTATTCGTTCTTTGAACTACTTATTATCGCAAGTTGGGTTAAATTGTAATATTTACGATTTCAAATTCCAGGTTTCCTCTTGGAGTTTCCACCACAGCCATATCACCTACTTTTTTGCCTAGCAGCCCTTTTCCCATTGGAGAATTGACAGATACTTTCTTGCTTTTCAGGTCAGCTTCAGATTCTGAGACCAATTGATAAGTAAGTTCCTTTTTGGTCTTCTTATTTTTTATGGTCACTTTGGACAAAACGGTCACTTTGGAAGTATCTAATTTACTTGCATCGATGATTCTTGCGTTAGCTACTCTTTTTTCCAGAGTATTTATCTTGAGTTCAAGCATACCTTGGGCATCTTTGGCAGCATCGTACTCTGCATTTTCGGATAAATCTCCCTTTTCTCTAGCTTCAGCAATAGCGTTTGCAGCTTTCTGACGTCCGTCAGACTTCAGCTCATCTAATTCGGCCATTAATCGGTCATAGCCCTCCTTGGTCAAATACTCTATCTGCATAACTATTCAATTTTAATATAAAAAATTTTAATTAGGACTTTATTCTTTACAAAAGAGTTAAAGATTTATTAGGTCGTAAACCATTACGACATTTTTATTAGTTCTGAACTTAAACTTTAAGGAAAAATTTCAGCGCGAGATTGCGTTCAAACGATCTAGCGTAAAAGAAAACTCATCCTTTAGTGAACCAGCGAAAAAAACTTTTACAGCAAAGCACAACTGGCAACACATTTGAAATCAGCTTCCATTTTACTGAGTTAAACCACGCAACCGCTGAAAATAATTTGCTCTTTTGAAGCTGACTTAATCCCCCTTTTTGGAAACCAAGGCAGTACAAAGAGAAAATTGTTAAGCACCTACACCAGACGCTTAACAATCCTGCAAAGATAGGTTGTAAATTAATAAATAGCAAATTTTTAAGAAGCATTAACGCATAAATAAACAGGAGTCATACCGAAAATTCGGTATGACTCCTGTTTATTTATGCGTTAATGCTTCTTAAAGTTTGCTATTGAATTCCAGTATTAGAGGCTAATACGAATAGAAACATTATGCGTTCCTTCGAATACCGTTGTTGTACGATACGCATAATCCACACCAAACTTAGAATCCTTCCCTTTTCTGAAAGGCGCCTCAATACTGGCACCAAGGGAAAGTCCTTCATAGATAGACTCTTGGATTTCGTTACCGGCATCATCAACAGTTTCACCAAACTCGAGGTTATAGCCCCCTCTGACCATGAAAAGCTCATTGAAAGCATATTCAACGCCACCACCAATCTGGTCACGAGAAAAGGAGTTTGCAGTAAAGTGCGCAAGAACAGTGATTCTATGATCCATAGTTGGATAAATATCATAGGATGTTCCGATATTCAACAAGGAAGGTAATTCAAAATCCGCAACAGGAATCGTGTAAGTAAAATCGCGATCATTAAGAGACTCATTGGTACCTGATTGAAGCTGCTCTGTAAGCGCCTGGCCACCGAATTTCATTCTTCCACCGACGTTTCTAAGAGCGATGCCGAATTTAAAGTTATCATTTTCACCGGTTACATATTGAACACCTGCGTCAAGTGCAAAACCAGAAGCACTAATATCCGCAGTGGATTCAAACACACCGCGAACCAAGATACCTACGGAAACTTTTTTATCGAAAGTATGCGCATAACCAAGTCCAATATTAAACCAGGAAGGAGAGAATGTAGTACCTGTTCCTTCAGGTTGATCAACAGTAGTAACCGGGATATCGCCAAAATCCAGGGACATTAAGCTAAGGCCGAAAGCACTGTTTTCCCCGATTTTTTGAGTTAAACCAAATGCATACATATTTATATCCGTACCATCAAGATAGTTCGCTGCTGAAGCAACCACTTCTGTTTTGTTTATTCTTGAAAGGCCTGCTACGTTTGAACGCATAGACTCTACTCCCCTTACAATTGAGGTAGTCATATTAGATAAACCTGCCGTACGCGCCCAAGGATTCATAAGAAGTTCATACGCCCCGGCCTCCCCCTGGCGGTCAGGGTTACCAGCAAACAACTGTACTCCACCGAACGTTGCCAACAGGACTAAAGAAAGTATATATTTTTTCATTTTACTTAATTTTCAAATCTTGCAATAATTAAAATAAATCCAATTTCTGCTAACGTAAAATGTATGCTAACGAACCTCTAGGCTGCCAATTCATTTGGAAGTAATATTCCAAAATATAATGGGCTGCCTAGAGGAAATTGGATAGAATATTAAAATATCAAATTACAGGCCTGTAGCATCAAATGAACGATTAACTCCAAACCACTTTACTACGCGCTCTCCCAATGAGCCGGCATCAATATGAATTAAATATACACCACTTGAAATTGGAATACCACGAGCGTTATTAAGATCCCACGAAATAGCAGGAGAAAACTGCTTTGTAAGTAAACCTGGATTACTTCCCGATACTGGAGTCGGGCTTTCATCCCTTACATACTGACGGATAAACCGACCATCAAGTGAATAGATCGTAACCGTACATTTAGCAGGTAAGTTGGTGATCTTTACAACTGAAGCGTTTGCATTATCTTCATAAATAGAAGTAGCGAAATATGGATTTGGTACTACATTGATCTGATCAAGTGCCTTGTCATATTCAGCTTGAGTATCAGCCAGGTTTGGTGCAACACCCGTAAAGTTGATGCGATACGTCGGATACCCTCCGTGTTCTTCTGAAGCAAACTTCTCCTTAACTGTTTGGAAAGCATTTTCCACTCTTAACTTAACAACTAAGTCATTCGGTATAAGCCCTTCATTGAGTGGAAGCATCTGAGTTCCTGAATTCATCCAGGAAATGCTCGTCCATGTAACTTGCTCTAATGCATTTACCTTTCTAAGAGAAGACTGACAACCTTTCAAACGACCATACAATCTGGCACACTCATCATACTTTTGCTTAGTTACATATACAAAGTGCTGACCTCCAAGATAACCTAATGCATAAGCAAAAGCAGCGAAGTTTCCGTCGAGATTCATAGAATTTAGTGCTCCCTGATCATTAGGATTGTAAAGCATATCCCGACCATTAGGTCCATAATCGTAATCTCCTTCATCCAAACCATAAATACCCAATAATAGCGTATCATATTCAAGAGAGTATGTTGAGTTCTCCCCGAAGAATATGTTCAGGCGATCTCCTGTTTCAACATCTACTGCATATCCCGGGAACCATCCCATTCCAATAAGAGGTTCTCCATCTTCATCTACTGCTCCGTCCGGATCAGGAAGACCATCGCCGTTGTTATCATCCTTACCTACAGAAGGTGCTCCGCGGAGGTCAAAGTTTTGAATTGGGTCACAGCCTGTAGTTTCATCTGCTTCTGCAGGCAAACCAAGTCCGGAGAAATCATAAGCGTATGGAGGAGCAGTTTCAACAATTATACAACGACTCCACTTCGATTTATCGCTAGTGAATACGACATCAACATTATTCAAAGAATCCGGATCAATTCTCTGCCTTACAACAGAACCATTTGTATTTAACCAAGCAGGAGAAACATAGTCATAGGCGCCAAGAGCGTTAGGCTCCCAATCACAAAGATAGTAAGGAACAAAGTCCCCTCCACCAAATAAAGTGAAGTCCTTATCAGGATCTAATTCGAAATCACGCTCCCCTTCATCTGTCTTAATATAATTGTTATTTACATCATCGGCAAAACCTGTAAACCATTGTGGCCCGGCAGGGTCAGCATAAGCGAACTCTGCTCCGATAGCACCATTGTTAGCTTCCAACTGGAATGGTTCCGGACGCTGGTCAATACTTACGGAATAACCAAATTCAGGAATGATCTGCTCATTCAAGCCTTGGATTGTACGATCAGAGAAGATTACCTCTCCGGTTTGTGTATTTTCAAGAGACCAGAAAGCACTGTCTTGAAGTGTGAAATCTTCAGGATCTTCATCAGAAAAACGCAGGATAAAGTCACCATCCAGTGCATCCAGTGGATTGTAAACAAATACGTTGACCGGGCCTTCGCCTGGTTGATAAGTAATTTCACCATTGAAATCTTCTTCGAAGAATGCATCGCGTTGCTCATCAGAAATATCAAG
Organism: uncultured Saprospiraceae bacterium; assembly: GCA_964537285.1. GTDB lineage: Bacteria > Bacteroidota > Bacteroidia > Chitinophagales > Saprospiraceae > CAZHZT01. The sequence continues at coordinate 52,534 of CAZHZT010000016.1, read as the reverse complement.
GAAGGCTCCACCGCCACCAACTCCGTCCAAACGAGTCACTACCGGACCTTCACCATACATAGCATTCAATGAACGATCAGTGATTGGACGTGGAATAGGAGCATATGTCTGGATATTACGCCTTCCTTCCAGATAAGGTTGATCCTGACCATTTTGATTATCCGGATCAGGATTAAATGGGAAGAAGTTGTTATAAGCATATGCTACAGCACGGAAATAATACTTTCTGTGATTAATTAAGCGCTTATCTGTTCCTGTAGAGAATTGATCTTCAGTGATGCGGAAAGTATGACGAACACCATCATCAGAACCATCTACCTCCAATACCGGTACCGGAAGCGGGTTTTCCCCTGTTGGATTCTGGACGAACTCCCAATTAAAGATTTGGCCTATGCCGTTGCGAACATCTACCTGGAAGATCAAACGAGATTGTTCCGGATCATCCAGATCATCATTGGTTACCTCAGGCCCTGCCAATTGGTAAAGCTTGTAACCTTCAAATTCATAAAGGGAATCCTGAAGCAATGTACCATCAGGAAGCGTATCAATCGCGTTTAGCGGTCTTTCGGTATATGCTTCGTTAAAGTTATTGGAGATCTCGTCATTTGTGAATACAGCTACCAGCTCGCGATCCAACTCTATAAAGCATACATCCGGAGCATCAGGACCATCTACCGGGATAAAACAAGCGTCAAATAAGTTCTGAGCAATATCATCGGCAAAGAACAGCTTGGAAGCATCTGGAGCAGGGTGGGTAACATCTGGCACAAAAACAGCCCCAATAATCAACTCATTTGTAGCACCGGGGTCCAGGCGGAAAGGACCAGATGCCTGTACCGTACGACGGTCAGCAGGTGCTAAACCTTCAGATGACATGGACCAGGCAGGCAACGGTAAGCTTGGATTATCCGGGAACGCGTAATCAATAGGCTCTGCATTAGGATCGTTTGGATTGTATCCAATACCACCAAATGTAAATGGCGTACCATCTCTCCAAGAGCCTGAAAGATAACGATAAAACTCAAGTGCTACCTGAGGGTCAGTTGTGTTTGGATCTACCCCACCGAAGTTATTGTTAAAATAAGTAAAACTGGACATTCCTAACTCTAAAATGGTATCAGGATCTTGCCCAAATTTAGCAGGAAGGAATTCAGTTGAATCTTCGCTTAAAACGAATGGCCCCAGAGGACCGCGGAAATAATCTACCCCTAGCATAGGAACTTCCAAACCATACCCTCTTACACCTGCACAATCCTGATCATTATCATCTGCATTGTAGACATAGGACAAACTTCTACTGATATTACAACCAATGAAGTCATCCTGGTAACAGCCCAAATCAGGATCCACCCACATCGCGAAGTAGGTACTATCAATCGACTCCGAAGCACGGTTGATAAGCTTATAGCGATAAAAGGTCATGTCATTCAGCTCATCATTGCTCTCGTAAGCGAAAGCTTGAACCTGCACTTCCATTCTAAGCAGTTCACCCTGTGTTTCTGTGTGAATACCCCCTGCATCATTATAGATCCAGAAGATCATTTCTTCAGGGAAAGAACTAGGTTCAGCATCACATCCCCTTACCTCTACAATAGGGTAATCACCTTTCAACGGGTTATACTCTCCATCCAGATCACAATCCCAGAACCCGGCAAGACCTTGATCGGTATCAGGCAATTCAAAGCCCCAAACATCTTCAAAGAATGGGTTTCCACGTCCAGGCCAACCCAACATATCACGAGAAACATCATCACGACTTAATTGGCAGCTTTCCTCTGCACTTCCGCAGCTGCCACAAGCTTCTTCAAATCTCTGACGAGCCTGACGAATGCTTTCACCAGAAACCTTAAAGAAACGGTCCCAGTTCAAACAGGTATCCGGTTCAACAGTACCCCAAAGATTTTGTGGAATAGAAGGGAAGTTAGGTACCAAAGGGCCAGGCCAGTAATCATTACCACCTTGACGATAAGTTTGTGCCGCAGTTTTTAACTGTCCCGCATCACTGATTCCTCCTAACCATACAGAACCCGCAAAGAGAGCTGATACTGGCTGGGTAGCCACGTTAGGAACAACATACATACCTTCATCCAAATCCCACCAAACATCACCACCAGTAAGCAAACGAGCACGGACGTTGTTGGCATTCAAGTCAGTTTGAGCAGTTGCCTCAGCGCAATCTGCACGAAGAGCCGCTTTGATTTTCTGACTCTCCTTGATTCTTCCTCTGTCCTCAGGGTTAACGTGCGCTTCGGCGGAAGGCAGTATCCCAAGGAGCATTATAAAAATAATTAATAAATTAAAGCCACGCATAAGATTCAGCATTTTTTCAGCAAGTTTGAAATAAAATATTTTGTATTGCTTGGAGAAGAAGTGGAAAACAGACTTTGAAAAGGTCAATCATTGCAGTTCATTAACTACGAGTTGTTCTGTTTTCCACTACTCATTCCAAATAAGTTTTTCTTAGAATTCGATTAAACCACCAATGTACATTCTTCGTGGTAATGAATAAAAATTAGGATTTAATAACACCCAATTATATGCAGCTGTATACGCATTAACATCATTACCAGCACGTTGGATATCAGAAATATTGTTCTGTCCCAGAGGGGAAGCTAAGAAACCATCATCATCAGGAGAACCAGTAGCGGTATAAACTCCCAGGACATTTCGCGTATCCAATAAGTTTTGCACACGGAAATAAAGGTTTAGATAGATAGGTCTCTTAGCATCTGTGTTCTTTGTCAAACGGAAATTCTTATCTATACGAAGGTTGATGGTATTTCTCCAAGGTAAACGAGAACCATTAAAAGTTCCCACAATCTCTACCCCACCAAACTGAGCAGGAACAGAAGTTTGAGAATAAGGACGACCAGATACAAGAATACCTTGTAAGTTAATACCCGCATCAGCAAAAATATCCGCACCGAACAGACGAGGGCCGTTGTACTTTTTACCCGAACCATAACGATAATCAGCAATGATGTTAACGGTATGTCTTTCATCAAATGAAAGCGGGAATAGAGTACGCAAGTTACCACCAGTCAGTCTCAATGCACGAGAAGAAGAAGTAGGGTTAGAACCTGTTCCGTCAGCAAACTGCAAGGTGTAGTTCGCTGTCAACTGGAAGTTATTAGTTCTTCTCAAGTCATAGGAGAACGTAAATCCTTTTACTGTACCAAAATCGAGGTTGTCAAAACCTTCATACTGAGATAATTGATCAGAAGGAAGGAACTGGAACAAACGCGACTGGATCATATCACGAATTTCACGATAATAAGCCGCAATCTTAATAGCAGATGACTGAGATAATCTCTGCTGGAAACCCACCTCATAATCAATAGTTCTTTGAGGTCTAAGGTTTGGATTGTTATAACGAGTAAAACGCCCTGGATCCGTGAAATAGAAATAATCTAAAGCCGTAAAGATTGTATTGTCATTTGGACGCTGAACAAGGATATCGTAGTGAGCGAAGAAGTTGGCCACATCAGAAATCGGGAAAGAGAAAGCCAAACGAGGCATCACATTCCACTGTACTTCATAATCTTCAAATGAAATAGAAGGATCATAATTAGCAGACTGAATATTGCGTTTTGTAGGATCTTCTTCTGCGTAGAAAGGCGTCACCAAACGGTTCTCATCAGTATTTAGGAAAATCTCCTGGCCGTTGTTGGCCTGAGTACCATTAGGAAAGAACCATTGTTCTCCATTTCTATAAGCTACAACATTTGGATTATCAGAATCTCTATCATCTACATATACTTTAAAATCATCACCGATTGTAGAAGGTCTATCACCGCCAAAGCGCGCAAAGAAATCTCCTGCACCAATAATTTCATACAGAGAAAATGGATCTTTAAGTACTTGTGTATTCGCATCCCAACGGTCAACACGAACCCCGACACGGAAGATAAGGTCTTTGAATGTAAACTTATCTTCGATATAACCAGCCATATAGATTGGACGAAGCGGCGCTACAGCCATGGTCCGATATTCAATACCATCTTCAGTAGCTCTTTGCGTAAAAAAGTCCTGGAAAGTTACATCGCCTGAAGTACGCTCTCCCAGGTAATCATAACCATAGAAGTTAATGATACCATTAGCATAATCCGTGATTTCTTTTGGAGCAAACAAGCTCAAATCAAGTAAATCCGTTGAAAGCCCATCTATGTTGATGTATTCGTTCAATCCAAGTCCTAAACGATCTCTGATACGCTTATAGAACAAGGCATCATCATCTTGATTGAAAAGTACATCGTAAAGTGGAACAGAAGTAAGTGTAGGGTTTATAATGTAGTTGAAGTTATCAGACTGAGAAGAAATATTTACGAAAGTATTTTCCCCGATAATTACGTCTGCAATCGGATCATCATCGTTATTTACATATTCAATTCCTTCACCAGCAACCGCAATTTGCCCTACTACGGTATTAATATCAATACCAGAGATGTGGTTATTTTGACGCTGGCGAGCTAGGATCCACAATTCACGCGGGTTAATGCTGTAAGAACGCTGTACGCGTTGTTCATACAAGAAACCAAGAGATATAGAGTGCCCCCCTTTATCTGTTCCACCTGGATACAAATCAAAGTTCACCCTTGCGTTACCAGTGATAACATCCGTTTCTGTTTTTTGATATAGGTTGTACACCTGATTGATGTTCGTATAAAGCCCCCAAACCTGAGTGGTACCTGATCCATTAAGGAATTGACCATTCTGGGCAGGGAATTCATTCAGAAGCGATGCTTCTAAAGGATCAATGGTATTGTTATAATTTGCCAGGCCAGGATTAATGGTATTATTAGGAGTGTATCCAAAATAAGAACCCTGGTTATACCCGACATGTCCAACATAGCCTGAATCAACGAATACGCCGAATGGAGTTTGAATAGAATCTCTCCAGAAGATCCCTCCGTCGAAGGCGGCATCTGTTGCCTGAATGGAAGGCGTTGTTCTTAGGTCAAAACTTCCAACGTAACCATAATCAAAGAAGCGATCATCATGCCTTGGATCACCAACTTCTGTATTACCTCTTTCGAAACCAGCTTGCAAAGTATACTCGAAGTTACGGATTATACCCGTTTCTGCGCCACCTTCACGTTGACCACTGAAGCGCTGACGGAAACGGAAAATACCGCGATAACGATTACTAGTATTAACAGGGTTATTAAAAGAGTTCAACAATCTCCAGCCACCTGGAGTAAACTGGTCTTCTCTTCTGTTGTAAGTTCCTGTAAAAGTAATATCAATATCATCAGAAATACGTGCATCGATCTTTGCAGTCAAGTCATATTGCCTACGGTCTTCATCAGGGCGGAAATCAAGCAATTCAACGTCATTATCAGTCAAGGCCTGAGCAGTTGGCGTAAGAGAACCCGCACTGTTCAAAGACATTGGGTTGGCGGCGATTTCATCTCTAACTTCATCTTTCACTACATAATCACCAGTAGCTGGTGGATCATCATCGCGTTGGTATGTGTAACGACCAGAGAAGCGATAGCCCAGAATAGATCTTCCTTCGCTATTCTTTAAGATCGGCCCACTTAAGTTAGCCCCGATCAAACTTTGACCAAACTGATCCAGGCCAACGTAATTATCCCCATTCACGATACCAGACGTTTCAAAGTCGATACCACCGGCAAATCTGCTGGAAGGCCCTTTGGTTGTGATGGAGATGATCCCCCCTGTAACGTCACCATATTGGGCTCCGATACCACCGGTAATCACCTGAAGCTGATCGATTTCTGTTTCCGGGGGCAGCGTACCAAAAACGCGGATTCCATCAAGGAAATAATTCGTAGCATTCGACCTGGATCCCCGCACATTAATTGCGCCACCTTCATCGGTGGAGGATAGACCCGCGGTTGTTGCAGCCAAGGCATTAATGTTCCTTGTCGGCAACTGACGAATTTCTTTGGAAGTGATCGTTTGCCCCTGCTGGGTATTATCGGCTTCTACCAGTGGCACTGCATATTCAATGACCACGGCTTCTCCAAGAAGCACACCCGCGCTTAGCTGGGCATCCAGCCTGTTGGCTTTGTTAGCAATTATCCGAACGCCTTCGATACGCTGTTCTTTGTAACCAGCGAAAGAAACCAACACATCGTAGGTTCCCGGATCCAAATTAATTTTAAAATTCCCTTCCAAATCTGTAGATGTACCGGTTATTTGCACCCCATTTTTTTCAATGGTAATATCGGCAAAAGGAAGTTCTTCGCCGGATTCGGCATCGGTCACTTTACCTGCAATGGAAGTTTGTGCATACGTCAGCATGCAGGTAAGTGAAAAAACTAGTAAGAGTAAACATTTACGTACCATAAAATTTAGCTATTTTTTAATGACATAATAGTACGGCTTTTCGACGACTGATTGGTTTCACCAGACTAACGCGCAATGTTAATAAAATTAACATTCATTTCAAAGAAAATTAAAATTGCCCTGTCCTAAAAGTGACAATATCATCTAAAGTATTTAATTGTCAATGAGAAATCATGTACTTAAATCAATCTTTTTTTAAAAATTCCGGTATTTTTATTGTTCCTGTAAAGCTTTCATCAAAAATCCCTGATCGACTTTTTCTAAGCTCTATTTATTACAAATATAGTCTAAGGCAGCCCAGAAGGCACACCAAAAAATTGCATAAGTCAGGTTTCTGATGGAGTTATTTAAAACACAGCCTTTTTACTATTGGCGGACAAAGAGCTACTTTTTTACAGTTCCATAATGCGTGACAGAAGTACTTCTGCTATACGTTTTTTGGATTCTACTGTCCAGCCGGCAACATGAGGCGAGAGCACAACATTGCTCATCCCAAAGAGCTCTGAATACAGTTTTTCCTCTTCTGCTGAATAAGTGTGGGGGTTCTCATTCTCAAGTACATCCAGGCATGCCCCTCCTACTTTTCCTTTTCTAAGAGCAGTAAGTAAATCCTGGGTATGGATGATTTTCCCACGTGATGTATTGATAATTATGACTCCTTTCTGACATTTTTCCAGGAAAACGCGATTTACAAAATGGTGAGTCTCCGAAGTGAGGGGAAGATGGAGGCTGATCACATTGGATTTTTCAAGTAAGTTCTCCAGAGTAGCCTCTTTTGTATAACCCAGATTTTCGGCATAATAGTTCTTGTACTTGTCATATATTAGTACGTTCACCCCAAAACCTGACAGCTTGCTGACAAAAGAGCTCCCGGTATTCCCAAATCCAATAACTCCGATTGTTTGTCCCATTAATTCTGTTCCCCTGTTCATTTCTCGTTGCCAATGCTTTTGTTTTACCTGAAAATCAGCTCTGTACAAGTTATTCATCAGGCCTAATAACATTCCCAAAGCATGCTCTGCCACAGCATTGCGGTTTCCTTCCGGTGCGCTAAACACCCGAATCCCTTTAGAATCGGCCAGGTCCAGGTCAATAATATCTAGGCCGGATCCCAGACGACCAATAAATTTCAACTTTTCCGCCTGATTTAATAGAAATTTATCTGCTTTTATCTTACTATTGATAATAACCCCATAATAAGGTGAGATTATTTTCCGAACCTCTTCAAGAGATATGTCAGGATAATAATCAATATCAAATTCCGCATTTTCTAATGTTTCAAGCATAATTGGATGCACATCATCCGTTATTAAGATGCGTTTTTTCATAAAAAAGATAATTTAATTTAGTTCTTTGACATAAATTGTGAAAAATGGAACTTCAAAATGATAATCCTTTCAGCCACAAGGACATTCAAGGCTTCTCATTTTGAAGTTCCACACAATTTGTCAAAGAACGTTTAATTTTTTTCAAGATGAGGCAATTTTACATTCTACTAACACTAGCATTTTTTATTTTGCTGCAATTCAGTTGTAAACCATCTCCCAAACAAGAGGATAAGGAAATCCCAGATAGATGGTTTGCTCAATTTTATGTGAGATACTTAAATCCCGATCAGAAAACAGAAGCGGAAGCTTCTTTTTGGAAAGGGCCAACCGCTGCAAGCTCGAAAAGTACCTTTCTTAAGAATGGCATATTTTTTAATGGAGGGGCCATGTCCGAAAAAGACCTTTCAAAGGTGAATATACTAAAGTATACTTCGAAACGAACGGGAGAATTACCGGAAGCCTTCGATTTTCGCTTTGACCTTGATCCTGCACTAGATTTATCGTTTTCCGACCGGATTGATCCAATTGATAACTTTGAGATCTCTTACACTCCCGGAGAAAATACCCCATTAACCTTGGAGTGGGCAGGTTCGTCTTTAAATGAAAATGAAGAAATAGTTTTCATCATCAGCGACAGTCAGAAAAAAGCGATCACATTTAGTGTTAAGGGGCCGTCAGCGGAGAACAAACTTGAGATTCCTTTCCAAAAATTTAAAAAGGCTTCTGCCGGAAAAGGAGAATTATATTTGGTGAGAAAAAAATACATGGATGTGAAGAATGAAAACTTTGAAGGCAATTCTACCGTAGAATATTACACGAACAGCGTTGTAGTTGTTTTTTAAGTTACTTAAAGATGAGTCATCCCGAATTTTAAGAAACTTTCATGTTGTCATAACAATTAGTAATAGATGCTGTAAATCAATGTATTAGAACCGGCCTTATTCAATTTAGCTTTTTGGAAGGCTGGCAGCCGTTAAAAGAATAATAACATCTGAGCCCCGGCGAGTTTATTCATTTTAGGCTGCCAGCCTTTCAAAAAGCGTTAAGAATTGAATACAGCCTTGATTTTTGCTACTTTTTTATCAAGAAAAAAGTAGATAAAGCTTTGATTAATAAGTATTTTACACGGAACATGAGTCATCTCGAAAATTCGGGATGACTCATGTTTAAGTAACTCAATAGGCTTGTTTTGCAGCAGTTGCGGAACAAACCAAATTAACCCAAGTTGCCATTTCACTAATCATGCAAGATCAAGAGGGGTACGGGGCTATCAAAAACTTCTTTAACTGTTGCACTAGAGTGGAACAAGTTTTCGAGGAAGCCTCTTTTTCTGCGAATCATGACCAAAAGCTGAGCTTTTTCGGTATGTACGCAAGCATTAATGCTTGCATTGATATCCTCTGCAGGAAAACTAACTTTTGACACTCGAATATCTTTGAGGAAAAGGTCTTTTTCGGCATCTACCCTTACTTCTTCTTCGTCACTATCTGCAATATGAAGAAGAACAACCTGAGCATCCCCTTCCCTTGCAATATCCAATATAGGAGCCACTACTTTTTCTTGGGAAATCTTTCTGCCATCAAAAGAGAACACGATTTTTTTGATAGGCTCGAAAGCAATAGTATCAGGCACGACAAGTACCGGAGTAACAGCATTTTTCATAACACTTCCTGCTACGCTGCCCTGAAATACTTCGAGTGCTCCGCTTGCCCCTTTAGTTCCCATTAGAATAAGATCGTACTCTAGTTGTTCTGCCATTCGGTAGATGGTTTGCACTACATCTCCGCGAATACATCGTCCGCCTAATTTTATATGAGGAGGAACATACTCTTTGAGGAAATCCAGAAGGCCTGCCATTTCTCTTTCAGCATCTTCTTGCATGTATTTTTCAACGGATATAAACATACCCGTGCTGCTGTACACTTTATAGGTATTCAACAGGGTAATTTCGAATTCGCCGTCCTGTTGTTTTAGTAGATTTAATGCATATTTTACTGCATTGATGGCACTTTCTGAAAAATCTACAGGGATCAGTACTTTTTTCATAAAAATTAAGTGATAGAATTTAAAGTAATCATTTAGCGGTTTCCAAAGAAATCCAATCGAGAACGACAGACTAACCTTCTTCCGCTAGTTTTTTGATAATGTCATGGGTAGTTACAATGCCTACCAGTTCTTTATTATCTACAACTGGGATAGCGTGGAACAAGTTAAGTTTAAAAACTTCAAGGGCTACAGAAATTTTATCGGAGGATTCCACTTTTGCCAGCCCGCTGGTCATGATGTCTCTGACTTTGTACCCTTTTAAGCGAGCTGCATTGATGTACTGGTCTTCAGGATTATTAGAATATCCTCTGATAAAATATAGATAATCGGTTTTTGAGACAATTCCTTCAATTTCGCGTGAGCGCACTACAGGGATATGATGAATCCTGTTGTTATCAAAAATTTCCTTTACCTTCTCAAGATTATCTTCAGCATTAACTGTAATAAGTTTTTTGGTCATAATGGTGGAAACAGGTGCTGAAACATCCATAGTTGTATTAATTTAATTTAGGATAATTTAATATTTTCGTTACGGCATCAATATACAATTTTAAATGAATCAAGGAAAATGATTTTAATCATTAAGTTTTACTTTGAAGGTTTGCCTGTGATGTTTGGTCAAACCATTCTTCCGAATGGCTTCCCGGTGGGCTTTAGTTGGATAGCCCTTATTCTGAGCCCATTGATATTCCGGATAAGAAAAAGAAAGGGATTGCATATATCCGTCACGATGGGTTTTTGCAAGGATAGATGCCGCTGCGATGGAGGCCACTTTACCATCTCCTTTTACGATACATTCATGAGGAATATCTTTATATGGTTTGAATCGATTGCCGTCAACCAAGATGAATTTGGGCGGAAGCGGAAGTTTTTCCAGTGCTTTATGCATCGCCTGAACAGAAGCCTCAAGAATATTGATCCGGTCAATTTCCGAAGGATCTATCTTAGCAACAGCCCAGGCTAATGCTTCGTTTTCAATTTGCGCCTTGAGTATATTTCGCTGATTTTCAGTAAGTTTTTTAGAATCATTTAAGCCCTTGAAATCGAACGCCGAAGGGAGTATAACTGCTGCTGCAAAAACAGGGCCTGCTAAACACCCTCTACCGGCTTCATCGCATCCTGCCTCTGGCAAGTGTACTTTTTGCCAACAATACTTTAACATTTTGTATATATTTAGTTCTTTGACATAAATTGTGAATGTACTTAAAAGCAGCACATTCACCAGGCTTCTCGTTTAAAAAATGAACACGCCTGCGGCGTGAAATTTCAAATTTGATTTTAAACCCGAGAATTGCCGGCCCATTCACAATTATATCTAAAAAAAGTAGTTACTGATAGAAATTTCAAGCGTCTATTTAATTAATTTAATAATCTTAGTTCTTTGACATAAATTGTGGAAAATGGAACTTCAAAATGATAACCCTTTTAGCCACAAGGGCAATCAAGGGTTATCATTTTGAAGTTCCATACAATTTGTCAAAGAACGATAATATTTATATTTTAACCTATTATCAAAGCCTCAAAAAGCTAAAACGATCAAATGATTTACCTTATGCGGTTTCTGGTTACACTATTTGTTTTTTCACTCCCAATAGTTTTATTCTCTCAAACGATTACCATATCTGGTAAAGTAACTGATGGGGACACCAAGGAAGGTGTTCCGTTTTGTAATATTTTCTTTCCCGGCACGACCTCTGGTGCTTCTACTGACTTAGATGGCTTTTATGAGATCACTATAGATTTTTATCCAGACTCTATCGTTGCTTCGGCTTTGGGCTATACAGACTTATCAAAAGCAGTGCGGAAAGACAGCATCCAGCTTATCAATTTTTTATTGAGTTCAGAGAAGCAAAAACTGGATGAAATTGTGGTTTATGCCGGTGAGAACCCCGCAAACCGAATTGTCAAAGGCATAATTGAGAATAAAGACAAGCACCGCATCAGCAAGCTTTCCACTTATCAATATGAACTATATGAAAAGGTTGAGCTTGATCTCGAAAACCTCAACGAAAATCTTCTTGACAATAAATTTCTAAAGCCTTTTAAGTTTGCATTTGATAATGTAGACAGCCTTTCCGACGAAGAACCCTTTCTTCCTGTGTACATTAAGGAAATGATTTCGGATGTCTATTACGCCAAAGAAATAAGTAATAAGGAAAAAGTCATCCCAAAGGCACAGAAAGTTTCCGGAATTGATAACAGAACGGTCATTGAATTTATAGACAGGATCTATACGCCATATAGTATGTACGATGATTGGATCTATTTTTTGGAGAAACCCTTTGTTAGTCCGTTTGCCAAGTCGGGATTAGGATATTATGAGTATTACATTATTGATAGTGCGATGGTCAATGACTATTGGAGTTATAAGCTAAAATTTAAACCTAAAAGGAAACAAGAAGCCACCTTTTTTGGTGATTTTTGGGTAGCGGATTCGGTATTTGCCGTACAACACCTGAATATGCGTATGAGCGAAGATGTCAACATCAACTTTGTTGATCGTATTATAATTTTTGAAGAACATGCTCCAAATGACCAAGGTTTTTTCCTGTTAAGTAAAAAGAAGCTGGTCGTTGACTTTGAAGCCAGTGACAAAGCGCCCGCTATAATTGGGAGGCATACGACCTCTTACAAAGATTTTCTGGTCAATCAGGAAGAGATCAATGCGCGTTATCAGGAAAAGCCCGACATAGTATATTACTCATTGGATGAACTTGAAAAAGAAGACTTGTATTGGGAGGATGCCCGGCATGAAAAACTATCGAATAACGAGGCAGGCATTTACACCATGATTGATAGTATCCAAAAAGTACCTTTATATCAAACCTACGCCGATATATTATACACCCTTTTTACGGGCTATAAAAATCTTGGAGCCATTGAAATCGGCCCTTATTTTTCTCTTTACAACAATAACCCTGTTGAAGGCCACCGGTTTCGGTTGGGGGCCATTACGAGTAATTCTTTCAGCAAGGAGTTCCAGTTAGGAGCTTACGGAGCTTACGGAACCAGGGATGAAAAGTTCAAATATGGTTTGAGCTTTATATGGTTAATGCGCAAAAACCCAAGGCGTCTTTTGGGTATTAAATACCGCAATGATGTAGAGTTTAGCACCGAGAACAGTGAAGCTATTGGTGAAGGAAACCTTTTTTCAGGGGTTTACCGCCGGGATGTGCCTCAAAAAATGTTTAAAATAAATGAACTAAAGGTGTTTTATGATAGAAGTTGGAACAGGCATTTTTCCAGCCGTTTCACCCTTTTAACCCACAAAATTGATCCGTTTGGAAACTTGAATGCAGAAGGTGCCGGCTTTAACTTCGCATTTATGCCCGATCCTGAAATGCCGGGCCAAATGGACACGACGGTAAGTTCTTCTGAGTTCATTGTAAGCCTCAGGTATGCCCACGACGAACAATTTTTGGAGGGCAACTTCGATCGCATTAGCCTCGGATCAAAGTACCCCATTCTTGAACTGCAATTGGCACTCGGCGTGAAAGACCTTTTTGGAGGGCAATATAAATATCAAAGACTAAACCTAGCTATACAGCACTACTTTTATATAAACCCGATAGGCTGGATATCCTACCGGTTCAATGCAGGTAAAGTTTTCGGAACAATCCCTTTCCTGTTGTTAAATATTCACCCCGGGAATGAGACTTATTTTTACAGTAAGAATGCCTTCAACTCCATGAATCGCTTTGAATTCATCTCGGATCTATATGCAAGCATAATGATAGAACATCACTTTGAAGGTTTCTTTTTTAACAAAGTTCCCTTATTAAGAAAACTAAAATGGCGGGAAGTAGTATCCTTCAAAGGGGTAATTGGCAGTTTGAGCGAAGAAAACCGCAGAGTCAATCAATTCAATGCATTTTCACCGGACGGAGATGCGGATTATTACACAGGCTTTCGTTCTCCAACAGACAGGCCTTACATGGAATTTGGAGCAGGTATTGAGAATATACTAAAGGTCTTTCGAGTGGAAGCCCTATGGAGAGTAAACTACCTGGACAATCCCGAAGCATCTCGTTTTGGATTGAGAGGAGGGCTGAATTTTTACTTCTAAGTAATTTGGCGCATTGGACTGAAGAGGGTAAAACCCATCTCCTATTTGTTTGTAAACAGAGTATTAAGCAATTGAAGAAAAAGTCTATTTTTTAAGAATTAGAAATTCCACTCTTCTGTTGAGCTGACGTCCACGGTCTGTTTTATTCGTTGCGATTGGCATTTCGGCTCCAAACCCTTTATATCGTGTTCTCTCTTCATCAATGCCCCTGAGGTTCAGGTACTCCACCACTTTTTTAGCTCTCCGGTTCGACAGATCCTTGTTATAGGCATCATCTCCCCAGTTATCGGTATGGCCTCTGATTTCAATCACCATTGAAGGATGCTTTTTAAGCAACCTGAGCAGTTTTCGCAATTCAAGATATGACCTTGGAAGGAGTTCATCCTTGTCGAATTCAAAGAAGATGTTTTTTAAAGGAATAATTTTTCCCTCTTCAATAACCGCTTTGCTAATATCATCTCCGTTTTCCGGAACAGGCAGGATGGGAGCTAATTTTTTCAATAGAACATTATCAATGTAGTAATAGGCATACCCAAAAACTTCGGAGGCCATGGCTTTTGATTTAGTCTTTTTGTCTTCAAAAAAATTGCCTATCAGCAAATAGTCGGCTGGTTCTTTAGCCAGAAAAGAACTGGAGAGTTTCACCCATTTTTTGGCCGGAGCTGAAACTATTTTCGAAGCTTTTATAGTTGGTTCCAGGCTCAATACTTCATCGGTAAGTTTGTGTAATGGAATCTCAGAGAAAGCCGCTCCGATATTATTTACACTTAATGATTGTGGGAGTCTACTTATCCAAAACTCTAAATAATATTGTTGCCCAATAACCAATGGTTCAAGAAGTTGTACCTGAAGGTATTCCCTGCAATGGGGTTTGCCGTTTACGCAGCCATAGCAGGTAATCCCAACCATTCGCTGACCGCTTTGGGGAGTTTGTGATCCGAATCCCTTATCGGCCCAATGAGCAGGTACACTTACTTCGGGTCCATAAGCATCTGGCGAAGCAGCTGTGGGAGAATCCCAGTACTTCATCACATCAGAGAAATCTTTACCATTGTAGTACCAGCCGATAGGACGTTGGGAGAAAAGCTCAAAATCTCCATTGGGAACCAGGTTTTCTATATTCCCGGAGCTTTCCTGGGCAAAAAGGCTAAGAGGAAGAAGTATATGGGTAAAAGATGGGAAGATTGCTCTTAATAATAATCTTATTTTTTTGCCCCGGGAAAGCATGTTCTTTATTGTGGAGAAGATCTTTCTTTGAAGTTTTTCATTAGAAAACCTCAAAGGAAGACCTTCTCCACGAACGAGATTTCTTATCCAAGTACAAAGAAGTAAAGTTATTATTAATAGCAATGCATTTATTTTACAGGTGACGTTCGGCATGATAAGAAGATCGAACCAAAGGCCCACTTTCAACAAAGTCAAACCCGCGTTTTAAGCCCTCTTCCTTGTAGAAAGCGAAGGTGTCCGGATGAACATACTCAGCTATTGCAAGGTGCATTTTTGTAGGCTGCAGGTATTGGCCAATGGTAAGCACATCGCAACCATTTTCGATAAGATCATCCATGGTTTTAATGACTTCATCTTTCGTTTCACCTAAGCCGACCATGATACCAGATTTCGTTCTTTTACCATATTCTTTGGTCCGCTTTATTTGTTCAAGGCTTCGGTGATATTTTGCCTGAGGGCGAACTTTCCGATAAAGGCGTTCAACGGTTTCCATATTGTGCGAAACGACTTCTTGCCCGGCGCTGATCATTCTTTCCAAAGCACTCCATGTTGCTTTCACATCAGGGATAAGGGTTTCGATGGTGGTTTCCGGGCTTTGCTCTTTAACCATTTTTACCGTTTGGAACCAAATTTCTGCTCCTCGGTCTTTCAACTCATCCCTATTCACGGAGGTGATCACCGCGTGTTTTACTTGCATTAAAGAGATAGCCTCTGCTACTCTGCGAGGTTCATCAGTATCATACTCATTCGGGCGACCTGTTTTGACAGCACAAAAGGAGCAAGAGCGGGTGCAGGTATTTCCAAGGATCATGAAAGTAGCGGTTCCGGCGCCCCAACACTCTCCCATGTTTGGGCAATTACCGCTTTGACAAATGGTATGAAGCTTATACTCATCGACGAGTTTCCGCACATTCTTATAGCTCTCTCCCTGAGGGAGCTTTACTCTCAACCAATCAGGACGTTTTGGACGTTTAGATTTATTTACTACAGGAAGTTCTAACATTTTTCAATCGATTTAAATCAGGTAGTGGCGGCTTGTATACTATTGGAGTATATCATGCTTTACACTACTATTTTTTATGTATAGCAACAACAGTATGAAAGGAAGTAAAGTTCAGGTAGCTTTGTTTGATTGCATCAAAGAGATAACTACCAGCGCTTTCCAAATTGTAAGTTTACGTAAAAATTAATAAAAAGAGGGGTATTCTCTACATTTTCCACTTCGACCATAAGCGGAACATCCTGGAAGAAGTAGTCGACAATGATACCTGCTTCGAGGGCTTTAAGAACTTCATCGAAGGCCCCCCAATCGAAATGGAAGGCAAATTGCCCATGCACGCCCGGGCGAATATTTATTTCCCCCAGCCCCTTTGTTAAACCAGAAGCGCCATTGATATTGAAAGGATCCAGGAAACGGTCTTCGTTTTCAGGAGAATAACGTTCACCAACAGGAAAGCCTCCGAAATTATCTTGATTTGGCCAAAGTTCAAGGTAATATGGTTTCAACAGGCCTAAGGTAGGCCCATATTCGTAGCTATATCCTACTGCCACACCTTTTCGTTTAGCCTTTTCAGATAGGTATCTTTTAATTCCAAAACCACCGCGCAAGACAAAGAGGTTGTTTTGTTTTCCAAAAATATAAGAACGAGGGCTCGAAGGAATACCACTTTGGATTTCTACGTTTTTGCGAAACTCTTTGGGGTGTTTTAGTTCTCCGAACTCAAAATGCCAGAAACGTGTAGTGTGATAAGAGACCAGTTTACCAAAATTCACACCAAGAGCGAAGCCATTCGTCTGAAGTATTTTCAGATCAATAGAGAACTCTTTTTTATATATAACCCCCTTATCTTCAGTATCAAACTGTTTAGGCTGGAAGGTTTGAGCGCTTACAATAGTTTGAAGGACAAACAGGAAGCTTAAAAAAGGGATTAACTTTTTCATATTTTGAATGTTGTTCTTGATGCTTTATCGTATAAATTTATAAAAATATAATGAAAAAACCTTCTTTAGGTTTTTATTTTGGGATTAATTTTACATGGAAACGTCGTTAAAAGGCTTAAATAATGAAATAGCGTTCTACTGCGCCAAAAGAAGTATGCGGCTGGACTACATTATTCGGCAAGTATTCGAAGAATGGATGGGGCTTTCTTGTCGTTACTTTCGCAAGAAAGAGGCTTACAAAAACAGCCATCTTCCAAAAATCAACTATAGCAGCCAACCGATCTCAGCGCATGAATTTTTCCTCCCTGACAGCCAGTTTTTATGGGATTCCACGATAAAACCTGTTAACCTCAAAATGGAGCAACGGGAAAACACCCCTGCTTTTTTCCTGAATAGCCAAATTAATGCGGCCATGCCGCTGGACTTTTTTGCATTTGCGTTTTTCTCTCTTTCCCGCTACGAAGAATACCTCGGAGGAAATCAAGACGAGCACGACCGCTTTCCATCGAAAGCATCCATTTTTAAACAAAACGATTTTCTACATCTTCCGGTTCTTGACATCTGGTTAAATAAATTTAAAGAAAAGCTCAAACAGCGTTTTCCACAACTCCGTTTCAAAGCCATTTCTTATCAATTCAAACCCACCTATGATGTAGATTATGCATGGGCCTACAGGAATAAAGGGTTTTTAAGAACAATTGCAGGTTATTTAAAAGATGTGGCCAAGCGTGATAAAGCTTCGCTCAGTCTCCGCTGGTCTGTACAAAAGGGGTATCAGGAAGATCCGTTTTTTACATTTCCATGGCTTGATAAACTCCACGAAAAACACCAACTCCAACCCAGCTTCTTTTTTCTTCTTTCTGATTATAGCAAATACGATAAAAATATCCACTGGGAGCATCCTTCCATGAAAAAGCTCATCCAGGATCTTGCTTTCAGGTCAGAAATTGGTATTCATCCTTCTTATTACACTCATAATAATTTAAGAAAACTGAGTGAAGAAAAATACAGACTGGAGCAAATAACTGAGCGCCCGATTTCCAAAAGCCGACAACACTTCTTGCGTTTAAAACTTCCCGACACTTACCGGCAGTTAATAAAAGCCAATATAAAAGAAGACTATTCAATGGGCTATGCAGACCATATAGGCTTCAGAGCTGGCACCAGTTTACCTTTTTTCTGGTATGATTTACAAGAGGAAAAAATCACCGATCTGCTTGTCCACCCATTCTGTGTGATGGATGTAAGCTTAAAAAAATACATGAAACTTTCTCCGGAACAAGCAGAAAATAAACTTAACACCTTAGTAAATAGTTTAAGGGAACAGAACGGGCAATGCACAAGTCTCTGGCATAACAGTTCGGTTTCCAACTCAAACAGTTGGGAAGGCTGGCGAAGTGTTTATAGAAAGTTTGTTCAAAAAGCTGTTGGATAATGTTTTTCTTTGCAAAAAAAATATATGAAGCAAATCGTACCTCCTAAAATACAATCATTTCCGAGTTGGTCGCTCCCTCGCCCCAAGACGCTTTATCTTACGAATGGTATTCCGGTTCACATTGTTGAAATGGGAACCCAAGATGTACTAAAAGTAGAAATAATATTCAAGGCCGGCAGACCTTTTGAAAAAAAGCGACTCTCTGCGAGAGCTACTGCCCGATTGTTGAAGGAAGGAACGCATAATACTCCAGCTGCGGTTTTAGCAGAAAAAATAGATTATTTTGGTGGAACCCTGAGTATTCCATTCAACATGGATACGTCCAATGTTATTTTGTATTGCCTGACCCGCCACTTTGAAAAGTTAGCCCCTTTGATAGGTGAAATTCTTGCTGCGCCGGCATTTCCCGAAGATGAATTGCAATCCTTCATCATCAATCAAAAGCAGCGTCTAAAGGTAGAACTGGCCAAAAATGATGTGATCGCTTACAGAACCATTACGGAACACTTTTTTGGAAGTAGCCATCCATACGGTTATAACAGTTTCCCTGAAACGTATGAGGCCTTGACCCGGGCGGACTTACTCTCCCACTTCCACAATAATTATGTTGCCGGCAATTGCGTCATCATTATCAGTGGAAAACCCAATGGAAATACCGTCGAAATATTAAATCAATACATAGCAGGGTCTATTCCTGAAGGAATACACAAACCTGAGCTGCCTGATTCCGCATCTTTCTCCCCACGGAAGATGAAAATCATTCACTCCGAAACTGTCCAAACGGCTATAAGGATAGGTCGAAATTTATTTGGCAGGAAACATCCGGATTACTATCCCATGTATATGCTCAACACTATACTTGGTGGCTATTTTGGATCGAGACTTATGACCAATATTCGCGAGGATAAAGGCTATACATATAATATTTTTTCTTCTCTTGATTCTCTACTATTCGGCGGATATTTTTATATAGGTACAGAAGTAGGCAATAGTTTTACTCAAAAAACACTGGATGAAATCTTTGGAGAAATTCGAAGGTTAAGAACGGAGCCTTTTCCCGAGGAAGAACTGAATATGGCTAAGAATTACCTGCTCGGCCATTTACTTAGCATAGTTGATGGCCCGTTTAATGTAGCTGATGTAATCAAAGCGTATGTTATCGAAGATCTCCCTCTCAGCACTTTTGAAAAGCTAACGGAAACGATACGGAACTTTCAGGCATCTCAATTCATGGAGCTGGCAGATAAATACTTGCAGGAGGAAATGCTTTGGGAAGTGGTGGTGAGCGGGTGAATGGAGTAAGAAGTTTAGAGGGTTTAGAATAGACTTGTTCTGCAGTTGATACAGAACAAGTCTATTCCAAACCCTCTAAACCTAACTAAGCATCCAGCAACTCCTCTCTGCTTACAGTATGTGGGCGCTGCCCTATCAACCTCCGTACAAACATATTCAATTCGAAGGCCAACCAGAACATCGCTGGTACAACGATCAGCGTCAGGAAGGTAGCGAAGAAAAGGCCATAGATAACCGTCCAGGCCATAACGCCCCAGAAGTCAACACTATCCCCTCCGATAAAATAGTTCGGATCTAATTCAGCAATCAAGGTAAAAAAGTTGATATTTAACCCTATTGCCAAAGGAATCAAGCCCAGAATAGTAGTAATGGCAGTCAATAGTACCGGACGAAGACGAGTAGATCCACCCTGAACGATGGCTTCCTTCACTTCATTTTTTTCAAGATATTGCATGCCCGCCACATTCTTTTCCCTCACTTTCCGTCGGATCAGTAAGGTGATGTAGTCAATCAATACAATAGCGTTGTTTACCACAATTCCTGCCAGGGAAATAATCCCGATACCAGACATGATCACTACGAAATCCATTTGGGTAGTATAATATCCCAGGAATACCCCGATTGTACTAAATAAGACGGATAGTATGATGATAAATGGTGAAATTAAGGAATTGAACTGAGTAACAATAATGATAAAAATCGTAAACAAAGCTATGATGAATGCACTACTCAGGAAAGCCATATTCTCAGCCTGTTCTTCCTGTTCTCCGGTAAATTCGTAGCTGAATTCATTCGGCATCGGGAACTTGAACATAGCATTTTTCACCTCATCCACTACCTCATTTGCATTGTACCCCTCTAAAACATTGGAATAGATGGCGATCATTCGCTTCTGATCCTTCCGGTTGATGGAATTATAAGTAGAGGCGTAGCTAATATCAGCAACTGCGGATATAGGAACCTGAACCAACTGCCCGTTGGAAGGGCTTCTGAATGTGACGCTTTGATTCAGGATATCATTGATATTATTCCGATACTTCTCGTCAATACGCAGCTGAATCGGGTATTCATCTTCGCCATCCTTAAATTGAGAAACCTCTTTACCAAATACAGCGGTACGAATTACATCAGCAATTTGGAAAGTAGATACGCCATACCGACGTGCAGCTTCTCTGTTAATATTTACGGCCAATTCAGGTTTTCCAATATTAACACTAGCTTTCAGCTCTTCAATGCCTCCAATACCCTGAGCATTGATATAACCGATTACTTCTTCCGAAAGAGTAGCTAAACGATCGATTTCATCTCCCCGAAGCTCCAGGTTGATTGGCTTTCCGGTTGGAGGCCCGTCGCTATTTTTATCTACGATTATTTTCACCCCCGGAAAACCTTTGAGATTCTGCCGGATTTCATCCATGACATCCCAGGTAGATATATTTCCTCTTTCAGTAGAAGGCACAAAAGAAACGGTTAAACGCGCTTTTTGCGGAGAGGCACCAAATTCAGGCTCCCCATTTGGATCGCTGGTATTTTCTCCAATCTGGGAAAGTACGGCTTCGACAATGCCAGTGTAAGGTTCTATCGTTTCATCTACTTTTTCTTCAACATCCCGCATGAGTTTATCCGTCGTTTCTATATCCGTTCCTAGTGGTAATTCGATAAAAGCGTTTACATAGAGTGGATCTACATCAGGAAAGAACACCACCTTGGGAGGGTTCGACCCTAACAGCATCATAGTACCTATTAAAAGAAAAATCGTTCCTATGAATACTACTAATGCCATCGGACCTCTAAGAGCAAAGCGAATGAACTTGTCGTAAATACTCTCCAGCGCTGGTAAAAATCGTTCTTGGAAGAAGAAGGCGGCCGGCCTTAAAATAAAATAATTGAGAAGGCCAAGAACAGCTGAAATGACCAGGATGTTTCTTAACCAATTCACTTCTGCAAAATGTGCAGGGACAGCCAACAACAATAGGACAGCCATCCCAATCATTGTATTCTTGAATTTTCGGCTGCGAACTGCCGGATCGTCTTCTCTTTCACTCAATTGCATAAATGCTTGCGTAAACACAGGATTGATAACCAATGCAACAAATAGAGATGAAGACAATACAATGATCAGGGTGATAGGCAAGTATTTCATAAATTCTCCCATAAGACCTGGCCAGAAAGCTAAAGGAAGAAATGCCGCTAAAGTTGTTGCCGTAGAAGCAATAATCGGCAAGGCTACCTCACTTGCGCCATAGCGGGAAGCATCGTGCTTAGTATAACCATTCTGAAGGTACCTGTAAATATTCTCAACTACTACAATCGCATTATCTACCAGCAACCCTAAAGCCAAAATGAGGGAAAATAACACGACCATGTTCAAGCTATACCCCAACAGATTAATGATCAAAATTCCCATTAACATGGAAAGTGGGATTGCCAAACCTACAAAAGAAGCGTTGCGGATCCCTAAGAAAAACATCAGTACAATAACTACCAGGATAACCCCAAGGATAATACTGTTTTCCAGGTTATTAACGGTATCTCGCGTTTGTACCGACTGATCATTGAATATACTTACTTTCAGATTCTCTGGTAAAGTTTCTTCTTTAGCTTTTTGAACCAAAGCTTTGATCTTATCGGAAGCATCCAGGAGGTTTTCCCCACTTCGCTTGATTACATCCAGAGAAATAACCGGCAATCCATCTGAACGGGCGATACTGGTAGGGTCTTCATAATCATACACTACTTTGGCAATATCTTTCAGGAAAATGGGTCGTTGATTTTCACTCTTTACGATTACACTTTCCATCTCGCGAACGTTCTCGAACTCACCAACGATCCGGATGGTTCGTCTAAAATCATTTTTTACAATTTCGCCCCCGGACATATTGATGTTCTCTGATGCGATTGCGCTTTCAATATCCCCGAAACTAATTTTCAAAGAAGTCATTGTAGGCAGATCTACATCGATCTTAACCTCTCTTTCACGAGCACCCTTAAGGTCCACGCTAGAGATTTCGGAAAGCTCCTCAATTCGATCCTGAAGATATTCAGCATAAGAACGAA
The DNA here is from genome assembly GCA_964537285.1 of uncultured Saprospiraceae bacterium. Classification (GTDB taxonomy): domain Bacteria; phylum Bacteroidota; class Bacteroidia; order Chitinophagales; family Saprospiraceae; genus CAZHZT01. The sequence goes on along the minus strand of CAZHZT010000016.1, from coordinate 29,826 downwards.
GCTCGTCATTATTATAGTTACCAGATACGTTTACCGTAAGGATAGGCAATTCAGCCAGGTTCACATCCAGCACTTCAGGTTCTTGAGTCAGATCATTAGGAAGCTCTGGTTTGGCTTTATCTACGGCATCTTTTACCTTTCGAATGGCTTCTTCACGTTCTACATCAGCTTCAAACTCTGCAGTAATAAGGGAGTAATCCTGCAGGGATTGTGATGTTACGGATTTAAGCTCCGAGATATCGGCCAGTTCTTTCTCAATTTCCCTGGTAACCAAGCTCTCCATATCTGCCGGAGAGTTTCCAAAATAAACGGTATTGATATAGATCTTAGGCCAAGGCACTTCCGGAAAAGATTCCTTGGGCATGTTGATGTAACTACTAATACCGAACAGAAGAATCATTGCGGTTAGCAAAAAGACGCTAATGGCGTTATCCACGGCCAGGGTCGTCAGGCCGAAGGTACGTAGGCCTTTTTTTTCTTCCAGTTCTTTTTCAAAATTATTTTCAGCCATTGTCAGATGGATTTTTTTCGTTTTGAATTTTAATCAATTCGTTGTTTGCAAGCCCTCTGGCTCCTTCAATGATAAGATCTTCATCTCCGTTGAGACCTTCTTCCACAATGATTTCCCCGTCGTAGCTCTCACCCGTTTTCACGTAAACTTTTTTAGCAAACAAGCCTTCCTCTTTTTTTCCTTTAACGTAGACAAAGTCTTTCCCACCGACTTCCTGCTGGACCAGTTCCAGGGGAATAACGATAGCATCTTTAACAGAAAAATCCTTAACCAGCATGGTAGCCAGTAAATTGGGTTTCAACAACCCATCTTTATTACTCACATCGGCTTCTACTTTGAAGGTGCGGTTACCCGGGTCAATTTTACGCCCGATGAGGCTTACCCGAGCTTTTTCTGTTCGATTTAAAGCAGGAAAATCAATGGTAACCAATTCTCCCTTGCGGATGGCCTGGAGGTAATTCTCGGGCACATCGGCCTCGACCTTCACTTTACTGGTATTCAATATCTGGACGATTGGCGATCCGGGAGCTGTAACTTCCCCGTTTTTGAGTACCAGAATATCAATAACACCTGAAATTGGAGCGAAGACTTCCCCTTTTTCCAGTTGGAACCGAATAGTTTCCAAAGATTTTTCCAGGCGCTCTTTATCATTTTTTGCTTTGAGGTATTGAATTTCTGAACCAATTTCCTGATCCCAAAGTCTTTTCTGGCGGTCATAAACTTCAGTGGCCAGTTCCAGTGATTTTTCAATCTCGGCAATTTGTTTATCCACGGACTCCAGGTCGAGTTCTGCGATCAACTGTCCTTTTTTAACGTATTGCCCTTCTTCTACAGGAAGTTTTATAATACGGCCTCCGATTTCGCTGCTTACATTTACGATGTCGTCTGTTTGAACCAAGCCCTGAATTTCAACGAAGCGTTCAAAGTTTTTTCTCGTAACTTTCTCAGCGGTTACCAGTTTAAACTTGCGCTCCTTAGAGGAAGGGTCTTGAGTTTCGATAGCCTCTTCCAGTTTTGCAACAAAATCATTGAGTTCTTGTATTTCCGCGCGTTTTCTCTTAAGCATTATCCTTTTGGCCTCGAGGTCCTCCGGAATTTTATTATTGTCAACGACTGGGGATGTTCCGCAGGAAGTCAGGAAGATCACCAATAACGTTAAAGCAAATAGGTATCTCATTTTTGGTAATTATTTGTTGTGCAATGATAATTTGATTCAAATGTTTTTTAGTTCTTTGACAATAAACGGGGAGCAAATAAGAGCAAAGGCCTTCGGCCTGTGAATGCTTACCGCTTGACCATTAACCGTTACCTGCTACTAGTAGTTTCCCAGCGCTTTATCTAGGTCTGCTTTAGCGATTAAAAGATCGTATAAGGCATTGATATAGTTAGTCTGCGCTTCATAAAGTTCGCTTTCAGCCTGAGAAGCTTCCAGGCTGGAGCCGACGCCTTCCCTATATTTGATTTGAGCAGTATCATAAATCTTTTGAGCAAGTTCAACGGTTGCATCCCTTCGGCTTACTGTTTGTTGAGCATTTAGGAAGCTTATTCTGGCATTAGCCACTTCCAGGGTCATAGCATCTTCGAACTGTTCCCGTTGAACATTGATTTCTTCCAGATCAATCTTGGTCCGTTGAATTTTAGCTTCTTTGTCGAATCCATCAAAAATAGGAACATTGACACTCGCTCCGACTACGGTTGTCGGAAACCATTTACCCTCCGAGAGGTTATTGGTTTGAAAGGTGCGCTGGTAGCTACCGAAACCATAAATAGAAGGTAAATACCCTACCTTATATCTTTGCAAATTCACTTCGTTTAAATCTTCAGCAGCATCCAGGACGGCATACTCGGGCCTGTCATTAAAGTTGACCGGACCACTTAAAATTTCTCCGGAAACATCCAATGCGCCAACAAGGGCATCAAGATTATCAGTTAAATCAACCTTCTGCTCCAGAGGGTAATTCATTTGAAACTTTAATAAGTTTTTACTGACCAAAATAAGGCGTTCCAGGTTTTTAGCATCCGTTTCCAGGTTAGCAAGCGATAGCTCTAATCTTTCCACATCGAGTTTTTCGGCAAACCCATTTTCATAGACGGCTGCCGTTTCATCGAGTATCTTTTTCAGGTTGACAATGTTTTTGTCAATCATTGCCTTGCTTCTTTCCGCCACCAATACCCCGAGATAAGCCTTAGCGACATTGGCACTCACCTCTGTTTTGGTAACATTAACTTCCTTGATCAAAAGATCTTTGTACATTCTGGCTGCTTTCAACCCGACAAAGAAAGTCCCGTCAAACAACAAAAACGAAGCTTCTGCTCCATAAGAGATATTGTGGCTTACCCCAAACTGAAGTTCCTGGGGATCACCAAAAATAGGATTGTCATTTTCGTCAAGCCTGGTAAAAGAAACCGGAATCTCTTGCCCGTTTACATCTTCTACAGTAGTAACATCTTGTTCAGGGAAAAAGGGTTCAACAACACTTGTAGGAATATCGATGAAGTACTGATAATCGAAGTTACCCGTTACCTGAGGGATACCAATAGCCATAAATTCCTTTACCTGACTTTTGGCATCACTGATCTCAAGGCGTTTAAGCTTAACATCGTTACTGTTTTGTACAGCGTAGTTTATGGCTTCTTCCAGAGAGAAAGACTGCTGGGAGAAGGCAGACAGTGGTAAAAAAATAGCAAGTAGAACCTTAAATATTTTCATCATCATGAATTTTGGGCATTCTGCTTCTCTTTAATTTGATAAGCTTCCAGGGCTTTCAAACCTTCTTCTGAAGCGATGCCATGAATGTGATAGGTTATGTATTCTTGGAAAAGTTTCTGTTTATTATATTGTTCCAAGGGGAATAAATCCTCATCGACCACAAGGGTCGTTTTGCCCACAAATAATTTGGCAATTATATCCGGATTAATTGAGGGGCGATAAAGGGCTTCTGAAACTCCCCGGGAAATATTATTTTTTATGACTGCATAAACGAAGCGCCTCTGGGCCGCTTCCATTTCTACCCAACATTCTCTGTAATATTTTTTTAAATCGTAAATAGTATTGGGAGAATAATTTCGCAATTTGGCGATGACGAATTTTGAGATGTTCAATATTTCATCCACTGCATCCCGCGCTTCAGAGGTGATATCTTTTAACGAACAATGTTCATCATTCATATGCACCTTGATAATCTGTCGTACCAGATCTGTTTTATTATCAAAATAAGCATATAGCGTCTTTTTTGAAACCCCAAGATCTCTTGCAATATCATCCATCGTTACGCTACGAATTCCATAGCGCATGAACAGCTCTTCTGATCTTTTTATTATTCTTTCTTTTATCTCCATAATTTGAGTGCAAATGTACGCGAAAGTAACCTCGGAAACAATTTCAGGTTTAAAAGTTTCCACAGTTTCCATCTTTTCATGGATAAACGATTACTTTTTGATGACAAAAGAAGAAAGGAAAAAGACGAAGGGAAAATAAAGAAAGGCTTGCACAAAAGTTGGTCTTGAGGAGGTGTTATTTTTGGAGAGAGGCACGCCAAGGCGTGCCTCTCTCCAAAACGGAAAAACTTTAACAAAAAAAGGTGTCGTCAAAGCAGCTATTCACCCGACAAATTAGCTGCTTGAAACGACACCTACAACATTGCTCCCATTGAGAAAGAAAGAATTTTGTTTTCAAAGGTTTTTCGGGGTTGTTAATCCCATGCGCGTTGTTTTCAATGGTTAAAAGGGTCTTATGATCCCATGTTTTTTGTTTCCACCGGAATTTTGGTGTTTAGAGTTGGTTTTAATCCTGTGATTTTGCTGAGTCCTTATTATTGCAATTAGTAATTGAGTTCTTTTAAAAGTGCCGCAGAGATAACCGATCACCCGACTTGCCGGTTACTCTTGCGGCCCTACCATTGCTCCCATTGAGAAAGAAAATTATAATATCTTTAGAGCGTTGTCTATGTCAATTTTTTTCAAATAAATCCATCAAAGCAGGCCTAGCGAAGGGGGCCCAAACAGTTTTGGGATAGAGGGCACCTCGCTATGCTGTTATGGCCTGCCAATGGATTTGTGTAAAGCGGTTTTCGTTTTGTTTTCTCATCTTATGCTTATCATCCTCTTGAATACACCTGCAAATTGCTCCTTTTTTTATGGGCAGATGTAGCGAATTTCGCGAAGAACATATTTATTTTTATCTAATACGATCAATAATGGGGCGAACAGTGCCTGTAACCCCAGCTTTTGCTACGGTTACAGGCACTATTCCCCCCATTATTGCTTGTAATAGGTAAAATAAATGCGGGAAATAAATTTGTTTCTTTTGCGGACAAATAGTTTTCGTTAATTTTAAGGCGAGAAAACCATTGCTCCTATGCCCAACACAATTCAGGATCGTTTATTTGACGAAATGCTCTCCCGTTTTTCACGCCGTTCGGAAGCTGTGGAGAAATTATCGGAGTTGTTTAATATCGGAAAAGATGCGGTATACAGAAGACTGAGAGGGGACACCCTGCTTACACCTGAAGAGATTGCCATACTCTCACAGGAGTTTAATATCTCCATTGACAATTTAGTTTTTCAAAAAACCGACACAGTATTCTTTACTTTTAATGAATTTGTTAAGGAGATTCGAAACTTTGACGATTACCTGGAAGCCATTTATCATAGTATTGACAGGATGCAGTCGGTTCCTGATGTTACGGTATATTATGTGACATCGGAAATTCCACTATTCTGTTATTGCTTTTTCCCGGAACTCATCAGCTTTAAATTATACATGTGGGGACGAACCGTTTGGGATTTTGATTTTCTCCATGATAAAAAATTCAACTTTGACATTCTCCCTCCTTCCACTATCCGCTTAACTCAAACGCTTCTCGAACAATATAAGAACTTCCCCAGCACAGAACTTTGGAGCCTGAACCTTGCCGATAATACGCTTAACCAAATTGAATACTATGCCACTTCAGGAGGTTTTGCACATCCATCAGATGCCTTGGTACTTTGCGACCAGGTGGAACAATTGATTGAGCATCTGAAAAAAATGGCCGAGCACGGCCAAAAGTTTGCTTTAGGGGGAATTCCTAGCGAGCATAGCGCAGGATTTCATCTTTATCACAATGAAATGGTCTATATTAATAATACCATTCTTGCAGTAAGCCCTCAAATGAAGAACGTATTCATTGCCTTTGGAAATCCCAATTACCTGGTTTCTTCCGATCAAAAAATTAATAAATACACTGAACATTTCATTCAAAACATTATGGCTCGCTGTAATTCTATAAGCTCACATGATGAACGAAGCCGTGAATGGTTCTTTAATCGTTTATTGAATAAAGTGGCGCATACCCGCAAGCGCCTTGTCTTGCTGGTAGAAGAGCTGGAAGAATAGTAGACATACCCTCCCGTTCAATCAGCACTTTTTACGTTTGCGCCCCATTAAATGACAACTCATCGTTTTCACCTTGTCTTCCCGTATTTTCATGCCGATTATTGTGGTGTCAAAAGTAATTCATCATCATGAGGCTGATCCAATAGAGTCTATCTCTAAACGAAACTTCCTGGCAAAAGAACGAGGGAGAACTGTTGGGCCACCCTCATTACCACAAACATTAAGACATGAGAACGATTATTACCTCTGCTGTTTTTATCCTGCTTTATTTATTTTTCAATGGGCAAATCAATGCCCAAAACCTGAGTCAAACCATCCGTGGGGTGGTTCTTGATAAACAATCAGAAATGACCCTTATCGGCGCCAATATCGAAGTAATTAGTGTTGATCCGGTGATTGGTTCAGCCACTGATGTTAACGGAAGATTTAGCCTTGAGGGAGTTCCTGTAGGGCGGCAGGTCATCCAGGTGAGCTATATTGGCTACGAAACCGTTACCATCCCGAACATACTTGTCAGTTCCGGGAAAGAAGTGATTATGGAGATTGAGCTTGAAGAATCCGTAACAAGCATGAATGAGATAGTTGTAACCGCTCAGGTTGAGAAAGACAAAGCCAATAATGAAATGGCCACCATTTCTGCCCGAACCTTTAGCGTTGAGGAGGTTATGAGGTATTCCGGAGGGAGGAGTGATGTTGCTCGCCTGGCAACTAATTTTGCAGGTGTAAGCACTTCGGACGATTCACGAAATGATATAGTTATCCGGGGAAACTCTCCTACAGGAGTGCTTTGGCGCCTGGAAGGCATCCCAATCCCGAACCCGAACCACTTTTCAACTCTGGGAACGACCGGAGGCCCGGTTAGTGCTTTGAACCCAAACTTGCTAAAAAACTCCGATTTTCTTACCAGCGCTTTCCCTTCTGAATACGGGAATGCCCTGGCAGGCGTATTCGATTTAAGTTTCAGGAATGGGAATCGCGAAACGCACGAATTCATGGTGCAATTGGGCGCTGTTAGTGGTTTGGAGTTCATGGCAGAAGGCCCTATTAGTCGGGAGCAGGGATCTTCGTACATTGTTTCCGGGCGTTATTCTTTTGTAGGTTTTGCTTCTGAGGCAGGTTTTCCTATTGGCACCAATGCTGCTCCAAACTATCAGGACCTTTCGTTTAAGTTAGACCTGGGAAATGGGAAAGCCGGTAGATTCACTTTATTCGGAATTGGGGGCCGCAGTGATATTGACTTTTTACACGATGAAGTAGATGAGGACGATCTTTTTTCTGCAAATGATGAAGATGCGAAGGTAAAATCCTTGTTTGGTGTATTTGGCTTGAAACACAATCTTATTTTGGATAAAAAAACCTATTTGAGAACAGTGGTAGCAGCTTCAACCTCACAAAATGAATTTGATCAAGACCGATTATTCAACCTGGATACTCCTGAAGAATATTCTTTGCGGGTTGGTGAAGCAGATAATATTGATACCCGGTATTCTTTTTCTACTTATGTGAACAGAAAATTCAACGCCAGGCTCACAGCACGGGCCGGAGCACTGATTGAAAACAATCAGTACAACGTATCTTTTAAAGATAGAACGAACTTCATAACTCCCGATGTAGATCCACGCGAACTAGATTTGGTTACCTTATATGATTTTAACGAAGGAGCCACCTTGCTTCAAGGTTTTATACAAACCCAGTATAAAATATCTCCTAAATGGACTTTCAACGCTGGTTTTCATACTCAATATCTAACACTTAATGAATCTTTCGCTGCCGAACCCCGACTAGCCCTTAACTGGAACGTGGCCCCCAAACACACCATTAACTTTGGCTACGGCTTACACCACCAAACTCAACCTTTGCCAGTGCTTTTATTACAAGAGCCGGAAACAGGAATCCGCTCCAATGAAAACCTGGACTTCACGCGAAGCAATCATTTTGTTGTAGGTTATGATGTAAAATTCGCTCCAAACTGGAGAGGGAAAGTGGAAACATACTACCAGGCAATCGATAATGTACCTGTTGAACCATTCCCTAGCAGCTTCTCTATGTTGAATGTAGGTAATGATTTTGCTTTCCCTGATGACGTTTTTGGCCTGATCAATGAAGGTACAGGCTTTAACTATGGTGTAGAATTTACTTTAGAAAAGTTTTATAGTGATGGCTATTATGGTTTATTAACCGCTTCCTTATATGAATCCAGATACGAGGGTAGTGATGGAATAGAGCGCAATACAGCCTTTAATAACCAATATGTACTGAATGTATTGTTTGGGAAAGAATGGAATATCGGGAAAGACAAACGCAATGCTTTCTCTATTGACACCAGACTAACCACATCAGGTGGCAGGTTTTTCACTCCCGTAGATCTGGAGGCTTCTCAGCTCGCCGGCCAGGAAGTCCTGATTGAAAGTCAAGCATTCAGTGAGCAGAACGATCCTTACTTCCGCTGGGATCTAAAGTTTGGCTTCAAGTTGAACAGCGCCAAACGTAAATTATCCCACCAGTTCTACTTTGATATTCAAAATGTGACGAATAATGAGAATATTTTTGCCCGTAGATATAATCGTTTGACCAATCAAGTGAATGATGTTTTTCAGATTGGATTTTTCCCGGACTTCATGTATAGAATACAGTTTTAGCGATTAAAATCTATCGTTCTTTGACAAATTGTGTGGAACTTCAAAATGATACCCCTTTCAGCCACAAGAGCATTCAAGGGTTATCATTTTGAAGTTCCATTTTCCACAATTCATGTCAAAGAACTAAATCTATTGACGATTAATGGCCGAAGTTTCGGCCATTAATCGTCAATAGACTTGTACTGTATGCTGGCTAAACAACAAAATTCGTACTCGAAACTAATTCATTTTGAAAGTGTTTTGAATAAATAGTTCCGATCGAGAGAACCCTGTTGTTTAATAGCCTTAATTTATGAACGTAAAAAAACTACTTCGAAAGCGATATATTTTCCCTGCGGCCATTTTTTTGACTCTAATGCCTGTATCAAGGATGCAATGGTTTAAATTCCGAATGTCGGACGAACAGTATGTGGATTACATGGAAAAGAGGAAATTACCGGTACCGGAGTTTCATGATTACGATTATGAAGGGCGCAATATTCATTACGTAAAGGTTGGTGAAGACCAAAAGCCACTGGTCGTTTTTGTACATGGTTCTCCGGGTTCGTCTAGCGCCTGTGCCAATTTTTTGGCGAGCGATACCGTTCGTCAGGTCGCTCAGGCAATTACTGTTGACCGGCCGGGGTTTGGGTATTCGGGCTTTGGAATTCCCGAGCGCTCCCTGGAGAAGCAATCGCTAGCTTTAAAGAAAGCCATTGAAAACCATCGTAAAAATAAGGTTATTTTGGTAGGGCATTCTTATGGCGGTCCGCTCATTGCCCGTATGGCAATGGATTACCCGGAACTCATAGACGGGTTGATAATGGTTGCCCCATCTATTGATCCGGATTTAGAGCCCAAATATTGGTGGCAGCAACCCTTGAATTGGATCAGTGGCATTATTCCACCAGCTTTCATTGTTTCGAATAAAGAGATTATTGCGCTAGAGGAAGAGCTGCGAAAAATGATGCCGCTGTGGGAAAAAATCACCCAGAAAGTAATTGTTATTCAAGGCGATGAAGACACTTTGGTCCCTGCCGGAAATGCGGCATTCGCCAAAAAAATGTTGGTCAATGCAAAAAAGCTAGATATTCGCATGGTTCCCAAAGGAGATCATTTTATATTTTGGAGCAGGAAACAAATGGTTGAAAAAGCCATAATGGATTTAATTTCAAATGGATGAATAAGTCAAAAGCAGCAATACTATCAAAACTATCCGGTTCGGTAAGTGAAAAAACCAATAAGTGGTTGGGTTTTCAAGATAAGTGGACACTCATTTTGGGAATTCCTATTCTGAGTTTTTTCATTCCAATCCTGTTTTTTGGCCAATTCCCTACTGAAAACATTGAATTATTTATCAGGCACTGGATTACAGCCTTTTTATATACAGCTTCTTATTGGTTTAGCTGTAGATATATATTCATTCAGGTAAGGAAAAAATATCCTGATTATAAACAAATCAAACAAAGGATTTTACTTTCTGTGGGTTTAGTAGTGGTGGCGTTCATACTTATTAAGCTAATATTAGTGCCAATCAGTGAAGTCATTTGCCCCGAGGAACCTGATAAAGGAGGGTTTAGCTTGAAATATACAGTCCCCTCTCTTACATTGATTGCATTAATCAGCTCTATCTATGAGAGCGCATATTTATACAAGCAATTAAAAATATCTATTCAGGAAAAAGAACAACTGAAAAGAGAGAACATCCAATCTCAATTAGAAAGCCTGAAAAACCAGGTGAACCCACACTTCCTCTTCAATAGCTTAAATACGCTCACGTATCTCATTCCTGAGGCACCAGAACGCGCTGTGAAATTTGTCAGGAAGCTTTCCAAAACTTACCGATATATCCTGGAAATTAAGGATAGAAAACTGGCAACCTTGAAAGAGGAACTGGAGTTTCTCAATGCTTATGAATTTTTACTTCGGGAAAGATTTGGCCAAAACCTTACCGTAGAGATCAATATCCCTGACGATTACCAAAAGCACAGCATTATTTCCCTTTCGCTGCAAATGCTAATAGAAAATGCCATAAAACACAATATTATTTCCAGCCAACATCCATTAAGGATTGAGGTCTTTGTAAACCACCACGGCCAACTCATTGTCCGAAATAATTTACAAAGGAAAAAACAAGTAGCTCCATCTACAGGAACAGGCCTGCAGAATATTCGCAATCGCTATCGTTTCTTTTCAGACAAGGAGGTAGAAGTCATCACTACAACGCAGTATTTTATTGTCTCACTACCTCTAATCGAAACTCAAGAAGCTATCGTAGCAACTACTTAAAAAATTAAAGTTCTTTGACATAAATTGTGAAAAATGGAACTTCAAAATGATAAGCCTTTCAGCCCAAAGGGCATTCAAGGCTTATCATTTTGAAGTTCCACACAATTTGTCAAAGAACGAAAATTGATAATCAAAAAAACATAACCACTAAGACACAAAACGTTCACCTGCATGAAATGCTTAATCATAGAAGATGAAATTCCTGCTGCCAGGCAATTGCAAAAATTACTCAAAATCCATGCCCCTGATATCGAAATACTAGACGTAATCGATAGTGTAGATGCTTCCGTTTCCTGGCTAAACACCTTCCCCCACCCCGATTTAATATTTATGGATATTCAGTTAGCAGATGGATTGAGCTTTGATATTTTTAAGGAAACCACCATTCAAGTCCCGGTTATTTTCACAACGGCCTTTGATCAATATGCCATAAAAGCGTTTAAAGTAAATAGCATCGACTACCTATTGAAGCCTATCCAACCAGAAGAGTTGGAAGCGTCCCTCGAAAAATTTAAAAATTTCCAAAAACGTTTAGCCCCGCTAAGAACAGATATTCTACAAAGTGTATTGGAAGCCCTCTCAGAGAAAAAATACAAGGAACGTTTTTTAGTTAAAAAGGGGCAACAATTGTTTTATGTAAGCGTAGCCGATACCGCCTATTTCTTCGCAGAAGACGGCCTCGTTTTCCTAAAAACCAATGACCAAAAAAAGTTTAATGTTGATTTCTCTCTGGATCAATTACAAGAAATTCTGGATCCTCAATATTTTTTTCGGATAAACCGGGGCATGATCTGTTCTTTAGAATCTATAAAAAAGATTAACACCTATTTCAATAGTCGCCTAAAACTGGAACTCTTCCCTAAATCCGAGCAGGAAGTCATCGTTAGTAGGGACCGGGTAAATGGATTTAAAGCATGGCTGGATAGGTAGAGAACATAAATAGGCTGCCCCCAAAATGTTTTTTGCTCCTGGCAGAAATATTTTTTATTGGAGAGCGGTTCTTTTTTGAGGTTTTTCTTCGAAAAACCTCAAAAAAGAACCGCTCTCCGTACAAAACTTTCTTACCAAAGGCAAAGAAGCACTTTTCGGGCAGCCCACTTAATATCCTTATTAGAGCATTTTTTCAACATTTTACATGTGCTTTCGTTGAAAATAAGTATTTCAATCACAGCAAGGCACAATTCATATGAGATTCAACGGGATTCCCAAGACTCTGCGCCGGGTACGCAAAGAAGTGAACGATCTTGGTTTCGGTACCAAGATCGTAAGTGGTGGTCATAGGCTGATCAACAAGGACGGTTCATTCAATATTACGCGTAAAGGAGATCATGGAGCGCATCTATATCAATTTTTAGTTGAAACCAGCTGGATTCGTTTTTTCGGAATTGTTATTCTATTCTATATGGGGGTAAATGCCATTTTTGGCCTGCTATTTTTGATTAATGGGATCGAATCGCTCCCTGGTGCCAAAGGCGATAACCTATTCCATCAATTCTTTGAAGCTTTTCATTTCAGCGTTCAAACATTTACGACTGTTGGATATGGTGCCATCAGCCCCGACGGATTTATCGCCAATATGCTGGCTACTTTTGATGCACTGACCGGCCTGATGTTCCTTGCTTTGGCAACAGGGCTTTTTTTTGCCCGCTTCTCCAAACCACAAGCTCAAATTATTTTTAGTCAAAAAGCAATCATTGCACCATATAATGGTATGAAAAGCTTTCAATTCAGAATCGCCAACACGCGTAATAATAAACTTATTGACGTGGAGGCCCAGGTTACCATGACCTGGATAGAAAAACAGGAAGACGTAAGCGTGCGTAAATTTTCGGCTTTGAAACTGGAAAGAGAGAAGATTTTCCTGTTCCCGCTCAACTGGAACGTCGTCCACCCTATTGATCGTAACAGCCCATTATTCGAAAAAACAATCGCAAACCTACATGATATACATGCCGAATTTTTCGTACTCATCAAAGGGTATGATGAATCTTACGCACAGCAGGTACATGCCAGTAGCTCCTACACCGATGATGAAGTCACTGAGGCCCGAAAATTCTCCCCCATGTATCATTCAAATGACAAGAGAGGAACAGTCCTGAACCTGGACAGTATCGACGAAATTATTTACTAGCGGAAAATGCGAAAGTGGCAGGTTTTAGAATTTTAGTTCTTTGACATAAATTGTGAAAAAATGGAACTTCAAAATGATAAGCCTTTCAACCACAAGGGCATTCAAGGCGTATCATTTTGAAGTTCCACACAATTTGTTAAAGAAGGAGAATTTTCTACTTTCTATTTTCACACTTAATTAAACCTTTTTCTATCGGGGCCGTCTAAGCCTTAGAACATAAAAACCGACATAATTTGAGCGCCCTTTCAGATGATAAAATTCTTGAATGGCTGCAAGGCGGACAGTATGTAGAGCGTGGATTCAGTGCATTAATGGAGCAATACCAAGAGCGAATGTACTGGCATATCCGACGAATCGTTACGGATCATGAAGATGCCAATGATGTTCTTCAAAATACTTTTGTCAAAGTTTTTAAGAATATTGGTTCTTTTAAAGCAAAATCTAAGCTATATACCTGGTTATACCGTATTGCAACCAATGAAGCCATTACGTTCATGGACAAAAAGCGACGAAAGTATGCCTCTTCTATTGATGATGAGGAAGCTAATTTGGCTAATAAACTGGAAGCAGACCCTTACTTCGATGGGGATGAAGCACAAATTAAATTGCAGCAAGCGCTGTCAAGGTTGCCTGACAAGCAAAAAATGGTATTCAATATGCGTTACTTTGATAACATGAGCTACAAAGAAATTTCAGAAGTGCTTGGAACTTCAGTAGGTGGATTAAAAGCTTCTTATCATCATGCCGTTAAAAAGATTGAAGAGTTTGTTACAACGGTTCAAACTTGAAAGGGTGAAGGATCAAAGAACTAAAATAAACACAATGGATAACAGAGAAGATATAAGAAAAGAACTGGAAGAAATTTCGCCGAAACTAGCGCGACTGAAAAGAGACGATGGCTTTCGGGTTCCGCCTGAATATTTTTACAAACTACAGGCAGAAGTCATGGAAAAGGCAGGCCTAAGTGATCATAATACGGAAAAATCACTATGGGAAAAACTCCTCTTGTCTATTTCCTTTCTTTTAAGGCCACAACTTGCCGCTGCATTCACAGTGGTTTTACTGCTGGTTGCTTCAAGCTACTGGTTTTTGAGGGCCGATAAAGATCATTTTGCAGATCGTTTCCATCAAATACCAACAGAAGACCTGGCGCTTTATCTTTCTGATAATGCGGATGAAATTGACGAATATTTACTCTACGAATTAGCTGATGGAGAAGAGGATCTTCAAAAAATTATCCCTGTTGACCGGATTAATGATGATGAACTCGAGCAATTATTTGATGAGTTTATTGATGATATTGAATTAGATGAATTGAATGATTTACTTTAAAACATAAAATAAGGAATGACTCATATCCTAAAAAGACTGTTTATCCTGGCATTATTCTTATTTTCCGCAATGGGCATAACCAACGTTCATGGCCAGGATTCGCCCTTGGTTGAGCGGATTAGATCCATAAAAATCGCTTTCATCACTGAACGCCTGAACTTAACTCCGGAGGAATCCCAGTTGTTTTGGCCCATTTATAATCAGTTTGATGAGCGCCAGTCAGAATTAAAAAAAGAATATGTTGGAGATAATACAAACCTCCAAATGATGTCTGATGAAGAAGCAGATGGATTATTGAATAATTATTTAAAAATGCAGGAGGAACGACTCCGTTTAGAAAAAAAATATATTGCAGACTTGAAGCAGGTACTGTCCAAACAGAAAGTACTTCGTTTATTAAAAGCTGAAAGAGATTTTCAAACCCGGCTGATTAATTTAATAAAGGAGAGGCAAGAAAACAAGAGAGGTTTTAGAAATTGGGGAAACTAATAAAGGCTGCCTCATAATTAGGGATCAGGAAAATAATACCCTACCCATTTGCATTTATTCTTCTGCGGGTGCTATCAGCAGCGATACTTTTCTCGTCGTTTCATTTTTTACTGATTCGAGAAAAAGTAGAAAAGAAAGACCTTTGGCTGATGGCTGTTTGCAGTATTTTCGGGATAGCCGTAAACCAACTCTATTTTTTCAGCGGGCTGAGTTTAACATCTCCTATTAACGCTTCCCTCATAATGACAACCACGCCTTTGCTGGTATTATTGGCCTCTGCTGTTCTCTTGGGAGAAAAGATCACCCCCTTAAAAATAATTGGTATACTAATAGGAGCCTTAGGGGCGGGTGTTTTAATTACTTCAGGAAAATCAATTGAGCTTGGCGAACAAGCCTGGCTGGGAAATTTACTCGTTTTCATCAACGCCAGTTCCTATGGTGTTTATCTGGTTCTCGTAAAACCCCTGATGATCAAGTACCATCCATTCACCGTTATCAGGTGGGTGTTTTTATTTGGTATTATCTGGCTTACGCCCTTCGGGGCTTCCGAGATTATGCAAACCGAATGGAGTAGTTTCAATGTAAATGTATGGTTAGCTGTTGGATATGTATTAATTTTCACCACTTTTTTTGCCTACCTGTTCAACGCTTTTGCACTATCGAAGGTCAATCCTTCCGTAGTAAGTATTTATATTTATTTACAACCTCTACTAACCAGTCTTATAGCAATATTAGCCGTTAAGGATCAACTTTCTCCCGTTAAAATATTAGCCGGAATACTAATATTTATAGGCGTTTATATGGTTAGCCGGCCTATTCAAAAAAGCCCTGTTAAAATAAGATCATAGCCCTTGTTTTATTGAAGTCATTTTATGTATCTTTACCCTTAAACAGCCACGGAAACTACATGCAGAATGGAAATCCTGAGCCTTTAGATGACTTTCAGCTCCTCGTGAGCGAGTATGAGGCTATTAATACAAAAGGAACGGTACCGTTTCTAGAGAAAGCGGATTTTATCCGCCTAGTTGATCACTACACTTCCGGCAGACTTTTTGAAGAAGCTCTTGGCGTAATTTCGCATGCCCTGAGGCAATATCCTTTTTCAGAAGAGTTTGTTTTACAAAAAGTGGAACTTTTTCTTTTGCAAAATGCCCCTCAAGCAGCCCTGGATTGCCTTGAAACAAGCCCGTTTTTTGCTCCCTTTGACATTGAGCAGATCGTCCTAAGAGTAGAAGCGCATATTAAGCTTAAACAATACGAAGAAGCCTGGGAGCTTCTTTCTTCTCTCCCGGGCTATTTAAGTGCAGAAGAACGCGCAGAGTTTTTCTTTTGCAAAGCATTGATCTATGAAGCACAGGATCAATTTTCCTCGATGTTCAAGGCCTTAAAAAAGACCTTACTCATCAACCCTAAGCACGAAGCAGCTCTTGAACGCATCTGGTTTACAGTGGAACTCTGTCAAAAATATGAGGAAAGCATTGAGCTCCATCTTAAGATAATTGACGAAGACCCCTATTCCTATCTGGCCTGGTACAACCTGGGGAATGCCTACACTTACATAGAAGATTGGGAAAAAGCAATAGAAGCCTTTGACTATGCGATCATTATCAATGAACATTTCGAATATGCTTATCATGATTATGTAGCCGCATGCATGAAAGCAGGTAAATACCGCCAGGCAATCAAAATTTTTCAAACGTCTGAGGAAATCTTCCAACCATCGCCAGAACTGCTTGTCCACATCGGTCTATGCCACGAAGCATTGAACGAACCGGAAATAGCGCTGGAATTATACGACCGCTCCATCCTCACCAATCATAGCTATGCACAAGCGTTTTATCAAAAAGGGCTAATTCTGGAAACCAGAGAAAAATTTGATGCCGCTATCTATGCCTTTGAACACGCAGTGCAAATCGAAGACAAGAACGAAGATTTCTTAGTGGCTCTTGCCAACACCTGTTTTCAGGCAGGCTATCTGGAAAAGGCAGATAATGCCTATCAAAAAGCTACAGAAAGCGCTCCGGAACAGGCAGATATATGGATTCAATATGCTCTTTTCCTGTTGATCATTGACGAGCACTCTAAAGCACTTGAAGTTACCGAGGAAAGCAATGCTTATTTCTCTCATCCAGCGCTTCTTTACCTGAAAGCGGCTGCTCTTTTCTTGTGCAATCTTCCAAAAGAAGGACGGATCTTCCTGCAACAAGCCCTTGAAGAAGATTATAATATGCATGAATGGCTCTTTGAGATCGTTCCGTTTTTAGAATCAGACCCTTCTGTTTGTGCTCTGATAAATACCTTTAAAGTCTAATAACTAACTCAAACATTATGATTTCCATCAAGTTCGGAACAGATGGCTGGAGAGCCATCATCGCAAAAGAGTATACTGTAGACAATGTGATTCGCGTAGCAGAAGCTACCGCAAAATGGCTGCAACAAAATAACGGAAAGAAAGTAGTGGTCGGCCACGATTGTCGTTTCGGCGGTGAACTTTTTGCTCAAACCACCGCTCAAGTATTGGGTGCCTATGGCCTGGAAGTTTTCCTTGCTAAAGGCTTTGTTTCAACGCCAATGGTCTCTCTGGGAGTCGTAAAAAAAGAAGCCGATATGGGCGTGGTCATTACGGCCAGCCACAACCCCCCATCATACAATGGATACAAATTGAAATCGCATTATGGAGGGCCTACCATTCCCAAACAAATTGCAGAAGTTGAAGCATTGGTCCCGGAACAGCCTATGCAGACGCTGCCTTCCTTGAAGGAATTAGAAGATAAGGGCTTGCTCCATGATGTTAAGCTTGAAGACATCTACATCGATCATGTGAATGCCAACTTCGATATGGAGGCCATCCGCAATTCCGATATTACACTTGCTTATGACGCCATGTATGGTACCGGCCAAAATGCTGTAAAAAGATTACTCCCGGATTCTGTTTTTTTACATTGTGACCATAACCCTTCTTTCCGTGGGCAAGCTCCCGAGCCTATACACCGCAACCTGCTCGAGCTTTCTGAAACCATAAAAAACAATCCTTCAATCACCGCCGGCCTGGCCAATGACGGGGACGCTGACCGCATCGGCATGTACGATGAGGACGGTGAGTTCGTCGATTCCCATCATTTGTTATTGCTGCTTCTGAATTACATGCACAAGCACAAAGGACTTAAGGGAAAAGTCGTCATTACTTTTTCAGTTACAGATAAAATGAAGAAGATGGCTGACCTCTTTGGTCTTGAGTGCCAGGTTACCAAGATAGGATTCAAATATATTGCTGAAATCATGACCAAGGAGGACGTGCTCGTCGGAGGCGAAGAATCCGGAGGCCTTGCAGTTAAGGGGCATATACCAGAGCGTGACGGAGTCTGGATGGGGCTTCTCCTTCTTGAGTACATGGCCAAAACAGGCAAATCCCTAAAAACATTGATTCAAGAGGAAATATATGATGTAGTAGGTCCATTCGCCTATGATCGCGATGACCTTCATATCACAGATGAAAAAAAATGGGCCATTATTGAAAAATGCAAAACCGATCCATTTCAAAAAATCGGTGATTCCACCGTTCAGCGGGTAGAAAATATTGATGGATTTAAATTTTTCCTGAGCAATGACGAATGGATTATGATCCGCCCTTCCGGCACAGAGCCCGTCCTTCGTGTTTATGCCCAGGGACCTACCAAGAAAAGAGTCAGAGAAATTCTGGATGCCGGCCATGCCACTATGAATGCTATTTAATTACATTTTTTCATATATAAATATTGTCATCCAGCGATTCTCGCTTTGAAAAATAAACGCGCCTACGGCGCGAAATCCCTTTGAGAGGGAGGCCTAAAGGGCTATTTTGCTTCGCAAAATAGCCCTTTAGGCCTCCCTCAAAAGAAAATACCGCCGCGAAGCGGCGTAAATTTAGCTCGTTCTTTGAATTTCCAAAACGAGAATTGCTATGAGTCATCCCGAAAATTCGGGATGACTCATAGTTATATTTTCACCATCCCTATGTGTGGAATATCATCTTCCAGATACTCCTCTCCTATCGTTTTAAACCCAAAAGATTCATAGAACCGGATTAAATAACATTGAGCGGATATTTTGATAGCCACCCCCGGAAATAACAAATCACACCAAATCACAGACATTTCCATTAAACGCTTTCCGTAAGACTTTCCCCTTACCGACGGAGAAGATACCACCCTACCAATCGAAGCATAATCTTTATACGATACTCCAGGAGGAAGCAACCTCGCATAGACCAATAGATTATCATGGTTTTCATGCCACCCCATCAAATGAAAACCTAATTGATCTTTTCCATCAGCATCAAGGTAAGGACAAGTTTGTTCTACCACGAATACCTCTTGTCGAAGCACCATAATATCGTACAATTCCTCTAATGTTAGCTGTGAAAAAGGCTTACAGGTAAATCGAAGCATTTTAAGCCCGAAGATATTTATCTTTGCAAAACTTTTTAACTTATTTTTTTGTAGTTAGAAATGTTCTAGGACAGTAGAAAGCAGAAAAAGGCTTTTCTACTTTCCACTTTCTACTAATAACTCCAGCGATTCTCGTTTTGGAAATCCAAAACCAAATTTACGCCGCTTCGCGGCGATATTTTCTTATGAGGTGATCCGACGGGCAATTTTGCTTCGCAAAATTGCCCGTCGGATCACCTCATAAAAGAGTTTTCGCGCCGAAGGCGCGTTTATTTTCCAAAGCGAAAATTGCTGTAATAACTCGTTTTATATGTTTCCAGAATATGATGTGATCGTGGTCGGAGCCGGGCATGCCGGAAGCGAAGCAGCAGTAGCAGCAGCGAATATGGGGTCAAAAGTATTGTTGGCCACAATGAATATGAATACCATCGCCCAAATGTCTTGTAACCCTGCAATGGGAGGCGTTGCTAAGGGTCAGATAGTCAGGGAGATCGATGCACTGGGAGGATACTCAGGCATTGTAACCGATCATACCATGATCCAATTCCGAATGTTGAATCGCTCGAAGGGGCCTGCTATGTGGAGCCCCAGGGCTCAAAGCGACCGCATGCTTTTTGCCCGAAAATGGCGGATCCTGCTGGAAGAACATCCCAATATCGACTTTTGGCAGGAAATGGTCACCGGTATTGTGGTCAAAGACAATCGGGTACATGGTGTGAAAACGGGTATGGGCATTGATATTCCTGCAAAAGCCGTCATTCTTACCAGCGGAACGTTTCTCAACGGAATCATCCATATCGGAGAAAAACAATTTGGAGGCGGCCGTGCAGGTGAAAGAGCTGCCAAAGGCATTACCGAACAGCTGGTAGAATTGGGCTTTGAAGCCGGAAGAATGAAAACAGGTACTCCCCCGAGGGTAGACGGACGCACATTGGATTGGGACAGAATGGAGATCCAACCGGGAGATGAAAATCCAGGAAAGTTTTCTTTTACCAATACACCTCGGCTAGAAAAACAAATGCCTTGCCATGTTGCTTATACAAGCCCTGATGTGCATGATGTCTTGAAAACGGGCTTTGATCGTTCTCCGATGTTCAATGGGCGTATTCGGGGCCTCGGGCCCAGGTATTGCCCTTCTATCGAAGACAAAATCGATCGTTTTGCCGACCGGAACCGACACCAGCTCTTCGTCGAACCTGAAGGCTGGGATACTTGCGAAATTTATGTGAATGGGTTCTCTTCTTCTCTTCCGGAAGATGTTCAGTACAAGGCGCTTCGCAAAGTGGAAGGATTTGAGAACATGAAAATGTTCCGTCCGGGTTACGCTATAGAATACGACTTTTTTCCTCCCACTCAGCTAAAACTCTCTTTAGAGACACACTTGGTCAAAAATCTGTTCTTCGCTGGCCAGATAAACGGAACGACCGGATATGAAGAAGCGGCTTGCCAGGGACTTATGGCCGGTTTTAACGCACACTTGGCTATTAAAGAAGAAGAGCCTTTTATCGTTAAACGCTCAGAGGGCTATATTGGAGTACTCGTAGATGATTTGGTCAATAAAGGTACCAAAGAACCTTATCGCATGTTCACCTCTAGAGCTGAATACCGTATTTTACTTAGACAAGACAACGCAGACCTAAGACTGACTCCCTTAGCAGCCCAATTGGGGGTCAAAGGCATCGAACAACGCATGGAAAGAGTCAGAGCTAAAGCAGCTGTGGCCGAAACGATTTCCAGGCACTTAGAGGATTTTAGCGTAAGCCCGGATCAACTTAACAATTTCCTTGATTCTAAAGGTTCTGCCCTATTAAAGCAAAAAGTGAAACTCAAAGGAGTTTTACTTCGCCCTCACGTGAGCATTGCCGAACTCAGAGGTATATTGCCGGAACTAGATACTTTCCTGGAACAATTCGATCCGGAATTTGTGGATCTGGCAGAAATCAACATGAAGTATGAAGGATATATCAAGAAGGAAAAAGAAATGGTAGAAAAAATGAACCGCCTTGAAGCCGTTCGTTTACATGAAAACTTTAACTACCAAGGTGTTAGCTCTCTTTCTGCAGAAGCAAGGGAAAAGCTTTCCCGAATTAAACCTCGCACGATCGGACAAGCCAGCAGAATTAGCGGGGTTTCTCCTTCGGATATTTCGGTATTGCTCATACATGTTGGAAGATAATGAGGTTGTTTTATCCGTATGTTCGGGTGGCTTGGCAGGAAATTTTCTTTTTTGAGGGAGGTTCTTTTTTGAAATTTTTAATAAAAATTTCAAAAAAGAACCTCCCTCAAAAGAAAATACTCCTGCCAAGCCACCCGAACATACGGATGAAACAGCCTCACTTACATTTATTCTATGATTATCTCTGCAGAAGAAACAGCAGATACCTGAAAATATCCTACTGCTCCACCTGATAAGTTTGTGTTAGGATTGGCGGGCTGACCATTAAACATTCCTCCGTCACTATTGATATTTTCGTTCATATCGTAAAAAAAACGGTAAGCAGATCTGCTAAGTCCATACACTTCTACCTTGGCAGTGTCACCAAGGGCAAAATAGCCATCGATTGCCAGGGCATCTACATTTTCAGCAATGGCTACATCATCGTAAACGTATATCCACTGGCCGTCGTAATTTTCCTCTTCCCCGTTTTTATAAAACTTGAACAAATAATAATCTTCTGTTTCCTGGGGCTCTTTGATATATATCAATACTTCATAAAAAGTTTCCGGGTCTTCAGGGTCGGCTCTTTCTTCTTCGTCAATGATATAGGTTAAGCTATCAAACGAGGATACATAGCGAAGCTCTTCAGAAGCCGTGTACAAACGATCTTCGACCAGCACCTCCAAAGTATATACCGATCCTATCTCGCCTTTAAAAACTTCCTCCGAAATATAGTACCCGGGGGATGATTCGATGTATGTAAACGAACGTCCATTATCATCTCTTACTTTTACGGTAGCTCCACTAATGAGTTCATTGCCTCCACTAGCATCAAAGCCGGAACTTTTGCCAATTTTTACGTAGTGATTACCCCTTTCGTTCGTAACGAGTCCTTCTATCACCACGACAGCTTCTGTTTGTTCAAGATCTAGCTCAATAGGTTCATCACATGAAGAAAGGATGAGGATGCTTATAAATATGAGAAGAATATTATTTTTCATAATAATTTTATTTACAATTTAATTAAATAGACTTGTTCTGTAGCTTTAAACAACAGATTTGCTATCGCCCAACTGTTCTTTAAAAAGAAAAATTCCAACTGAAATAAGGTAGTGCACCAAATAAATAAACCAAGCGCGCCTCCGTCTCCGTGCCATCTCCGATAATATTACCATCATCGTCCTGCTTTTTCTGGGTATAGATGATGAAAGGATTTTTCCGGTTATAAACATTGTAGATCCCGAAAGTCCATACATTTTTAAACTGCTTATCCTTGTTTTTTCCAGGCTCATAGGTTGCAGAGAGATCCATTCGATGAAAATCTGGCAGTCGATATCCGTTTCTTGAAGAATAATAATTGACTACATAATCATCAAAAACAAACTTCCCTGTAGGCAAAGTAATAGGCCTTCCTGTGCCATAAGTGAAATTAGAACCAACATTCCATTTATCGCTCAACTGGTAAGTAAGCGCTAAATTCAGGTTGTGGCGACGATCATGATTTGCGGGAAAAGGTTGATCATTATTTACCGTAGGGATTTCTACCTCCGATTTAGAGAGCGTATAACTCACAAAACCTCGCATTTTCCCCTTCGTCTTTTGCAGGAATAACTCCAACCCATAAGCTTCTCCGGAGCCTTGACGGAACTCGGTAGAAAGATGAGGATTAAAGACTAAATTCGCATTATCCGCAAAAGCTGTAATGTCCTGAGATTTTTTATAAAAAGCTTCAGCCGAAAACTCGTACGTACCTTTGTTAAAATTCTTGAAGTATCCCACCGCTATTTGATCGGCCTTTTGCGGTTCGAGGTACGGGGAACTTGGAGCCCATGTATTGAAAGGGATAGGAACTGTTGAGTTGGTTATTAAGTGTACATATTGTACCATGCGATTGTAGGAAAGCTTCACGGAGCTGGTCGGATCAAGTAAATACCTGGCCGAAAAACGAGGTTCAACATTGGAGTAGGTCTTAATATTTTCAAAAGATCCATATTTTAAAGAATCGACAACTTCTACATTGATATTATCCTTTGGGTCAGTATATTGATAAACAGTACTCTCCCCTATATTTTGGAATAGTGAAAAACGAAGGCCTCCCTGAATACTTAGCCTTTCAGAAACTTCATATTCACTCCCTATATAAAGAGCGTGATCCAGGGCAAAATGCTTTTCGAGTTCAGCTTCCTTAAAAATAGATTCACTGGAATGAGGCGAAATCTTAGCTGGAGAAAAACGGCGGTAAATGCCTTGATAACCAAACTGAACCGTCCACGAAGGATTTACAAAACAGGTAATATCCTTTTTCAAAGATACTTCGCGTTGGCTGGCTTCCCAGCGAAAACCATCAGCCTGATCACTATCCTCCAAAAAGTACGCAAAATTGCTGTATATTAAACTTAAGTTGGAAAACATTCGATCACTAAACAGGTGGTTCCACCTAAAAGTAGTCGTTGTATTTCCCCAATCCATTTTAAAATTATCATCAAAATTCCAAATATCCCTTCCGGAATAGGCCGAAAGAAAAAAGCGGTTTTTATTGTCTTTCTTCCAATTCAGCTTAGCATTCAAATCATAGAATTGTACTGTTGTTCCATCAAACTCTGCAGAGTTACGCATGAAAATATCTGCATAGGAGCGCCTTCCGGAAAGGATAAACGACATTTCGTCTTCTACGACAGGCCCCTCTACCGATAACTTTGCTGCTAATAAACCAATTCCCCCACTTCCTGATAAACGCCTTGCATTACCATCTCTGGTAGTCACCTCCAGCAATGAAGACAAGCGCCCTCCATACTTAGCAGGGATTCCCCCTTTATACAATTCTGCGTTCTTTATTATATCTGGATTAAATACGGAGAAAAGACCAAATAAATGGGAGATTTCATAAACGGGTGCCTCATCAATGAGTATCAGGTTTTGATCCGCTGAACCTCCTCGCACAAAAAAAGCCGATGTACCTTCTCCGGCGGTAGTCACTCCTGGTAAAGTTTGAATGGTTTTAATTACGTCGGGCTCCCCAAGCAGGGCGGGTAACTTTTTTACTTGCTCGACATCAACTTCTATGCGACTAATAGAGAGATCTTCTACCGAAGCATTTTCTGATTCACCAGAAACGACCACCTCTTTTAAAGTCGCAGAAGCTGGTTCTAAATAGATATTGAGTTCAATATCTTTATTTAAATTTATCTCCTTGACCAAGCTTTGATAGCCTACATAGGAAAACTCCAGGCGCTTAATGCCCTTTTCCAGAGTAATGGAATAAAACCCGTACAAGTTGGTAGTTGTCCCTCCATTGCTAGCATAATCGGATATCTGTGCATAAAGGAGTTCTTCTCCTGTTTGTCCATCCTTAACATATCCACTAACAGTAAACGTTTCCCCTAATGGTTGAGGTGAGGGTAAAGGCTGAGCCTGGAGCTGATATAAAAATCCCAGGCACAGCCACAGCAATAGGTGTTGTGCTTTCATGAAAAATAGGTTGTTTTTATAGAGACTTTATTCTAAAATATTTTTGTTTAGGGATTAGGCAATTAATAAGCTACCCAAATTTTGCGAAGTAATTTTTTTCTCAGGCTAGGCGGAAAACGTAGGCATAACTTGTCCCGAATGCCTTCGGGACCCAAAGGTACGGCGAGGCTTTCCAACACAGCCTGAGGAAAAAAGGACAAGTAAAATGGGTAGGGTATTATTTTCCTGATCCCTTATAAAACTATTTTAGAACAAAGTCCAATTAAATGGTGATACGCCTTAATGACGAAAAGAATGGATCCTACCCCTATGAAAAAATAAATTTTTCGATAAAAGTCTACCGCATATTTTTTTTTCCCAAACCATTACTTCTTCTTTTTGTACCTATTTTTGAAAAAAACAAAAAATATATCCCGGGATGAGTTTAGGTGGTGGCGCGCGCTACCACCTAAACTCATCCCGGGAAAAAAATCCACAACTATGTCGACTACAAAGAAAACGGCTATCATTACAGGTAGCACCAGCGGTATCGGTCTGGGTATTGCTAAAGAATTTGCCAAAGCAGGTTACAACATTGTATTTAATGGCCTGGAAGAAAATGGAAATGAGATTGCCGCTGAAGTTGCAGCCAAATATGATACAGAAGCTTTTTTCTCGTCTGCGAACATGCTAAAACCTGAAGAGATTAAGGAATTAGTAGCAAAAACAATCGATCGGTTTGGTAAAGTCCACGTATTAGTCAACAATGCCGGTGTACAACATGTGGCTCCAATCGATGAATTTCCAGAAAGTCGCTGGGATCTGATTATTGGGGTAAACCTTAGCGCTGCTTTTCATACGTCCAAAGCAGTATGGCCACACATGAAAGAAAATAATTTTGGAAGAATAATCAATATTGCATCCGCTCACGGGTTGAGAGCTTCCGCATTTAAATCTGCTTATGTGGCTTCAAAACACGGAATCCTGGGTTTGACTAAAGTGCTGGGACTCGAAGGAGCCCCCTTTGGCATTACAGCCAACGCCATCTGCCCTGGTTATGTAAAAACCCCTTTGGTGGAGAACCAAATAAAAGACCAGGCTAAGTCACATGGCATAAGTGAACAAGAAGTCATTGAAAATGTCATGCTAAAAAAACATGCGGTAAAAGACTTCGCTACAACTGAACTTTTAGGAGAACTGGCTCTCTTTCTTGCCAGTGATTCAGCCAAAACCATTACAGGAACGGCACTTCCTGTAGATGGTGGGTGGACAGCACAGTAACAGACTTGTTCTGCAACTAATTAATGCTCATTTCAAGCTATCGAGAAATGATATTCTATTGGAGCAGGCACTTAAGTAGTTCACGGAATTGGACTGTATAAACTATCGATGCCCTTGGCAGGAAGTTTTTTGAGTTGGAGATCGACACTTTTTTGGGATTTTTCTTCGAAAAATCCCAAAAAAGTGTCGATCTCCAAGCAAAAAATGCTTCTACAGCGGGCAAAGATTATTTTTATAGTCTATTTCCGTGAACTACTTAAAACGCACCTGCTCCAATAGAATACCCTCTCTTGATGGCTGCTAAAAACAATATTTATGGCAAAAAAATATTTGGCTCTCGCTCTACAGGGAGGAGGCGCACATGGTGCTTTAACATGGGGAGTACTTGACCGCTTACTGGAAGAAAAGGATTTACAGCTAGAAGGGTTTTCAGGTACTAGCGCCGGAGCAATGAATGCAGCCGTGCTTGCCTACGGCCTCCACCGTGGTGGGAAAGAAGATGCAAGAGAATTATTGCATAAATTCTGGGAACTTATCTCAGTATATGGAAATTACAGTCTTTTCCAGCCAGGAGTGTACGACAAAGTCTATGGGAAAGGCAACATGGACTACTCCTGGGGGTTCCTTAGCAGTGAAATCGCTTCTATCTTCTTCTCTCCCTACCAGTTCAACCCCCTGGATATCAACCCACTAAGAGACATCATTGAAAAAGTAGTCGACTTTGACAGCCTTACCAAATGTTCCGTCACCAAATTATTCGTTTGTGCAACTAATGTTCGTAAAGGCAGGTTAAAAGTTTTCTCGCTAAAAGATATTTCAGCCGATGCCGTTTTAGCTTCTGCTTGTTTACCGTACCTGTACAAGGCAGTCACCATTGACGGCGAAGACTATTGGGATGGCGGCTTCATGGGGAATCCACCTATTTTTCCGCTTATTGATGCGGGATGTAGAGACATCATGGTGGTGCAGATCAATCCTATCAATATTGATAAGACCCCCAGAACTTCCAGTGAAATCAGGGATCGAATTAATGAGCTTAGCTTTAACTCCAGCTTAATGCTTGAAATGCGACGCATTGCATTTGTTGATCGATTACTTGATTTGGAGATCAACCCCAACGATCAATTCCGCC
This sequence comes from uncultured Saprospiraceae bacterium, assembly GCA_964537285.1. Classification (GTDB taxonomy): domain Bacteria; phylum Bacteroidota; class Bacteroidia; order Chitinophagales; family Saprospiraceae; genus CAZHZT01. The sequence continues at coordinate 2,634 of CAZHZT010000016.1, read as the reverse complement.
GTATTTTTCTTCACCATATCAACCCGGAAGAAGATGTTCAGCACCTCAACTTGTCCAGTAAGCTTAATACCAGATGGGATTTTATTCAGGGACTTTTTGAAACAGGCAGAAAATGCGCCGATCGATGGCTGGATGAGAATTTTGACCAAATTGGACAAAATTCCACAGTTAACGTAAGAGAAACCTTTTTGTAGGTTCCATTCATTTTGAAAAAATGGCTTCTTTTGGGAGGCACGCCCCGCGTGCCTCCCAAAAAAAATGAACTATCTCCTTTTTTAAACAATACTTAACACAATATACAGCACATATCATTAGGCTAACCAGGGAAAGCACAAAACATTATTCTAAAAAACTTCGTTTTAATTGACACGAGTTGACTCTGAGGGATGAATATCTGAAAATAAACCATTACCTTTGTGTTAACCGATTGTTAAATTTTTATCAACTAAACACTACTTTTAGCTTAATGATTTTGAATCTTCTAACAGTTTTTCTCGCGGTATGGATTATCTCGGGATCTAATTAAAAAATACTCGTTCTTCGACAAATTGTGGAAAATGGAACTAAAATACTTTGTAGTGGACATTTTTTGCTTGGCGATGCATTTTCATGTATCGCTTTTTTTATTTTTACCGAGAAAGAAGGCCGGTGAAGAGAAGTGGGCAGCTGCCCACTTCTCTTCACAAAAATAAAACATCCTATGACAAAGAAGCTGCTTCCCCTTATATTCCTGCATTTGCTTAATATTGTAGCATACAGCCAAGGCAGTTTGTTGCCAATAGGCAATCCTGCATATCACACCATTGACCGCTTGGAAGTTTTAAACTATCAATCTTCGGAATTGCATTCTGCCATCAAGGGATATCGAAGAGGAGATGTAGTTAAATACGCCGTGGACGCACAAAGTCAAATGACTGATTCAGCAGGTGTGTCTTTTTCTCGTGTCGGAGAAAGTAACCTTCAGTTTATCTTTCAGGATAATAACGAATGGCTATACCTTCAAAACCCAGATGGGGAAGGTTCTAGGATCGAAAGAAGCCTGAGCTCGCCACTTTACAGAAAAAACGACAAACCCTTCTTAAATGTATTTTATCCAACCCCTGCGAACCTCCTTGAAGTTAATGAACCGAATCTGCACCTTAGAATCAACCCAATGCTAAACCTTGGATTGGGAGTGCTGGAAAATGAAGATGAACCCTTATATTATAACCAACGAGGCCTGGAGATATGAGCTGGAATCGATGATAAGGTATACATTTATTCCAACATCACTGAATCTCAAGCGCGTTTCCCCAATTATGTGAATGAACGAATAGAACAAGACAACGCCATACCGGGAAATGGCTTTTTCAAAGATTTTGAAAGCAGAGCCTTTGGGTTTCAAAACGGATACGATTACTTAAATGCCCAAGGCTATTTTGGCGTCAACATTAGCTCTAACATAGGCTTACAACTAGGGCATGGTCGTCATTTTATAGGAGAAGGTATTCGCTCCGTTTTTTTATCTGACTTTTCAAATAATTATTTTTATTTAAAATTAAATACCCGGGTCTGGAAGCTACATTTGCAAAATATTTTTGCCGAACTTTCTTCTAATTCGCCTAATGCAAAAGCTGGCGACCTGTTGCTACCTAAAAAATACTTAGCGGCCCATTATTTGAGCTTCAAAGCCTCTCCCGTTTTTACTTTTGGCATTTATGAAGCCATCGTTTTCTCCAGAAACAATCAATTTGAACTGCAATATCTAAACCCGGTAATTTTTTATCGCGCCGTAGAGCAAATGGTGGGAAGTCCGGATAATATTACACTTGGCTTTTCTGCAAAGCTCAACCTTTTGAAGCGCTTCCAACTGTATGGACAATTTTTGTTCGATGAGTTCAAATACGACGAACTCCTGATTGAAAGAAGGGGGTGGTGGGGAAATAAATTCGCCTTACAAGGAGGCATCAAATATTTCAATGCCCTCGGGATAGACCATCTTGACGTGCAAATAGAAGCAAATGTAGTCCGCCCTTATACCTACTCTCACAGGGATAGCGCGGCCAATTATTCTCACGACCATCAACCTCTGGCCCATCCCCTTGGAGCTAATTTTCAGGAAATCATTGCCCAGTTTCGCTATCAACCCTTCCCAAAATGGGTATTTCATGGCAGGTTAATGTATGCAGAAGTTGGGGAAGATGAACCAGAAAATAACTGGGGAAGCAATATCCTTACTCCGAATACCAGCCGCGTCAGAGATTTCGACAATAATATCGGGCAAGGCGTTAGTGCTGACATTCAACTTGCTCGCCTGGAAATTACTTACCAGCTCTTCCACAACGGATTTTTAGCCTTAGAAGGATTTTATCGTAAAAAAGATAGCATCGACAATGAACGAGACCTCGAAACTTTCTATGTAGGCGGTAGATTCAGCCTCAACTTCCCTTCCAGAAGAATGGATTTTTAACCTTTATAAAAATTTAACCAAACATTAACAATGAATTCATTTTCAATTATAAAATTTGTAGAGCTTAATCCTTCTTCCTTAATCCAAATCAACCAATGTACTCCCCTAGGTTATGTTGCTCTAACATAACCTTTTTTAGTTCTTTGACATAAATTGTGGAAAATGGAACTTCAAAATGATAACCC